>CAJTVK010000163.1 GCA_910579645.1 uncultured Lachnospiraceae bacterium | reverse complement strand
CGCAAAAAAATCCCTCCCGTGTGTCCGCCTCCCAACACAACACTCAGGCTGAACTGTTACCCCGGAATTGATTTCCGTGGCAAACCACTTGAATTTTGCCCCGTAATCATATATGATAGTAAAAGCAGGCTTTTGTGCTGTACTGTAAGAAAGAGAAGATGCGTATTTAAAAATCTAAGGGAGTGAGATGAGATATGGAGCTGAATATTACATGCATTCCGGGGGACGGCATCGGGCCGGAAATCGTCCGGGAAGCAAAAAAGGTATTGGATAAGGCAGCGGAATGCTATGGGCATCAAATAAAATATACGGATATTCTGATGGGTGGGGCATCTATTGACGTGCATGGGGTTCCGCTGACGGAGGAAGCGATAGAGACGGCAAAAGCTGCCGATGCGGTGCTGATGGGCTCTATCGGCGGGGATACCACCACTTCCCCATGGTATAAGCTGCCCCCTGATTTAAGGCCGGAAGCAGGGCTGCTTGCCATACGGAAAGCCTTGAATCTGTTTGCCAATCTGCGTCCGGCAGTGCTGTATGAGGAATTGGCGGAAGCCTGCCCGCTGAAACCGGAAATCAGCGGAAAAGGCTTTGACCTGCTGATTATGCGGGAACTGACAGGAGGGCTGTACTTTGGGGAACGCAGGACGGTGGAGGAGAACGGGGTAAGGAAAGCGGTGGATACCCTGACCTACGATGAAAAGGAAATCCGCCGCATTGCGGTGAAAGGCTTTGACATTGCCAGGAAAAGGAGGAAGAAAGTGACCAGCGTGGATAAGGCCAATGTTTTGGATTCCTCCAGGCTTTGGAGAAGCGTGGTGGAAGAAGTGGCCAAAGATTATCCGGAAGTTGCCTTGGAGCATATGCTGGTGGATAACTGTGCCATGCAGCTGGTAAAGGATCCGGCGCAGTTTGACGTAATCCTGACGGAGAATATGTTCGGGGATATTCTTTCCGACGAGGCAAGCATGGTGACCGGTTCGATCGGGATGCTGGCTTCGGCTTCGCTGAATGACACTAAATTCGGCTTGTATGAACCAAGCCATGGTTCCGCGCCGGATATTGCGGGGAAGGATATTGCCAATCCCATCGCCACCGTGCTGTCGGCAGCCATGATGCTCCGATATTCTTTTGATTTGGATAAGGAAGCGGATGCCATAGAGGCGGCGGTAAAGGAAGTGCTGAAGGAAGGCTACCGAACCGGAGATATTATGTCGGCAGGATGCGAACAGGTTTCCTGTTCCCGCATGGGCGACCTGCTGGCGGAAAGAATCCGGTAGGAAGAGATGAGGGCAAAGAAGATAGGGGAAAAGTTCCGGGATAGGGAAAACTGCCTTTTTGCGCTTTGGTTCCTTTGGATGGCAGTATACTATGGCGTCAGGATGTTTGCCTTGACACCATGGTACGATGAATTATATACTTATTATTATTTTATCAGCAGGGGGCCGGTATATGCGGCCATCCATTGGCCTCTGCCCAATAATCATGTGGGATATTCCGTGCTGTCTGCCGTTCTGGACCGGTTCGGCAATCCTTACATAGGCCTGCGGGGGATTTCTTATCTATGCGCATTGGCCAATCTTGTCCTGCTGTATAAGGTGGGAAAGAGACATCTGAGCCGGGGATGGAGCTTTGTCTGCGTGGCGTTATATTCCTGCATGAATCTGGTGAATCAGCTGGCGGTGCAGGGAAGAGGGTACACGCTGGCGGCCTGCTGCTGTCTGACGGCAATTCTGATGCTGCAGCAGATTGGGCTTGGGCAGGAAAAGGGATGGCGGGTCGAGATAAAATATCAGGTGATATTTTCGCTGTCACTGACGCTGGGGCTGTATGTGCTGCCAAGCAGTGTTTACTGGGTATTGCCGGTATGCGTCATCGGAGGGCTGTTCCTGCTTATATACCGGAAGACAAAGAAGCTGCTGCGGCTGATTGCGGCCAGTGCGGCAGCGGCATGGCATACGTTCCTTCTGTACGCGGTCATCTGGCTGGCAATCGGTTCCAATTTGCTGAGCAAAACGGAAGGGGGCACTTTCTACGGAAGAGGGCATGTGTCCATTATTCTGTCGGCGCCTTTTCAGGCTATGAAAACAGGGATTGATTATATGCTGGCCACTCCTTATATACAGAGTGTGGAACGGGAAGGGTATTTTACCGCCTTTGCCATATGGCTGCGTTCTCTGCTGAATTACTTTTATTCCAACGGCGGGCTGCTGCTTATGGCTGTCATAACCGTGGGCACCATAGGCATCGGGGCGGCCGGAATCCGTGCTTACCGGCATGGCCGCGGGCAGGGCAGGCAGGAGCAGGTTTTTCTTGCCGTTTTGCTCACGGGCATGGCGGTATGTACGCCGGTCATTTTGGCAGTGCAGTGTAAACTGCCGTATTTCCGGGTATTTTCCTATATGGGCATTCCGTTGGCACTGTTGTTTTCCGTGATGCTTCAGGGGGTGGCCGGATGGGGAAGGAAAGCATGGGAGAGGCGGCCGGAACCCCGCGGGAATGGCTTTCGGAAGGGAACGGGACGTTTTTCCGTAAGCGTGAAAGACGGGAAACTGAAAATACTGGCAGCGGTATCCGGGCTGTCCGCACTTGCATTGCTGTTATCCAGGGACTATAATAAGGAGTACGGCATGACGGAATATTATGCAAAAGATGCCTTGGAGCATGCCGCCGTGGCGGAAAGGGAAGTCCTTTGCGTGACGGACTGCCACCAACAGTATCTGCTGAAGTTCCGTTACGGCTTGGAGTGCGGGAACCGGCAGATAGAAGGGGCGGATTTGGTTTTGCTTCACCGGGAAATGGAGCAGCCGGAAGCTTACCGGTGGGAGTTTTATCAGAGTTATGATTCTATTCCGTGGGAGTATATAAGCGGGATGGAGATTTTATATGAAAACGAAGAATATATTGTATATGTGAAAGGATGATATAGGGAACTTATAGTAAACGGCAAAAATATTTGCCGCTTGCCATAAATGGATGCACACATGCGCATAGAGAATTTTGCAGCATTTACTGCATGCGGGCGACATTTATAATGTCCGAAAAACCTGCAGGGCGAGTAAGGCCGGCAGCGGGCAGAAACATAAAAACCATGCCGCAGATGTAAAACGGCAGAGAAGGAGAGAGGAAAATGAGAAGTGATTCCGTAAAGACAGGCACGCAGCAGGCACCGCACAGGAGCCTGTTCAATGCCTTAGGGTATACCGAGGAAGAGAGAAGGAGGCCGATGATCGGCATTGTAAGTTCTTATAATGAAATCGTGCCGGGGCATATGAATTTGGATAAAATAGTGGAAGCGGTCAAGCTGGGGGTGGCCATGGCAGGCGGCATGCCGGTGGTTTTCCCGGCCATTGCGGTCTGCGACGGCATTGCTATGGGGCATATCGGGATGAAATATTCCCTCGTGACCAGAGATTTGATTGCGGACAGCACGGAGTGCATGGCCTTGGCACATGGGTTCGACGGGCTGGTCATGGTGCCTAACTGTGACAAGAACGTGCCGGGTCTGCTGATGGCGGCGGCACGGCTGAATATCCCCACGATTTTCTGTTCGGGAGGGCCTATGCTGGCAGGGCATGTGAAAGGGGAGAAAAGAAGCCTTTCTTCCATGTTTGAGGCAGTGGGCAGCGTGGCGGCGGGAACTATGAGCATGGAGGAACTGTGCGAATTCGAAGAAAAAGTATGCCCTACCTGCGGCTCCTGCTCCGGCATGTATACGGCAAATTCCATGAACTGCCTGACGGAGGCTTTGGGCATGGGACTGAAAGGGAACGGCACGATTCCTGCGGTATATTCGGAACGCATCCGTCTGGCAAAGCATGCCGGCATGAAAATTATGGAATTAGTGGAGAAGGATATCAAGCCTAGGGATATTATGACGGAGAAAGCGTTCCTCAATGCCCTGCGCATGGATATGGCGCTGGGCTGTTCTACCAACTCCATGCTTCATCTTCCGGCAATTGCCCATGAAGCAGGGGTGAATCTGGATTTGGAAGTGGCAAACAGGCTTTCCGCGGAAACGCCAAACCTCTGCCATCTGGCACCGGCAGGCCCCACATATATGGAGGATCTGAACGAGGCGGGCGGCATTTATGCGGTTATGAATGAACTGAATAAAAAGAATTTGCTATATACGGATCTGATGACGGTGACGGGGCAGACGGTAGGCGAGAACATTGCGGGATGTGTCAATAAGAACCCGGAAGTCATCCGTCCCATTGAGAACCCGTATAGTGAAACCGGCGGCATTGCGGTGCTGAAAGGCAATCTGGCACCGGATTCCTGTGTAGTGAAACGTTCGGCGGTGGTGCCTGAGATGATGGTGCATGAAGGGCCGGCAAGGGTATTTGACTGTGAAGAAGATGCCATCAAGGCAATCAAAGGCGGGAAAATCGTGGCCGGGGATGTGGTTGTCATCCGCTATGAAGGCCCGAAAGGCGGGCCGGGCATGAGGGAGATGCTGAATCCCACCTCGGCCATAGCGGGAATGGGCTTGGGAGCCAGTGTGGCACTGATTACGGACGGACGTTTTTCGGGCGCATCCAGAGGGGCTTCCATCGGCCATGTATCGCCGGAGGCGGCAGTGGGCGGCCCCATTGCATTGGTGGAGGAAGGAGATATCATTTGTATCAATATACCGGAGAATACGATACAGATGAAAGTATCGGAGGAAGAACTCCGGGAGCGCAGAGAGAAATGGCAGCCTAGGGAGCCGGAAGTGACTACGGGCTATCTGGCACGTTACCGGGAATTGGTGACCAGCGGCAACAGGGGGGCTATTCTGGAAGTGCCGGAAAGATAAAGAATATACGGAAGGAATATGGCAGGGAGCGCAAGGTCTCTTTGTGCCGGGTTTTGCGGCAGTAATTTCGGAGAGCCCCATTGCGGCAAGAGGGGACAGAGAGACTTGGCATCTGCCTGAAGGAGGAAGCGAGGAGGAAAGGACAATGCAGCTGACAGGCGCGGAAATAGTAGTAGAATGTTTGAAGGAGCAGGGCGTGGATACGGTGTTCGGTTATCCGGGAGGAACGATTTTAAACGTATATGATGCCCTATATAAGCATAGCAGTGAAATTACCCATATTTTAACGTCCCATGAGCAGGGGGCTGCCCATGCGGCGGACGGATATGCAAGAGCCACCGGAAAAGTAGGTGTCTGTCTGGCCACCAGCGGGCCGGGGGCGACCAATCTGGTGACGGGCATTGCCACGGCATATATGGATTCCGTGCCGATGGTGGCCATTACCTGCAATGTGAACCTTCCTCTGCTAGGGAAAGATTCGTTCCAGGAGGTAGATATAGCCGGCGTGACCATGCCGATTACGAAGCATGGCTATATTGTGAAAGATGTGAACATACTGGCGGAAACGCTGCGCAAGGCGTTCAAAATAGCAAGAAGCGGCCGGCCGGGGCCGGTGCTGGTAGACATTACGAAAGATGTGACGGCAAACAGCTGTGAGTATGTACGGAAAGAGCCGGAAACCGAACCTAAGGTGAGAAAATATACGGAGGCGGATATTGACAAGGCATTGGAACTGATACGGGCAGCGGAGAAGCCTTTTGTCTATGTGGGCGGCGGGGCCGTCATCTCGGAGGCGGCGGAAGAGGTGACGGCTTTTGCCAGGAAGCTGGACGCGCCGGTCTGCGATACCTTGATGGGGAAAGGGGCATTTGACGGCCATGATGCGCTTTATACCGGAATGATCGGCATGCATGGCACAAAGACTTCTAACTTCGGAGTCAGCGAATGTGATTTGTTGGTGGCCTTGGGAGCAAGATTTTCCGACCGGGTAGTGGGAAATCCGGGAAAGTTTGCAAGCAATGCAAAAGTGCTGCATATTGATATCGATGCGGCGGAAATCAATAAAAACATCCGTACCGATGCTTCCGTTGTAGGCGATCTGAAGGAAATCCTGACGGTTCTGAATGATAAACTGCCTCAGCTGGAACATAAAGAGTGGGTAGCGCATATTCAGGAGTTAAAGGAGAAATATCCGCTGAACTATGACGGAAACGGACTTTCCTGCCCTTATGTCATAGAAGAACTGGACCGTATCACAAAAGGACGGGCAATTGTGACTACGGATGTGGGGCAGCATCAGATGTGGGCGGCACAGTACTATAAATATTCCAGCCCAAGGACATTTTTAAGTTCCGGCGGGCTTGGAACCATGGGCTACGGTTTAGGAGCCTGCATCGGCGCAAAAATGGGAAAACCGGAGAAAGTCTGCGTCAATATTGCAGGAGACGGATGCTTCCGCATGAATATGAACGAACTGGCCACAGCCAGCAGGTATAATATCCCGATTATTCAGATTGTCATAAACAATCATGTGCTGGGCATGGTACGGCAGTGGCAGACCTTGTTTTACGGGCAGAGATATTCCCAGACCGTGCTGAACGACAAAGTGGATTTCTGCAAAGTAGCGGAAGGGCTGGGCTGCGAGGCAATCAAAGTGACGGCAAAGGAGGAAGTGGCTCCGGCGATTGAAAAAGCGCTTGCTTTGAAAGCACCGGTACTGATTGAATGTGTGATTCCCGAGGACGACAAGGTATTTCCTATGGTTCCGGCGGGGGCGCCCATCAGCGAAGCATTTGACGAAACAGATATGAATAAGGAAAAATGAAAAAAGACGAAAAGATAACCGGTCGGGAAGAAAAAACGGAAATCGAGAGAAAAAACAGACAGAGCAGAAAAAGCAGGAGACGGTTCCGGAGCATGCGGAGACTCCGAAAGCAGGAGCTTGTTATTGTCGAATTGGATGAGGAAGAGCCGGAAATTGGCGCACTGCCGGGCAGTTGGGAATGGCAGGAGATGGAGGAAGCCGGTGCGGCGGGTATCGGTATGCAGAAGCCGGGCATGTCAGGTACCGGCACGACGGATTCCGGCATGGCGGCAGCCGACAGGCACGGCGCGGCAGCTAACCACAGCGTGAATCACACCGCAGAGGGAAAAGAGAGCGGCGGGAGGAAGATAAAATCGGGGCGGCATAAGGCGGCATTGATTTTGGTGCCTGCGGTATTGGCATCCGTCCTGCTGCTTGGCATTTATATCGGGCTTTCGGAATATTATAAGAACGGCTTCAGTTACGGCACATGGATCAACGGCATTTACTGTACCGGAAAATCGGTGGAGGAAGTGAATCAGGAACTCTTAGGGAACTGTGCTTATGAAGGGATTACGGTATACGACAGACAGGGAACTCCCTATCTGATAGCGGCAGAGGATATCGGCTATGCCTTTGACTTCAGGGAATCGCTGTGGGATTACCTGGAAGAGCAGGATCCATATCAGTGGTGGAGGAACCTGTTTTCTGCCAAGGAAAAACAGTTGGTGCCGGTGATTTCTTTTGATACGGAGAAAGTTTCGGCAGCGTTGGAAAAAATCCCCGACTATGCGGATCCGCGGACAGAAAAAGACCGGGGCGTGGAGATTTGCAAGACGGAAAACGGGTATGTGCTGGAGGATGAACGCAAGAACGTACTGAATAAACAGGAAGCGCAGACAGCGGTGGAAATCGCTTTGTCTGCTTTTGCCCCCCGGATTGATTTGGCGGAAAGCGGCTGTTATGGTGATTTGCCTTACAGTGAAGAAATGGAGCGGAAACTGGAGCAGTGGGAACGGCTGAAAGAATTTCAGGACTGCCGCATCGTGTATCGTTTTGGGGAGGAAGAAGTACCGGTAGATGCTTCCGTGGTCTGTAACTGGATAGCAACGGATGAAAACGGAAGTTTCCTGACGGACGAGCAGGGCAGGCTGCTGCCGGAGGACAGTAAAATCGACGAGTTTGTGGAAACGCTGGCGGACGAATATGATACGCTGGGAAGCGTCCGGTCTTTTCGGACCACCAAGGGGGAAACCATAACCGTAGAGGGCGGCACTTATGGGAATAAAATAGACCGGGAAGCAGAGAAGGAATATCTGAAACGGGCCTTCCGGGAGAGAGCCGAGGAAGTCAGGGAGCCTGTTTACCTGCAAAAGGGCTGGGAAGAGGGCAAGGATGATATCGGCGATACTTATATCGAAGTGGATATGACGGAGCAGATGATGTATTATTATCTGGACGGCAGGCTGGAGGTGGAGACTCCTATCGTTACCGGGAATACCGGACGGCGGATGGGGACTCCGGAAGGGGTGAATTTTGTATACGGTAAAGCACGCAACCGAGTCCTGACAGGTCCCGGCTATGCATCCCATGTCAGCTTCTGGATGCCCGTAAAAGGGAATATCGGCATCCATGATGCTGCCTGGCGCAGTGAATACGGCGGTGAGATATATAAAACCGGCGGTTCCCACGGCTGTATCAATACGCCCTATGATGCCATGAGTAAATTGTATGACATGGCGGAAGTGGGGACACCGGTGGTGATGTTCTATTCCGGCGGGCAATGAGCCGGAGAATCGGTGGGCTGACGTAACAGGGAAGCCTGAATGTTGTTTTGAGAGGCGGACGCACGGGAGGAATTTTTTGCGGGACGGCGGCAGCGGGAGCGCCTGTCCCGGTTTTCCGTGCACTTTT
>CAJTVK010000162.1 GCA_910579645.1 uncultured Lachnospiraceae bacterium | reverse complement strand
ATTATTGGTCAGCCCCGGCTCTACCGGAACCACGCTGATAAATGGCTCTCCCTCAATATAAGATACCACATCTTTCGGGTTCATTCCCCGGAACTCATCAACTGTCTTTACCAGGATATGCGCCAGAATGATCTTATTTCCCAACAGGCGTTTTGCCTTATCATCATACTGTGCGTCCTAGTCTGTTGCGCTGACCGCATTCTTTATTTCCGCATCCATCAGCCATAAACCTCCTTTTCATATGGTAGGAAACGCAAAAGCCATTCCCAAAAGGTATATGACCTCAATGCCATTATACCCCGAAATCCCGGCTAAATCAATCAGATTTTTTTGAAATCCAGCCCGGGCATAGTTGGAATTTCATTGATTTTGTGAGGATTGCAGCGTTTTCTCTCCTCCCTGCCATATCCGGCTCCAACGCTTTTTCTTCCAGTCTGCGCTTTGGATTTAATAATCTATGACTTCTTTATCCTAAAACCTCCTGATTATCGCCTTTACCGCCTCCCGCACTTCCGGATTCCCGCAAAGTTCCGATATCAGTCTGATAAAACCTGTGTCTATCTCATCACCGGAGAGTATGTCCGCCTGCACGTCCTCCATCTTATCCGTTCCCATTACATGGAGATTGATTCCAATGGCAGGAATGCCGTTCATGCGCTCCGGCGGTATCTGCTGGTAAACGCTGACCGCTTCCTCCAATGTCTGAATGCCCTCATAGTATTTTCCAAGGCTGTGGTATTCCCCGCATTCCGCCACCGCAAATGTAAGGACTGCTTTCCCCGTTTTCTGATCCGCTTTCTTTTTTCCCATTATGGTTCTCCTTCCCATACTTTTATTTATGCCGCAAGAAACTTTTCCGTATCTTCCGTCATATACCACCCAAGATATTCCTCCCGGTGAGGCACAACAATATGAAGCTTCCCATGAACGTTGATCCACTCTGCCACAAACCAGAAGCCAAGCCCCCGGTTATCCGGCTTCCAGACGCCCTTTTCATCAAATGCCCCTCCACGCATCATATAATCTATGATTGCCGGGTTCGAGAGTTTCTCGGCAAGTTCCCTCGATTACCCCGCAGGTCTTGGTCTTCCTGTAAAAGTTGTAAATGTACTCCGAAGCATAATGATTCTTGATCACCTTATCCTCCACAACGCCCATGCCTGTTTCCTGCACCGCCATCTTAGCAAGGGGTATCCTCGCCTTATTCGCCGCCATGGCGGCAGCAAAAAAAATTTTATCCACCTACTCCTGTGAATAGGCAGCATAAATTTTCTGTGCTTTCCGCAGTTCTTTCATGCGCTCCTGCAATGCATCCACATCTTCCATGATACAGTCAAGTGCTGAAACAGGGGTTGCCGGGTTTATCGCCACCCCTGCTTTCATGCCGGCATTTTTTATCTGCCTTATTGCCCAGTCTAAATGTGTGCAGGCTTCCTAATGTACCGTGACACTATCAGCCCCGGCTTCCTTTAATGCCATGATATACCGTTCCGGTTTCATAACCATCATATACACGTCGAATATGAGTCCTGATATCCTGCGGACAGAAGCAATTACCGGCATTCCAAATGATATGTTTGGCACAAATGTTCCGTCCATTACATCCAGATGCAAGTATTTGGCCCCGGCTTCCTCCACGGCATGAACCTGTTTCCCAAGCACAGTAAAATCTGCCCCTAAAAGGGATGGCGCTACTACATACATAAATTTTCTCCTTCCCTCCGCCGTACAAAATTGGCAGACGCTATTTCTTTCTGTCTTCCATCATTTCCTCTATTTCTTTTTGTGCCTGCAAAAGGTTCCGGCATATTTTTGTGCAGTAAGGCAGGATATCGGAAGATGCCCTGACAATGTCCGGAACCATAACCGTCGTACACCCTGCTGCATGACCTGCACGGATTCCGTTTTCGCTGTCTTCAAACACAAAACATTCTGCCGGCCTACAGTCAATACGGTCTGCGGCTAAAAGGAAAATATCAGGTTCCGGTTTTCCTCTTTTGACTTCCGCTCCGCTTACCACCGCCGCAAAGTACCCGCGTATGCCCGCCATTTTCAAATTGGATTCAATCTGCCCTGCCGCCGTACTGCTTGCCACTGCTATCCAGACATTTCTTTTGCGAAAAAAATCAAGTATTTCATGCACGCCCTGTTTTACCGGTACATGGATGGACAGTCTTTTCCCGATCCGTTCCATACACTCATTCATAATAACTGCTCCATCAGGAACATGGTAATATCTTTCGATTACCCTGCACATATGCTGCCCGTTTGTACCGGAAATCGCATTTGCAAAGCAGGAATCCAGTTTCACGCCCCTCTCTCCGGCAATCTCCTGCCATATCTGCTGATAAATGCGTTCTGTATCAAACAGCAGGCCATCCATATCAAAAATTGCACCCTTATATTCCATCTGCCTAATCCGCCCTCCGTGCCTCCAGTTCATGCGTCATCTCTCCGCGCAAGCTGTCCAGCTTATAAAAATAGGTAAGCGCTGCGATCAATATACAAAGAGCGACCGGAATCCAGATAAAGCATATTTCAATGTACGAAAGGGCTTTTTCCGTCTGGACTGCATTGGCCACATATCCTCCGTTTTTTAAAAACGCGCCAATGATAAAGCTGGTCAATCCCATTCCGCCTTTTACAAAAAAACCCTGGAACGCTGCAATCAGCCCTGCCACACTTGCATTTTTCTTATATTCCGAATAATCGATGACATCCGGCTGCATAGCAAAGGTAATTCCAAAAATGCCATAAATTCCTAATCCTGTAATTACCAATCCGGCCAGCAGACATACTGTCTGGTTACGTCCGACATATATAAGCAGATCTCCCGCTATGTACAAAATAATGCTGAAAAACATCAGGCTTCTCTTACTGTACTTTTTTTCCAAAGCGGGAAGCAAAAGCAGCATCGGCAATCCGGACAAAATTCCTAAAATTCCTACAAGCGACAGCCACTCCGTCTTTCCCAAGTTATATTTGAAATAATAGATGACCGTCGTGCTTCTTACCACGTAAAGAGAGAAGTAAAACAGATTCAGCAGAAACAGTATCCACGCCTGCCCGGTAAGCCCCTTGAACTCCTCTTTCAAGGAGGAATGCGTTTGACTGACGGTAGGAGGCACTACTTCCTCCGTACTCGCAAACGTCAGAAAAAAGATAAACATTGCAACAATTCCATATATGGTCATTGTGATAAGATACCCTCTTGCCTCATTGTTTCCACCAAAAAAGCGTACCAATGGCTCCGTAATAGTCATTACGATTGCTGTTCCGGCCATAGCGCAAACCATTCTTGTGGAAACCAGGACATCTCTTTCATGGATATCGGAAGTAAGCCTTGGCACGATTGTATTAAGTGGTATATTTACAACTGTGTATGCTGTACATAAAAGGCAATATGTTACATATGCCCATATCAGCTTCCCGCCGCTCCCAAAGCCCGGAATGTAAAAAGTCAGGAACGTAAAAACCGCAAACGGCACAGCTCCCACCAAAAAATAAGGTCTCCCCTGTCCCCATTTCGTATGGGTCCGGTCTACAATCAACCCCATTCCCGTATCCGTGAGCGCATCAATAAATTTTGTCACCAGCATCATTGTTCCAGCCGCTGCCGCCGTAATCCCAAATACATCCGTATAAAAGACCATAAGATAAGATGCCATCGTGCTGAATACCAAGTTACATCCAAGATCCCCAATTCCGTATCCTATGCGCTTTCCCCATTTTCCCATGTCATTCTCCTTTCCTCTACCAGTTCATCACATCAATTGCAGCCTTTTCTATGGCAAGACCAGCCTTGTAATGCTCCATGAATGCCCGGAACCCTTCTACATCTTCCGCATATGGTATCACTGTCTCACCCGAAAGTTCCCCGAAAATCTTTTTTGCAAGGTAATCTTCCAGTTTTTCACCTGCTTCCCTGTCCGCCAGATATGCGGCCAGCAGCGCAATACCCCATGCCCCTCCTTCACTGGCCGTGTCCATCACGGTCACGGGCGCATTGACTGCCGCCGCAAGATACCGCTGCCCGACTCCCTTCGTCTTAAAAAAACCTCCGTGCCCAGTAATCCGTTCCACCTTTACTTTTTCGTCCTCCATCAGGATGTCCATTCCAAGTTTCACGGCTCCAAGCGATGTATACAAATGAACTTTCATGAAGTTTGCAAGGTTAAACCTGCTGTCCGGTGTCCTCAGAAATACTAACCGCCCTTCATTCAGCATGGTAATATTTTCACCCGAATAATAACCATATGCCAGAAGCCCTCCGCAATCCGAATCTCCTTTCAGCGCATTGGTATACAATTTTTCATACAGCACATCTGTTTCCGCCTGCACTCCCAATATATCCGCAAATTCCCCGAAAAGCCCGACCCACGCATTCAAGTCCGAAGTTCCGTTATTTGCATGAGACATCGCGCATGGGAATCCCGACGGTGTCGTAACCATGTCAATCTCCCGGTAAACCCTGCCCAACTGCTTTTCCAGAACAATCATTGCAAATGTACTGGTGCCGGCAGACACGTTTCCCGTTCCGGGTGCAACGGAGTTGGTTGCGACCATGCCCGTCCCTGCATCTCCCTCCGGCGGACACAGGGGAATCCCTGCGCGGAGCAGACCCGATTCATCCAAAAATGCAGCCCCTTCTTCCGTCAGCACCCCGGCGTCTTCGCCCGCAATGAGAACCTTGGGGAATATATCCCTCATGTTCCATGTATATCCGAACGGTTCCAGCAATGCATCAAATTTTTCTATCATTTCAGCATTATAATCACAGGCAGCGGAATCAATCGGAAACATTCCGGCGGCATCCCCGACCCCGATGACCTTTTTCCCTGTCAGCTTCCAATGGATATAGGCAGCCAGCGTTGCCACATAATCCAGTTTTGTCACATGTTCCTCCCCGTCAAGGATACGCTGGTACAGATGCGCCACCGTCCAGCGCAGCGGGATATTAAAGCCAAACAGCTCCGTCAGTTCATCCGATGCTCTCTGCGTGTTCGTATTCCTCCACGTTTGGAATGGGGCAATCTGCTTCCCGTCTTTATCCAACGCCATGTACCCATGCATCATGGCGCTGACACCGATGGCTCCAATATTCTGCAGCGACACACCGTACTGTCTTTCCACTGCCTCCCGCAGGGAACTGTAACACTTCCGTATGCCGGTATGGATTTCTTCCAAGCTATATGTCCAGATATTGTCAACAAAAGAATTTTCCCAGTCATGAATGCCTACTGCCAGAACCTTTCCCTTAAAATCTATCAACACCGCTTTTATCCTGGTAGAGCCCAATTCAATCCCCAGTGCGGTTTCTCCGTTTACAATCAATCTTTTTGTTTCCATGCTTCTCCTTTCAAAAGTGTCTGCCATATCTTCCTTCGACATGGCAGACATCTGATCTGTATGGTTCTATCATCATATATGTGGTATTCCGAAACACATGTTACGGCATGCATCTTCTACAAATATGTCGTCCCCGCTTAGAAACACGTAAAAGCACCGTCAATAATGAAATCCGCACCTGTCGTAAAAGTACTTGTATCGCCAGCCAGATACACGCAGATAGATTCCAGTTCCTCCGGCGTTCCCATCCTGCCAAGGGGTGCCATCGCATTCCATTTTTCAATCAGCGGAACCAGCGTCGGGGAATTCAGCGTCAGCTCTGTCCCGATATATCCCGGACTGATGCTGTTAACGCGCACGCCCCGTTTTGCCCATTCGATTGCCAGCGACTTCGTAAGCTGGATGACGCCCGCCTTTGATGCGTTGTATGCGCACTGCGGCTGCGGCACGTTGACGATATGCGCCGACATGGAAGCCGTGTTGATGATAGAGCCGCCTCCATGCTCCAGCATGTATTTTCCCGCCGCGATATCCGTCAGGAAAATACCGTTCAGATTGATGTTGATCACTTTGTTCCACTGCTCATAGGTCATTTCCTCCGCCGGGGCATTGATGCAGATCCCGGCATTGTTATGGCAGAAATCCAGTCCTCCCAGCTCCCTTACCACCTCTGCGACCATTGCATCCACCTGTTCCTTGTCGGTGCAGTCCGTGCGGATGGCAATCACTTTCCGGCCTGTCTGTTCCGCAAGCCGCGCCGCTGTCTTCTTTGCCTCGTCATAATCCAGATCCACAATCGCCACATCTGCGCCCGCTTCCGCAAATGCCTTTGCCGTGCTCTTTCCAATCCCCCTTGCTGCGCCTGTTACAAACCCCTTTTTCCCGTCCAGTTTCATTTTTTCAATAATACCCATAATGTTCTCCTTTCTTGAAAGTTATTTTGTAAAATCATTTAGCAAATTTCACTTACATAATAACAAGTCAAATAGCATTCGTCAATATATATTAATTCATATAAAATTTGAATGATTTTTATAAAAATTGTCCAATAGAATCCTTTCCCTTTTTTTGATATAATATAAATTTGTAAAATAATTTTGTAAATTAGGGGGAGATATTATGGCAAAGAGCATAACTCCGAACCAAATCAAGCAGAATAACCGCAGCCTGATCTACCACTATATCTATAAAAAAAGGAAAACCTCCCAGCAGGAAATCTCCTACGAGCTGCATCTGAGCCGTCCCACTGTCACAGCCAACCTGGCAGACATGGAGACTGACGGGCTCATTAAAAAAAATGGGCTGATCGATACAGAATATGTAGGGCGGAAAGCCGCTGCCTACTCCATTGTTCCGGATTATCGTATCAGTATCGGCGTGGAAATTCTGAAGAATGAAATTAAGATGATAGCTGTCAGCCTTTATGGTGAAAAACTTGGCCGCGCTACATTTGACATTGCTTTTGAACGTAAAGAACCCTATTTTGAAACGGTATGCAAAAAATTACTGAAATTTAAAAGCACGCTTGGAATCAGAGATGAACAGGTTCTTGGCATCGGCTTTGCTATACAAGGGCTGGCTACCCCGGACGGACAGACGATACTGTACGGCAAAATCCTGTCATGCACCGGGCTGCACATTTCAGAATTTTCCTGCCATCTTCCCTATCCATGCACCTTCATTCATGATGCCGACAGTGCCGCCCTTTCAGAATTGTGGGTTTCACCGGAACTTTCGGATGGCTTTTACCTATCACTGAGCAGACATCTGGGAGCCGCTATTATCTCCAAGCGTATAATCCTGTCCGGAAAACACGGCCATAACTCTACGATCGAGCACATACAGATGCGGTCTGGTGGTACCAAGTGCTATTGTGGCCGTCATGGATGTATGGAAACACTTCTTTCCCTTGAATCCCTGTTGAAGGAGAATGAAACCCTTGATGATTTTTTCCAGAATGTAAGAAGTGGGGATTCTTCTGCTTCCAACCGTTGGAACTGTTTCCTTGCGGATTTGGCCGAGGCTGTCAATATGCTTCACCTTATTCATGATACAAATTTTATCCTTGGCGGATATATTGCTCAGTATCTGTGTGCAGATGATCTTGATTTCCTTTATGAAAGAATACAGCAGCTAACACCTTTTACCGAGCCACACGATTTTCTTCTGATTAGCAAAATGCCTCAGCACAGTATCACTATTGGTGCCGCTCTTCCTTATATTCAGGCATTTTTAAGTAAGCCAGATATTTGAACGGCAATATCTTGAAATGATGTGATGAATTCCTGCCTAAACGAAACGAAGTAAAGAAGATGAGTGCCGGCGCACTCATCTTGCGGGAGTGCTTCGCTTTTTGTTTAAATGATTTCCGCTGTCGCAATTTCCCATAGAATAAAAAAGTCTTGAAAATCTCTCTTTGTTTATGCGTTCTGTTTACCCTCTGCCCATTCTTTGCTATCTCGCCTCTTTATCTTTCTGTTTTGCTTGACGCACCCTGCCCGCTTCTCTTTCTTCTACTGCCCGCTCTTTCTGCCTGAGCCTGTCCCTGACGCTCATGGAATCTGCCGCTTTTTCATATTTGAAATCTGGTTGTCGATACTGTCAATTTCCTGCTGTAATTCCTTCCGTCTGCCGCCCTTGAAGATCTTCCTTGTCAGTATGGAATAGCACACCCACACAAATGCCGCAAGGACTGCCAGCAAATCCCCCATCGGGTTTAGTTCCATCCGGGAGCCGTTAAAGCTGATCAGCGCAACACCCGCCATCGCCACCACAAAGCCTATGAAAAAATTCGCTCTTAATTTCCCTTCCGATTTCAGGAACAGGCGCGACAGGATTGCCGTGAAAAACGGTGCAACCGAAATGATGACTCCCACGTTGGACGCCATCGTGTATGTAAGCGCGATATTCTCCAACAGGTAATATAAGCATATCCCGCACAAACCCGCCAGCACGAAAGTCAGCTCCTGCCTGCGCCCCACGCCTTTCATACGATGCGGGCAAACCAAAAAGAGTGCCGCAAATCCCATAACAAAGCGGAAGAACAGTATTTCCACCGGCTTAAAATCCGTAAGCAGGACTTTGGTGGATATGAATGTCGTCCCCCATATGATGATGGTGAACAGCGCCGCCAGATGCCCGACTGATCTCCTATTCCCCATGCTGCCCACCATCCCCATCTTTTTCCGAGAATATTTCACGGTAAGTACCCGGAGCAAGCCCTATGAACTGGTTGAAATA
>CAJTVK010000161.1 GCA_910579645.1 uncultured Lachnospiraceae bacterium | reverse complement strand
TCCGATGAAAAAACATCATTCCGGAAGCGGGCTGCGGCTTAACTTAATGACATTGTAATAGCCGTAGAATCAAAGCTTTTCCCGCATTCTTATCAGTATTTTCTTCTCCATCCTGCTTACCTGCACTTGGCTGACCCCCAGCTTCTTTGCCACCTCCACCTGCGTCTTATTCTGAAAATACCGCAGCCTAATCAGATTCCTCTCATCCTCTTCCAATCCGTCCATCAGCTGTTGGAGCAGCATATGATTCAGTAGCGTTTCGTTCTCGTCCTTTTTTTCCGGCAGCCTGTCCACCAAATAAATTTCATTTCCGTCGGACTGGTACACCGACTTATATATGGATTCCACCTCCACATTGGCCTCCATGGCCATCACAATATCCTCCCTGGACAGCCCCGTCGCCTCCGCAATTTCCTGCAGGGTCGCATCCCGCCCCTCTTCATGGGAAATCCGCTCCGATGCCTGCTTTACCTTCCAACCGTTTTCCTTCAGTGAACGGCTCACCTTCACCATGCCGTCGTCCCTTAAAAAACGCTTGATTTCACCGCTTATCATAGGCACGGCATAAGTAGAGAACTTCACGTCATAAGACAGGTCGAATTTATCTATGGCTTTCATCAGCCCTATGCTCCCGATCTGAAACAAATCCTCCGCATCATATCCTCTGCCCAGAAACCGCTTCACAATATGATGAACCAGCCCCAGATTTTTCTCTATCAGTGTCTCCCTTGCCTCTTTATCCCCTGCCTGTGAGCGTGCAATCAGAACGGTAACTTCCTCCATAAGCTATTCCTCGTCCTCTATCCATGGAATGCATCCGATTTTTTTCTTCATCAGTACCTTTGTCCCCTCCCCCGGCTTGGAAATCACCTCCAAATCATCCATGAACGCTTCCATAAAGGGAAAACCCATCCCGGAGCGGTTCAGTTCCGGCTTGGTAGTAAAAAGCGGCTCCATGGCTTTCTCCACGTCCTCTATTCCCCGTCCGTTATCGGATATCTCAATATGTACTACATCCTTGTCCACCCGGCAGCGCAAATACACCTTCCCGTGATTCGTTCCGTCGTAGCCGTGTATAACGGCGTTGGTGACTGCCTCCGAAACGGCGGTTTTTATATCCGATATCTCCTCCAATGTAGGATCCAGTTCCGACACAAAAGCTGCCACTGCCACCCGGGCAAAAGATTCGTTGGCCGATATGGCGTCAAACTCCATTTTCATCTCATTACTCATTCCCTTCCTCCTATTCCGGCGCCGCATCCGCCTGCCTGTGCCGTTTCCGGCCGCAAAATATATGCTCTCCTTCCGGTTCTGTCAGTCCGGTTCTGCCGTCTTGGCTCTTCCGCATCCGTTCCTTTCTTCCGATTCCTTCCGTCTCTTCTTCCGTCAGTCCATAATCTCCACTATTTTATGCAGGCCGGACAGCATCAGCAGCCGCCGGATTCTATGATCTGCATGGACGGCAAAAACTTTTCCGCCAAAACAGGATATTTTCTTATACCTGCCCATAATGATCCCGATGCCCGAACTGTCCATAAACCTTGTATCCTCGAAATCAAACACCACATTGCTTACGTTCTCCCGCACAATGAACCTGTCCGCATTCTCGCTTATGTAAGATGATTTATGATGGTCGATCTCCCGGGGCATCTTCACCATCAGATAATTGTCAATCACTTTGAAGTCCTCTTCCATGCCCGTCTCCTTTCTTTTTCATGAAACAGGGAATGCATCCCCTACTCGCCGCGCGCCCCGTGCGCCGCATCAGCGGCATATCTCATCTGCACGGGGCTGTGCAATTGAGTAGGGAAGAACCATCTTCCCTACTCGCGCGCCGGGCACCCGTCAGCTTCTGCTGACATATTTCATTTGGGTGCCCGTGTGCATAAAAAGAGGACATATTCCATGTCCTCTTCCGTGTTTCTCTATTGACCAAATAAGTCATCATCTTTCAATCCACAGCCCTCTGCAAGCAACAGATTATGAAATCTCGCGGCAGCCGCCAAATATCCGCACAAATGCGGCTCTTGGCCCGCTGCCTGCGGGAATCAATGAACTGCCGTCGATGGATCCGCATTTTCCAGTTCCGTCAGGAAACGCTTGGAGTTCCTCGCCTTCTCCGTTCCCGGGAACTGCTCCGCCACTTGTTCATAAGCTTCCTTCGCCTTTGCATTGTTATTCGTCAAACGGTAACAGTGTGCCAGATAGTATAAAGCATCGCCGTTTGTCTCATCATATTGATGCGCTTTCAGCAAAATCGGCAGAGCCTCCGCATACTGTTCCTGACGGTATAATTCATACCCTTCGTCATAATACGCCTTGGCCAGTTCGGGACCGACCAATATGGTCAAATTTTCATGCAGCTTCCTGAAATCTTCCGACACCGAATCGCCCAACTCCTCCATGTCAATGGCATCCAACGACTCAGCCACCGTCGTCACTGCATTCGGGTCGGCCAAATAGGCATTTGCCGCTTCCAACAGTTTATTCATTGCCTGCAGTGCCCCGTCCGTGCCTACATAGCCTTCCAAGTCCGCCTGCAGTGACTGATTTTCCCCGTTCAGCTGCTTTATCTGCTGCTCCATTTCCCCGATGGTAGCCGTCTTTGCATCCAACTGCTCGCTTACCGTACGCAGATTCTCATCAATAGTCGCCTTTGCCGTCTGTATGCGGGCGGGAAGAATCAGGAACCAAGCTGCCGCCAGCCCGATGAGAATGCCGATAGCCATATTGACTACCGTGGACAATCCTTTGGATTCCTTTCGGTTCATCGGCTGTATAATCGTCTCGTTTCCGCTCTGGTATTTTATCACATCGCCGGACTTTCCTTTTTTCTTTGCGGACTGCTTGCCGCCCTCCTCCGGCGAAAGATTACGCTCCACTTCCTTCAGATAGCGCATGGTGGTGGTATTGTTCGTATCAATCTGACTGCATTTATACAGTTCTCTCCGAGCCCTTTCCCACTCTTCACTGTTGATATACAGAAGAGCCAGCAGCTGATGGGCGCTGACAAACCTGGAATTCAGGGAAAGCACTTTTTTCAGCTGAATCACAGCCAAGTCCAAGCTGCCCTGCCGGCAGTACAGAAGTGCCTGATTGTACTTCTTAATCGTCTGGTTAATGGAATCCAGCCGGGACTGATTGCTCTGTATCATATTGATATAATCATCGGCAATATTTTTCTGCGGCCTTAAATTCTTGCTGATTACCCATTCACTGAGAGCCGCCACCACTTCTCCCATCTCGAAATAAACCAGCCCCAGCAGATTCCTTGCCTCCACATTGTTTTTATTGAATTTCAGGCACTGACGCAGACTGGTGATGGCGCCGGTCAGATCCCTTACCTGTGCTTTCTCCAAGCCGTCATTGTAATACCTGTTGGAAATATACATCACTTTCTTATAAACCGCCACGTCCGCCCCGCAGGCAGTACAGAAATCATACTCCGACAAAGGACACCCGCAATTATAACAAATCATGCCGCCACCCCTATTCTTCCCGGGAATCTTCTTCGCTCTTTACCGGAGATTCCTTATGCGCCGTCTGCTGGCCGTTATGTGTCTCCCTCTGTGCCGGCTGGCTTCCCCCATACTCCGTCTGCGCCGCCTGCTGGCCGCCGTACTCCCGCTGTGCCGCCTGCTGGCTGTAAGCCTGTCTCTGCGCCGCCTGCTGGCTGTTATATGCCTCCATGCTGATATCGTTTATCATCTTCACCAATATATCTGCCATATCCGTTAAATCCTGATTATAAATTGCCTCTTCCGCATCTTCCACTTCCAGACTGGGATGGAACTTCTTCAATTCTTCCTCAAAATTAATCATCCGTTCTCCTCCTTAACAACGCCTTGACCTCGCCTACGAGATAAAGCGAACCCACGATATATATAAAGTCATCTGCTTTTTTTCTATTCCGCAATTCCGGCAGCGCAGTCTCCATATCCCGATAATACATGATTTCCATACTGCCGTCTCTGCCTTTACGGCCGCCGTTATACGAAACAAACCGTTCCCGCAGCCGTTCCGGCTCTGCCGCCCTTCCGCTCCGGATTCCCACAACTGCGGCCGCATCGAACAGCCGTCCCTCCTGCAGAATCCTTATCATACTCTTATAGTCTTTATCCGCAACGGCAGAAAATACAAGCATCCTGCCGCCCGTGCAGCCATCCGTGCGCACCGTTTCCGCAAATGCCCGGATACCGTCCTCATTGTGTGCGCCGTCCACGAAAATGCCCGGAAGCACTTCTTCCATCCGGCCTTCCCACACGGCTTCTTCCAGCCCCTTCCGAAGCTGTGCCTCCGTCATGCATGCAATGCGCCTGTCCCCGTCCAGCCGTTTCAGTTCTTCCATGCAGCGCACTGCCACTGCCGCATTTTCCGTCTGATAAACCGCCGGGGTAGCCAACGAAAGCCTAATATAATCATAATACCGACATTGCATGGAAAAATCAATGCTTTTATTTGTTAATTTCTTATAAAAATAATCCTTTTTTCCTACTCCGACCGCCCTGTTTCCCAGTGTTTCCGCCCTTTCGCGGATTACCCGGGAAGCCTCCTTTCTTTTATCGCAGAAAACGACGGGAACTCCCGGCTTCAGAATCCCGGCTTTTTCCGCCGCGATTTCCCCGATGGTATTCCCCAGATACTCCATATGGTCCATACCTATTTCCGTTATCACCGTAAGAACGGGATGTTCCACTGCATTGGTGGCATCCAGCCTCCCTCCCAGTCCCGTCTCCAAAACAAGATATTCCGCTTTTTCTTCCCGGAAAATAACCGTCCCCATAAGAAATAAAAGTTCGAAAAAAGTCGGATGATACTCTGCCCTTCCGACAGCCAGCCGCGCTTCCTCCAGATGCCCCATCACATAATTCAGCCCCCATAGGAACCGTTCTTCCGAAATCAGTTCCCCGTTCACACGGAACCGTTCCCTCATCTCCACCAAATGCGGGGAAGTAAACATTCCTGTCCGAATCCCCGTTTGTTTCAGGACAGAACACAAGTAGGCACAAACGGAACCTTTTCCGTTTGTGCCTGCTACATGGATTATTTTACAGTTTTCCTCCGGCGAACCGAGCGTCCGCAGAAACTTCCTCGTATCCTCCGGATTATTTTTGCTTGTGAACTTCGGCACTTCCAGCAGAAATGCCTCCGCCTCCCCGCAGGAATCCCATATTGTCTCCATCTCTTCCTATTTTCCTTTCTGCACCTTCTCTAACTGCCCTAACCGCTGCCTTACCTGCTCCGCCATCCGGGCATATTTTTCCAGTTTTTCCTTTTCCTCCGCAATCTTTGTCTCCGGCGCCTTGGAAAGGAACTTCTCATTCTTCAGCATGCCGTTCACACGGGCCAGTTCCCCCTGCAGACGCTTCTCCTCCTTTTCCAGACGCTGGATTTCCTGGGCTATATCCACCAATTCCGCAAACGGAATGTACATAGTGGCTCCGGGAATTACTGCCGACACCGCATCGTCCTCGATGCCCTGCTTATCCTCCTTTATTGCCACTTCGGAGGCATATGCCAAAGAAGCAAAGAACAACTTTCCTTCCGCAAAAATATTCCTTATTTCCTCCGTCTCGCTCACCACATATACCTTTGCCTTACGGCTGGGCGCCACGTTCATCTGTGTCCGCACATTCCTGATGCCGCGGATAGCCTCTTTCATAATTTCAATTTCTTTCTCTTCTTTGGCAAAATTCCGCTCCTCCCGATAAGCCGGCCAAGAAGAAACCACAATGGACTCTTCTTCCGACTGAAGGGAACAGAAAATCTCCTCCGTCAGGAAAGGCATGTAAGGATGCAGCAGCTTCAATGCGTCAATCAATACGTTTTTCAGCGTCCAGAGAGCCGCCGCCCGGCTGTCCGCATTGTCGGAATTGTACAGCCTGGGCTTTACCATTTCGATATACCAATCACAGAACTCGTCCCATATGAAGTCATATACCTTCTGCACCGCAATTCCCAATTCGTAATGCTCCATATTCTCGGTCACTTCTTTTACCAGACGGTTCAGTTTGGAAAGAATCCACCGGTCTGCCGGCTCCAGGCATAATGCCGGCGTTCCTGCCGCTTCTCTGTTCCCGGCTTGTTCATTCCAAGCTTCTCCGTTCCAAGCTTCTCCGTTCCAAGCTTTACCATTCCAAGCATTTGTTTCCCCGCAATCCTCTGCATCCATATTCATCATAATAAAGCGGGATGCGTTCCATACTTTATTCGCAAAGTTCCTGTTCGCCTCCACTTTTTCATAGTAAAAACGCATATCGTTCCCCGGCGCATTCCCGGTAATCAGCGTAAGGCGCAGCGCATCCGCTCCGTATTTCTCAATGATTTCCAGCGGGTCAATGCCGTTGCCCAAGGATTTGCTCATTTTCCGCCCCTGCGCGTCCCTTACCAAGCCATGGAAGAGCACGGTATGGAACGGTTTCTCCTTCATCTGCTCATAGCCCGAAAATATCATACGGATTACCCAGAAGAAAATAATGTCATATCCGGTCACCAGCACATCCGTGGGGTAAAAATAGTCCAAATCCTCCGTCTTTTCCGGCCAGCCCAGCGTGGAAAACGGCCATAAAGCGGAAGAAAACCAAGTATCCAGCGTATCCGGATCCTGCGTGAAATGCTGACAGCCGCATTTCGGGCATACCTGCGGCTGCTCCTTTGCCACCACGGTTTCCCCGCACGCATCGCAATAATAAGCAGGAATCCGATGCCCCCACCAGAGCTGACGGCTGATGCACCAGTCGCGGATATTATCGATCCAGTTAAAATATATTTTTTCCATGCGCTCCGGCACGAGCTTGATTTCCCCGTTCTTCACCGCCTCCGCCGCCGGCTTTATCAATTCTTCCATCTTTACGAACCACTGCTTTTTTATCAGCGGCTCTATGGTAGTGCCGCACCGGTCATGGGTGCCTACATTATGGGAGTAATCCTCAATCTTCACAAGCAGCCCCATTTCCTCCAATTCCTTCACAATGGCAGTCCGCGCCTCATACCGATCCATGCCCTGGAATTTCCCGCCGTTGGCATTGATTGTGGCATCGTCATTCATAATATTGATTTCCGGCAGATGATGCCTTTTGCCTACCTCAAAATCATTCGGGTCATGAGCCGGCGTAATCTTTACCACACCCGTGCCGAATTCCATATCCACATAAGAATCTTCCACAATAGGGATAACCCTGTCAATAATAGGCAGAAGCACCTTCCTGCCTTTTAAATGGCGATATCTTTCGTCTGCCGGATTTACCGCCACCGCCGTATCCCCCAGCATCGTCTCGGGACGGGTCGTGGCAAATTCCAGAAACTCCGTATCGCTGGGCTTACCGTCTTCCCCCAGCAAAGGATACTTAATATGCCAGAAATGCCCTGCCTGCTCCTCATACTCCACTTCCGCATCGGAAATGGAAGTATTGCATACCGGACACCAGTTAATAATCCTGCTGCCTTTGTATATCCACCCCTTTTCATGCATCTTGCAGAACACTTCGGTAACCGCCTTATTGCAGCCCTCGTCCATGGTAAAACGCTCTCTGTCCCAGTCACAGGAAGAGCCTAATTTCTTCAGCTGCCCGATAATCCTTCCGCCGTATTCCTTCTTCCATTCCCAGGCGCGTTTCAGGAAACCGTCCCTCCCCAATTCTTCCTTGCCGGTTCCTTCCGCTTTCAAAGTCTCGATAATCTTCACTTCCGTAGCGATGGAAGCATGATCCGTACCCGGCTGCCAAAGGGCATTGTATCCCTGCATCCTCTTAAAACGGATCAGAATATCCTGCATGGTATTATCCAACGCATGCCCCATATGAAGCTGACCCGTGATATTCGGAGGCGGAATCACAATCGTAAAAGGCTTCCTGCTCCTGTCCGCTTCCGCATGGAAATACTTCTTATCCAGCCACTTCTGATACAATCTGTCCTCAATTCCCTTCGGGTCATAAGTCTTCGCCAATTCTCTGCCCATCATCTCTCTCCTTTTCCCTGTGCGCCGCGCCGGGTGCCTGCAGCAACGTTGCTGATTTCCGCCCCTGCGTTGCCCTGCTCACCATGCGACCAGTGCTCCGCTTTAACAGCATATTTCCTCTGCCGGGGCTGCACAATCGAACAGGAAAGACTTATCTCTCCCTACTCACGCGCAACCCGTGCACCACTTTAGCGGCATATTTCCTCTGCATGGGTCTATGCAATCAAGTAGGGATAATCTATCGTCCCCTGCTCCCGCGCCAAGCATCCGTCAGCTTTCGCTGACGCTCTCCGTGCGCATAAAAAAACCCTCTGCCGACACCATATCAGCAAAGGGCGCATATACGCGGTACCACCTTAGTTTATCACTCTCAAATTATCCGTTAACGGGGATAACCCGTGAAAGCCTACTTACCTGCGGCAGCTTTTCTGCATACAGCCGCCGTTTCGGCCTCCCGGTTCCGAAGCTACCTTCCGCACGCCTTTCTTCAGACAACCTTTCAGCCGATGAATCGTCTTCTCTTTTAAGGGGCTATGCCTACTCCTCTTCTTCACTACCTTTTTACAATATATTTTATAATATAGCCAATGACTCAAAACTTGTCAAGATTTTTTTCTCTCTCACGGAAACCGGTTTAAGTTCTTCTGCCTGCGCAGCTGCCGGACCCGGGGAGCCTA
>CAJTVK010000160.1 GCA_910579645.1 uncultured Lachnospiraceae bacterium | reverse complement strand
CGCCGTCCCGCAAAAAAATCCCTCTCGTGCGTCCGCCTCTCAACACGGCATTCAGACTAAACTGTCACCGGAAATCAATTTGGGGTTTTATGCCTGCACAGCTACCAGAAAGCAATTTTCAAACACGCTCTAGTCGCTGTTCAATTTCCGTCTCCTTCAGCTGACCGGACATTCCTCGTTCTTTCCATGCAGATATGCCTCTGCTTCTTCTTCCGAAAGCGCATACCTGTTCACAATGGCTCTTTTTATTTCCGCATCTCTGTGCCCAAACTCTCTCAACGTATCTACCGTTCCTTGTATCCCTTTTTTAAACCCTTCTTTAATCCCCTCATTCATCGCCGCTTTTTCAGACAATTGCTCAATGTGTTTCAGTAAGCCGATTATTTTTTGTTTTTCCAATCTGTCAGATAATGCCCCTAACCAGACATGCTCTCTTTCATTCAGTTCCCTCGTAACAACAATCTGAGTCGGAAACAAAACCGCTCCCTCTATATAATAAATACCCTGATAAGGATTTTTAACGGAAAAATGATGTTCCTTAAAATACCTGAACAACCCTTCCGGCTTTGTCTCACGCACAAGCGAAACCGTCACATCATCCGCCCTGATTTCGTCCAACGTCTCACCATAAGATTTATAAAGACTGGCATAGGCTCCTGCTTTATAAAAAGCATCTATATATATCTTTCATACAATCCCCTTCTGCGGGTCTTCCGCCTCAAAGTCAAACACACATCTTTCATAAGCATTGATGATATGCGTGTCCTGATATTTGTCATACCGTTTATGCTGTCTGCCATATGACATGTGCACATGCCCGTGAAGGAAGAATTTGGGACGGTACTTTTCCATCAATGTCCGGAATACCTGAAATCCCTGATGTGGCAAATCTCTGCCGTCGTTCAGCTGATAGGCCGGCGAATGTGCCACCAGTATGTCAAAGCCCCTTTTCCTGAACAGCTGAAACCAAAGCTTTGCAACCCGCTGCATCATCTGCCGCTCCGTATACTGATGGGGACCCGGTTTATAACGCATGGAGCCGCCCAGCCCCAGAATGCGTATCCCTTCATGCACATAAATCTGGTCTTCAATGCAAATGCAGCCTTCCGGCGGAATCTTCTCATATTTCCCGTCGTGATTCCCATGCACATACAGCACGGGCACCGAAGAAAGCGTCACCAGAAAAGACAGGTAGCGCGGATCCAGATCGCCACAGGAAATAATCAGGTCAATTCCCTCCAGTTTGCTCTTATCAAAAAAGTCCCATAAGGATTTCGATTCTTCATCTGCAATCGCCAGTATCCTCATCTGTGCCTTACCCTTCCTTTTTCATTACTCCCTGCTGCTTAATGACTGCACCTGCCTTATCTTTCAGTTCCTCTTTTTTCGGAATGGAGCCGATGACATTTTCCGCCAGCCAGTCCATAGTCATAATCTCTTCCGGAAGCATGCTGAATTCCGGATTATCGGAAACAACCCCGTTCTGTGAATACAGAATGCCGGAAAACGGATTAAACAGTTCGGAACTGATAGTCGCCCGCAGCAGCTCAATCAGACGCTTTGTCCCTATCGGCAGATTCTGTGAGCAGACAATTTCTATCGTTCCCTCCGCCAGTCCCCACCAGTAATTGATGGCTTTGGTGGAGGAAGGGTCGTCGTCATATTTCCAGGTTCCGTCCATGATTGTCTGCAGAAGCTGCTCATAAAATTTCCCCCAATGGTACAAAGGCATGGCAAGGTTCCTGGGATGCCCCCCTTCCATATGATAAATGCCGAAAAACCGTGAACCCTCTTCCGGAATCACCATATCCATCCCCGAAATACAGGAAGAGCCTGTTTCCCTGATTCTTTCGTCGATATCTATCCCCTTCATCGTAGACCATTCCAAATAAACTTCCGCCCTGGGGTTAATCATCTTCGCCCCCAGCGCAAAGGCATTGATATTGGCAATGGAACCGTAAATCGGATAATCGGCAATATAAGTCAGCTTATTGTTCTCCGCCATGGCGCCGGCTATGGCACCCATCAGAAATTTCGCCTCATGCATCCGGGAATAGTAGGTACGGATATACCGATGGGAAGTATTCAGCGAACAGTTCATAATACGCACATCTTTGTTGGCAATTGCCGCTTTCACGCTGGCCTGCACAAAAGAAGGAGTTGTGGTAAATATGAGTTTGCAGCCGGAATTAATGGCATCCTCTATGAGAGAATCCACATTTTCCTGTGTCCCGTTCTCATAAAATACCGTGGATATTTCATCGGGGAAGGTCTGTTCCAGATACAGCCTGCCCAGTTCATGGGCATATGTCCACGCGGAGGTGCCCGGTGTCTTCTCATAAATAAATGCCAGCTTCAGCTTATGCGAACTCAAAGAATGCAATATACTCTTCAGCGGCTTCTTCTCCTGATTGGGCTTCATCTTCAGATTGATTTCCTGCTCTTCCTGCAGCAGCGCAAACTCTTCCCAACTCTTGGCCATCAGTTCTTTCAGGTCGCTGGTCGTCATCTGATCCACTTCGTCATAGCCATACAGCGTAATGAAAGACAAAAAGGCATCGCCTACCGTAATTTTCAGCTTATTTCCGCCCTTTGCCCTATATTCGGCGCCGAACCGGGTATAAAGGGCACTGAACTTCAGAAGTTCATCGTCTGTCCAAGCTTCCTCCGGTGCTTTCCCAACCGCTTCCTGCAGCTTGGCAAAACTCCCCAGCTGAGAAAACCAAATATAATTAATCGGCGCATGCTGATAAAAATCCATAAACTCATAATACATTTTGTTTTCTTTATCTTCCGTGCGCCTTGGCACGATACGGATGACATTTCCCGGCACGGAAACCACGCCGAAAAATTTCATGACACTGACCCTCTTATTTCCCTCTTCCACATAAAATTTATTCATATATTCGTAAGCTTTGATCGGATCCCTGATTCCTTCTTCCACATGGCTGGTACTCAGGCTGGACCATTTTGCGGCAAACTCGGATTCCTCCCTTAAAATGGGCATAAAGTTCCCCGAAAACGAACTGCTCCTCCCAACGGTTTTTGTGCCCACAATCTGGTCAATCGGAATCTGCACCAAGCCCAATGGCATCTCTCTATAGGCTCCCTTTTCCGGCATGATGTCGTCCAGAACCTCCAACGTCGGTTTTTCTCCGCGCAGCATACGCGCCTGATAGTCTTTTTTCCCTAATTTAAATGCCTTACTGTAATCTTCTCTTCCCATAATGTCTCCCTTTGTCCTGTCTGTCTCAATCCGGCATAAAATTTGCCCGGCACAATGCCCGCCCCGCGCCATCTTCCCCCGCACTTTCAGACGGACGGATGTCTCTCATATCTTACAAACTGATAAGCCACGTCAAAATAAGTCTGCTCCTCACTGTCCGCCGTGATCTGCCACTCCGGCAGCTTATCCAGATCCGGAAAATAAGCATCTGCCTGATACCTGCAGTCAATCCTTGTCACATGCGCCACACTGCAATAAGGCAGCATCTGTCTGTAAACACTTTCGCCGCCTATGACATAAATATCTTCCTCTCTATACTTTCCCAGTTTATCCAGCAGTTCCTTCAGGCTATGTACCGTCACTGCATCCCTCACGCGGAAATCCGGATTGGAAGACAAAATAATATTCGTCCTGTTCTTAAGGGGAATCCCCTGCGGGAAGGTTTTCAAGGTCTTCCTTCCCATTACAACCACCTTTCCCTCTGTTTCCTGCCGGAAAAATTTATGGTCATTGGGTATCCGGATGAGCAAATCCCCTTTGTTTCCGATTGCCCAGTTTTGATCCGCAGCCACAATCAGATTCATCCCGTCACCTTTCCTTCTTTCTGTTTCTACCGCCTATTCTTTATTCATCCTGCCGTTTTCTATTCATTCCCCTGGTTTTTTATTTATCCCATTTATCACAAAGCGAATTCACCTGATCCGCAAATTTCGCCAAATCCTTGTTCGCCACGCCTTCGTTTTTCCTGATAACCGCCAACAGCCTCTGTCCCGCAGCCACAAGCCGTGCAAATACGTCGGATGCCACGCGTCCTTTCTTCTTAAGCAGCGGCATCGGGGCAGCCACATACTCCGCTTTTCCCGTCAGCAGGTCAAACCTGGTACCGCTGTAGGGCGCATAGGCATTTATCCCGTGCTCTTTCTCAAGGCAGGCGGCAAAAGATTCGCATACCGTGCTCTCCCCATGTACCACAAATACCTTTTCCGGTTTCTTCCGAAAACCGGAAATCCATGCCAGCAAGCCGTTCTTATCCGCATGGCCGCTGATACCTGCCAAAGACCTTATATCCGCACGCACGTCAATTGTCTCGCCAAACAGACGCACTTCCTCCGTGCCTTCCACCAATATCCTTCCCAAGGTGCCGTTTGCCTGATATCCGACAAACAGAATGGTACATTCCGGCCGCCACAGATTGTGCTTCAGATGATGGCGGATGCGCCCTGCCTCGCACATGCCCGAAGCGGAAATGATGACCTTCGGCGTATAGTCAAAGTTAATCGCCCTGGACTCATCGCTGGTAATCGTCAGCTTTAAACCCGGAAAACGGATCGGGTTAATTCCCTGCCGTATCAGAGCCATTGCGTCCTCGTCAAAGCATTCCTGCACATTTCTCTGGAAAATATCCGTCGCCTCCACTGCCAGCGGACTGTCCACATACACCGGGAAATCCGGATGCCCCTGAATCCGGTTCTCCGCTTTTATCTGGCGGAGAAAATAAAGCATTTCCTGTGTACGCCCTACCGCAAAGGACGGGATGACCACATTCCCGCCGGCATCAAAAGTTTCCTGCAGAATCTTTGCCAGTTCCCCCACATAATCCGGGTGCTTTTCCGAATGGATCCTGTCACCGTAAGTGGATTCCACCACCACATAATCCGCTTCTTCCGTCATCATCGGGTCTTTGATCAAAGGCTGGTTTATATTGCCCAAATCTCCGGAAAATACGATTTTTTTTCTGTTTCCGTCCTCCTCCGCCCATACTTCTATGCTGGCGGAGCCCAACAGATGCCCTACATCGGTAAAACGGATTTTTATGCCTTCGCACAATTCCACTATCTGACCGTAGTGGCATGGAACCAGTCTTTTGATGACGCCGTCCGCGTCTTCCATAGTATAGACCGGCTCGTGCTGCTCTATCCCCGACGTACGTTTTGCCTTACGGGCTTTCCATTCCGCCTCCTGCATCTGTATATGCGCACAGTCACGCAGCATGATGCTGCACAGGTCCGCAGTGGCCACCGTCGTGAATACTTGCCCGCGGAATCCTTTCGCATATAATGCCGGCAGCATCCCCGAATGATCCACATGGGCATGGGTCAGCAGCACATAATCCACCAGCGCCGCATCTATAGGCAGTTGTGCACTTTCGAAACTCCGCACTCCCTGCTCCATGCCGCAGTCCACCAGAATATTTTTCCCTGCCGCCTCCAGATAATGGCAGCTTCCGGTTACCTCATGGGCTGCCCCAATAAACGTCAGTTTCATACCACCACTCCTTTCTTCCGCGCAAATTTATGCAAAATCCTTCAAAATACCTTTTCTCCTTAAGTTCCCCCTCAGCAGTTCTTCTATCTCTTTTTCATTTTCCTCTCTTTTGTCCTTTATATCGGAACGGTAATACAGACAATCTATCTTTTTGTACTGTGCATTGACAGCCCCTGCAAACAATTCCCTATCCTCTTCGCTGTTTACATTTCCATTGAAAAAAAAGACCCTTCCACCATATTCCCCTTCAATTTTCTCTTTCAGTGAGTCGCCGGATTTCTTGTCGATATCCATAAAAGCAATGCGGTATTTCTGTCCTGCATATTCTTCTGCAAGTCTCCTGCCTTTGCCTTTTGCCCCTCCTACAATAACGCAAATCTTTCTCTGAAACATGATTTTGTCTCCTTGCTTTCTGGCTTATTCTTAAAATCTTTCTCGTGCGCACCGAGATAGCTACCACTATTATACAAAAAACGACCCGCCATGGCAAGAATTAACGCGCTTTGCGCGATAAATTACAAAATTGCCGGCTCACTCCATAACCCGATGTCATAAAGCTGAGCCACAGAGCGGAAGCGCGTCCGATGAAAGAACGTCTTTCCGGGAGCGCACCACTATTTCAGTTCATTTGCCGTCATATAAAACTGATGATAAATCCCTTTTTGCTCCAGAAGCTGCTCATGATTCCCCTCTTCCACAATGCCCTGATCCGTCAGCACCAGAATCCGGTCCGAATTCCGTATGCTGGAAAGCCTATGGGCAATCGTCAGCGTGGTCCGCCCTTCGGACAGCCTTGCCAAAGATTTCGCCACGGCAAATTCACTTTCATTGTCCAGCGCCGACGTAGCCTCATCCAATATAATGATGGGCGGATTTTTCAGAAAAACCCGGGCAATGCTGATCCGCTGCTTCTGCCCGCCGGAAAGCTTCACTCCCCGCTCCCCTACATAAGTATCATAGCCGTCTTTCAGATTCATGATGAAGTCATGCGCCCCGGCTCTCTTTGCCGCCTCCGTCACTTCCTCCCTGGAAGCATCCTGTCTGCCGTAAACAATATTCTCAAATATCGTACCCGAAAATAAATACACATCCTGCTGCACAATCCCCACGTTCTTCCTTAAGCTTTTCAGCGTAAAATGCCGGATATCCTCTCCGTCAATGCTGATATTCCCCTCCGTCACGTCATAGAACCGGGGAATCAGATTGCACAAGGTAGTCTTTCCTCCGCCGGAAGGCCCTACGATTGCCACCTTTTCCCCATGCCGGATTTCCAGGTTCAGATTCCGGAACACAATATTATGGTCATCCGGATATTCAAAACTTACGCCGTCAAACCGGATATTCCCCTCCGTATGCAGCATCTCCCGCGCCCCCGGCTCGTCAAATATCTCAATATCCGCATCCATAATCTGCAGAAACCGTTCAATCCCCGTCATCCCCCGCTGAAACTGTTCCGCAAACTCAATGATTCTCCGTATGGTGGCAATCATCGTATTGACGTAAAGCGTATATGCCACCAAATCCCCCGGCGCCACCATCCCCTTCATCATGAAAATCCCTCCGGCCACCACTACCGCCAGATACATAATGCCGTCAAACACCTTCGTGGCTGTCTGGAAAGCAGCCATATAACGGTAAGTTTCCTTTTTTATATCCAGGAATTTTCCGTTGTCCTGCTCAAACTTCCGGTTCTCCGTCTCCTCATTGGTAAACGCCTTCACCACCTTCTGTCCCAACAGGCTGTCCTCTATCCTCGCATTCAGTTCCCCAATCTGATTCCGCTGCCTGCTGAAGGCTCCCCGCATCCGGAAATTCAGCGACATGCACACCCCGACCATAACCGGCACAATGATAAAAATAATCAACGTGAGCCATACGTTTATCCGAGCCAGAATCACAAAAGATATTACGATTTTAATGCCTGCAATAAAAAATTCCTCCGGGCAATGATGGGCAAATTCCGTCACGTCAAACAGGTCATTGGTAATACGGCCCATAATCTGCCCCACTTTTGTATTATTATAGTAGGTATTGGACAGCTGCTGCAGATGGAAATAAGCATCCCGCCTCATATCCGTCTCGATTTCCGCCCCCATGACATGCCCCATGTCCGCCATATAGTAGCTGGCCGCCGTATCCACTATCCGCAGCACAAGATAAAGCAGCCCCAGCCCGCCGATGGTCTTTACCGAAAGTTCCGCCAAATGATACAGCCCTTCGTTCGTAATATACCTCATAATAAGAGGCAGCACCAGTTCACAGATTGTAGTCAGTGCCGCACAGAATAAATCCGTCGCCAATATTTTCCTGTACGGCCGGAAATAAGGTGCAAACCGTTTCAGCAATTCCCCTGTCTTATACTGTCTGTCATTCATTTTCTTTCCTCTTTCCGTCTCTTATTTTGCCTGTCCGCCGTTTGGCCCGATACCGATACGGTTATTTCCGCAAAACAGCATTCGTCGGATGCAGCACATCACCCTGTCCGAAAAATCCTTTCGCCACAGCCCCATCTTAATTATATGAAAACAATTATAGCACAATTACATAATATAAAGCAAACCCAAAAGGAAGGTGACAGATTTGTTCGGCTCAGTGACCCAACTTATTCTGCTTATCATAGCGCTCTCCGCGGATGCCTTCGCGGCCAGCTTCGCTTACGGGGCGGATAACGTAAAAATCCCTCCCCTATCCGCCGTAATCGTAGCGTTAATCTCCGACCTTCTCTTAATGGCTTCCCTCTTCCTCGGCAATCTGCTCAAAGCCTATATCCCTGCTGCATTTACCGCCTTTTTTTCCTTTTCCGTACTCTTCATATTGGGAGCCGTCAAGCTTTTCGACAGTTCCGTCCGGAAAAAAATAAGGGAAAACCGCTTCAGCAGCCGGGAAGTCCGGGTCAGGACAAAAAATCTCCGCTTCATCCTGACCGTCTATGCGGCTCCCGAAACAGCCAACACCGAGGATGTGGAGGTGCTCTCTCCCGCCGAAGCGCTTTCCTTAGGCTTAGCGCTTTCCTTAGACAGCGCAGCCGCAGGCTTCGGGGCGGCTTCCGGGGAATATTCTTTCCTCCTTGCCGCCGTGCTCAATCTTCTGATTGGCCTCTGTGCCGTATTCTGCGGCTGTAAGTTAGGACGCTTACTGGCATCGAAATCCGGCGTTAACTTCTCCGTCGTCGGCGGCATGCTGCTGCTCCTGCTGGCCTTCAGCAAACTGCGGGGAATCTGACTGCCGAAAACCGGATACGGCAAATGCGGACATCGCCGCCCGGCGAAAAACCGAGCCGGGGACTTCTTCCTAAGTCCCCGGCTCAATCACATTATATAGAATCTGCCATTCCAAGTCGCCTGCGGCTAGTACATCATTGCATTAATCCTTGAGTAATCAGTGCTTGATGTTTGCGTCAG
>CAJTVK010000159.1 GCA_910579645.1 uncultured Lachnospiraceae bacterium | reverse complement strand
CACGCTTTTCTGGGCAAAGGTCATCCCAAGTTCGCAAATCTGGGCACTTACGATATGCAGCGGGCTTTCATAACTTTCCATTTTCTCCGTGGAACGGATCGTCTTTCCGTCCAGTGCAAGCGTCAGACCCTCCACCCCGTCAGGGGCCATGGAACTGACCCAGTTCATGAAACAGCGGTTAAGGGATTCCGGCTTTATCAGTTTCAACAGGCACAGAAGCCAGTAATAACATGGGATGTCCTTTATGCTAAAATCATATTTGAGTATTTCTCTCACACGGTCATTCATTGCCCACTGGTGTATCTGGCTGACATTTTTCAGTCCGCATATGCTGCCTAGGATTACTATTACTATGGCATCTGATACACTACAAAAATAGCCGTTATATTCTGTTATTGTTTCTACATCTTCAAAGTATTCTTTTATATTTTTCATATTTCCATCATATCATATTTTGATGGTTTCGTAAAAATTGATTTCCGTGTGTTTCCGTGAAAAAAACTTGACATATACGTCCGAAGATGCTAAAGTATAGAAGTATGCCGCATAGACAGGCACAAAGAGCATCCGGAAGACAGGGTGCCGCCGACACTAGCGAGTAGACAAACATAAAAAAGTTTGTGATAGGAGGTGCAATATGTACGCAATTATTGCCACAGGTGGAAAGCAGTATAAAGTTTCCGAAGGCGATGTCATCAAAGTGGAGAAGCTGGATGCAGAACCCGGAACGGCTGTAACATTTGATCAGGTTATCGCCATCAGCGATAACGGACTTAAGGTTGCCGGCGACGTAGCAGGCTCTACCGTATCCGCTACCGTTATGGAGCAGGGCAAGTGGAGAAAGGTTATCGTTTATAAGTACAAGAGGAAAACCGGTTACCATAAGAAAAACGGCCATAGACAAGCATACACACAGGTTAAGATTGACAAAATAAATGCGTAAGCAGATGTTTTTGAGCATATTAACATTTAGGTAATGCCTGACATGACAACAGTTATCATCAGAAAAACAGCAGACGGAGAATATAAGGGTTTTACCTGCATGGGACATGCCGGGTTTGCCGGAAAGGGCAAAGATATCGTGTGTGCTTCCGTTTCCATGCTGGTCATCAATACGTTCAATTCTATGGAACGGCTGGCAGGAGAGAAAATGGAAGTGAAGGAGAATGCGAAAACAGGCTTTCTCCATTGCACATTCCCACAAAAGCTGTCTTATGAAGGGAAACTTTTTATGGATTCCATGGTGCTTGGCTTGTCGGAAACCGAAAAGAAATACGGCAAGAAATATCTGACACTTAATTTCGAGGAGGTGTAAACCATGTTGAACTTGAACCTTCAATTTTTCGCTCATAAAAAGGGAGTCGGCTCCACAAAGAACGGCAGAGATTCCGAATCCAAAAGACTTGGTGCGAAAAGGGCTGACGGACAATTCGTAAAAGCAGGAAATATTCTGTACAGACAGCGCGGAACTAAGATTCATCCCGGCGTGAACGTAGGAAGAGGCGGGGATGACACTTTATATGCATTAGTGGACGGTGTACTTAGATTTGAGAGAAAAGGAAGAGATAAAAAACAAGCTTCCGTATATCCTGTCGAGAAATAACACGAACGAATCGGGCTTCAAACATACCATGTGTTTGAAGCCTTTTTTGCATGAAAGGTTATGGTTAAATCCTATGTTTGCAGACAGAGCAAAAATATATGTAAAGAGCGGAAAAGGCGGCGACGGGCATGTATCGTTCCGCAAGGAGAAATATGTGCCTAACGGCGGTCCTGACGGCGGCGACGGCGGCAAGGGGGGCGATGTCATATTTCAGGTGGATGAAGGCCTGAACACCCTTACGGACTTCAGGCATATCCGCAAATACTGTGCCGGGAACGGGGAAGAAGGCGGGAAAAAGAACTGTAAAGGAAAGAACGGGGAGGACATTATTATTAAGGTGCCCCACGGAACGGTAATCAAGGAAGCGGAAAGCGGAAAGGTAATTACCGATATGTCGGGGGAAAACCGCCGCTATGTGCTGCTGAAAGGAGGCAGGGGTGGCTGCGGGAACCAGCACTATGCCACCAGCACCATGCAGGCACCTAAATATGCCCAGCCGGGGCAGGATGCGAAAGAACTGGATCTTCTGCTGGAACTGAAAGTGATAGCGGATGTAGGGCTGGTAGGCTTTCCGAATGTGGGTAAATCCACGCTGTTAGCGAAAGTGACGAATGCCAGGCCGAAAATTGCCAATTATCACTTTACCACGCTGAACCCCAATTTGGGCGTGGTGGACCTGGAAGATGCCAAAGGGTTTGTGATAGCGGATATTCCGGGGCTTATCGAGGGAGCTTCCGAGGGCATTGGGCTAGGGCATGAGTTCCTGCGCCATATTGAGCGGACGAAGCTGGTGATTCATATTGTGGATGCGGCTGCCACGGAAGGACGGGATCCGGTGGAGGATATCTATGCCATCAATAAGGAATTAGAGGCATATAACCGTGAGATTGCGGAGCGTCCCCAAGTTATCGCCGCAAATAAAATCGATATGTTTGCGGCATCCGAAGAGGAAAATGAAGCGGTACGGCGCATCCGCCGGGAATTTGAGCCGAAGGGAGTGCGGGTATTTCCGATTTCCGCGGTGAGCGGAAAGGGCGTGCGGGAACTGCTGTATGCGGTGAATAACCTTTTGGCACAGATGGACGACAAGCCTGTGGTATTTGAACAGGAATATTTTCCGGAAGTTAAGGGAGCACAGGAACCGTTTACCGTTACCTATGATGAAAAAGCAGCGGAATATGTGGTGGAAGGCCCGCGCATTGAAAAGATGCTTGGCTATACCAATCTGGAATCCGAAAAAGGCTTTACGTTCTTCCAGAAGTTCCTGAAGGAAAACGGGGTACTGGAGGAATTGGAAAAACTGGGCATTCAGGAAGGGGATACGGTGCGGATGTACGGCTTGTCCTTTGACTATTTCCGGTAAGGAACTGCTAAAAACTGACTTTGCATATGACAGGGATAAATCTTTTGATGCAAGGCGGTGCCGATTGGCGATAGTTCCTTCGGATGATAATGATATTGTAAGAATAAATTGGAGAGAATTATATGACTAGTAAACAGAGAAGCTATTTGAAAAGCTTGGCCAGCAATCTGGAACCGGTATTCCAGTTAGGGAAAGCCAGCCTGACCCCGGAAGTGACGGATGCCGTTTCGGAGGCTTTTAACACGCGTGAATTGATAAAGGTGGCAGTGTTAAAGAACTGTGTGGACGACCCGAGGGAAATTGCGGAGATGCTGGCAGAGAGAACCCATTCGCAGGTGGTGCAGGTAATCGGCAAAAAAATCATTCTTTACAAAGAGAGCAGGGAAAACAAAAAAATAATTCTTCCGTGACCTGACGTAAGGAACTGTTCAAAAATAACTTTTCATATTGCTTGTCTTTTTCTTCGATAGCACCATGAGTGGCACTCTCGAAGAAAAATCCTACGCACTATTGAAAAGTTATTTCTTAACAGTTCCTAAGCGATAAGTGTGGAAGGAAAGGAAATGTTTACATTCGCTGCGGAGTGTGAAGCAGGGCGGCAGATTTTAGAAAAGTTTGCCGTGACCTATGGGAAATAGGATAAAATAGAAGATGAAATCGGACGGAAATATGGAAAATGAAAAAAGGAAGGAATGTGCCCCGGGCACGGATGAAAACAGAGGAAGGAAGAAGAAAACCGGGATTATGGGCGGGACGTTCAACCCTATCCATGTAGGGCATTTGCTGTTGGCAGAGAATGCCAGGGACAGCTTTGGGCTGGATGAAATTCTGTTCATTCCCAGCGGGCGTTCCTACATGAAACGGGAGGCGGAAATTCTGGACAGGCAGGAGCGCTATGAGATGACAAGCCTTGCCATAGAGGGCAATCCGGCATTTTCCATATCGGACATTGAAGTGAGGCGAAAAGGGAACACTTATACATGCGATACGCTTTCCTGGCTGAAAGCGTCGGAGCCGGAGACGGAATTTTATTTTATCGTCGGCGCGGACAGCCTTTTTTCCATGGAGACATGGAGAGAGCCGGAGAGCATTTTCCGGGACTGTGTGGTGCTTGCGGCGGTACGGGACGATAAAGACAGCGATAAGCTGCAGGAACAGATTTCCTATCTGGAGGAAAAATTCAATGCCCGCATTTATCAGATTACATTTAAGGAAATCGACATATCCTCTACGGATATCCGTATGCGGCTGGCAAACGGGCAATCCATCCGTTATATGGTTCCGGATAAGGTTATCTCTTATATAGAAGAACATCATTTATATCGGGAGGATGCAAAATGGAGGCGAAATCTTCAAGCATAAAGAAAATCCGCAAAGCGATGGAAAAGACATTGGATGCCAAACGTTTCGAGCACACTCTTGGGGTTGCTTACCTTGCGGCGGCATTGGCAATGCGCTATGGATACGATATGCAGAAAGCACAGATTGCCGGCATGCTGCATGATTGTGCCAAATGCATGAGCAATGACAAACGGCTGAGTATCTGCAGGAAGCATAACATTGCCGTCAACGAAATAGAACGCCGCAATCCGTTTCTGCTCCATGCCAAGGTAGGAAGCTATATTGCCATGCAGAAATACAATATCCACGACAGCGATATCATAAATGCCATACTGAATCATACGACGGGCAGGCCGGCGATGTCGCTGTTGGAAAAAATCGTATATGTGGCGGATTATATTGAGCCGGGCAGGAAACAGGCACCTAATTTAGGGGAAATCCGGAAGCTTGCTTTTGTGGATTTGGATGAGGCACTGTTTAAAATATTAAATGATACGTTGGTTTATCTGAATCAGGTGGACGGGGAGGTAGACCCGATGACACGGAAAACTTATGATTTTTATAAGAATTATATAGAAGAGAGAGGAAAATAAGGAGCCGGAGGGAAAGGACGGGTACGGCTATGCCTGTGAGGAATCGCAGGCCTGACAGAAGAAAATGAATATCAAACGGAAATCATGACGGAGAGAGAGCAGATGGTTGAGAAAGGAGAGTCATGGGAATGGAACAGGTAACGGAAAACGGACAGTCCATAGGGACGGAACAAGTGGCGGAAAACGGGCAGTCCATGAGGACGGAACAGATAACGGAAAACGGACAGTCCATGAGGACGGAACAGGTAGCGGAAAGCGGGCAGTCCGCGGCAACGGAGCAGTCGAAAGAACTGACTAAGCTGGCAATTGCGGCATTGGAGGATAAAAAAGCGGAAGACATTACGGTAATTGATATCAGCGGCGTATCGGTCTTGGCGGATTATTTCATAATAGCCAGCGGTTCCAACCGCAGCCAGATTCAGGCTCTTGCGGACAACGTGGAAGAACAGCTAGGAAAGAAAGGAACTTTTGTGAAGCAGGTGGAAGGCTATGATACGGCAAACTGGGTACTGATGGATTTCGGGGATCTCATTGTCCACATCTTTGACCGTGAGAACAGACTGTTCTATGATTTGGAACGTATCTGGCGGGACGGGAAGACAATGGATCTTTCGGAACTGAGAAACTGAAGGGGCAGCCGGGAAGGATGATGAGAAAGCTTATAGGAGACAGGAAGTTTTACCGCATGGTACTGGCGGTGGCTGTTCCGATAATGATACAGAACGGAATCACCAATTTTGTCAATCTGCTGGACAACATTATGGTCGGTCAGATTGGGACGGAGCAGATGTCAGGAGTGGCCATTGTCAATCAGCTGATGTTTGTATTCAATATCTGCATTTTCGGCGGGGTATCCGGTGCGGGCATCTTTACGGCGCAGTATCATGGCTGCGGCGACCATAAAGGGGTGCGTGATACGTTCCGCATTAAGCTGCTGATATGCTTTGCCATAACGGCTGCCGGAATGATTATTTTCTTTTTTCAAGGAAAGCAGCTGATTTCGCTGTATCTGCATGATGCAGGGGAAACAGGGTCTTTGGAGGCTACACTTGGCTACGCCGACAAATATCTGCGCGTTATGATGATAGAACTTATCCCTTTTGCCGTCATACAGGCATACTCGGGCACTTTGCGCGAAACGGGAGAGACAATGCTGCCCATGAAAGCGGGCATAGCTGCGGTACTGGTCAATTTGATGCTGAATTATATTCTGATTTTCGGAAAATTCGGAGCACCGGCCTTGGGCGTGGAAGGGGCGGCCATTGCCACTACCGTATCCCGTTTCGTGGAACTTGGCATTGTGGCCGGATGGACGCATCGGCATAAAGCGGCTCATCCGTTTATTGAAGGCGCATACCGAAGCCTTAAAATCCCGGGGGATTTGGCTATAAAAATCTTGATTACCGGGGCACCGCTGATGCTGAACGAGACACTGTGGTCGTTTGGCCAAGCGATACTTATGCAATGCTATTCCGTACGAGGACTGAATGTGGTAGCGGCCTTTAATATTTCCTCCACCATATCCAATGTGTTCAATGTAGTATTCATTGCCTTGGGCAATGCGGTGGGAATCATCGTAGGGCAGCTGTTAGGGGCGGGAAAACTGGAAGAGGCCAAAGATACCGACCGGAAACTGATTTTCTTCTCTACGGCAGGCTGCGTGGCAATTGGTTTATTAATGGCCGTATTTTCGCCTCTGTTTCCCATGCTGTACAATACGGAAGAAGACATACGGCAGTTGGCAACAAAGTTCATTATGGTCAGTTCGGCCTGCATGCCAATGCATGCTTTTGTAAACGTGGCCTATTTTACGCTGCGGTGCGGAGGAAAGACATTAATTACCTTTTTCTTTGACAGCGTATATGTATGGCTCGTAAATATCCCGCTGGCCTATGTGCTGTCACGGTATACAGGGATGCATATAATCCCGTTATTTTTCTGCTGCCAGCTAATTGACATCGTAAAATGCATGATTGGCTTTGTTCTTGTGAAAAAAGGAATATGGATGAACGTAATTGTAAAAAGCGGCACTGCCTAATCAAGCAGTGCCGTTTTTCCAGCTGTCCCCCGATCCGCGAAGCGAGAAAGTGTATGCGGCAATAAGCCGGCTCGCAAAGCGAGAAAGTGTTTGCGGCAATAAGCCGGTTCGTGAAGCGGGACGCGTTTGCGGCAATAAGCCGGTTTGCGAAGCGAGACGCGTTTGCGGCAATAAGCCGGTCCGCGAAGCGGGACGCGTTTGCTAAGACTCTTCCGCCGATCGCCCCGGATACATATAGAAAGTAATAAGATATATACCGCAGACACCGACGACTGCATATATGATTCTGGATATCCACGTCAGATTACCGAAGATAAAGGCAACAAGGTCAAAGCTGAAAAAACCGATGAGCCCCCAGTTGATTGCGCCGATAATGGCCAGCGTAAGAGCCGTATAGTCCAATGCTTTATTATTCATTTCCAAAACCTCCATTCTTAATCTTGCTGATATTTACTCATATATCAATGTTATTTTGCCCATAAAAAAAGAAATTTATCCTGCAATATTGCCATATCTCACAAAATGTAAAAAATGACATTGACAAAGACTTTTTTTCAGCGTAATATTATCCAAAAATAATTTATGGAGGAGATATTATGAAAAAGTACAACAAAATCATCAGTGCCGTCATGGCTTCGGCGATGGCTGCTTCTTTGTTTGCAGGCTGCGGGAATGCTGCCGACAGCGGAAATTCCTCCGCAGACAACAGCGGGAAAGCCGATACAGCGGCAGAGAATACGGAAACGGGAGAAGCCGGTGAGGCAGGAAATACGGAAACGGCAGGCAATAACGCAGGGGCAGGCGGAGCCGTTTTCAAAATCGGCGGCGTAGGCCCTACCACCGGAGGGGCTGCGGTATACGGCATTGCCGTGCAGAATGCGGCACAGCTTGCAGTGGATGAAATCAATGCGGCGGGCGGCATTAACGGCGTTCAGATTGAGTTCAAGTTTGAAGACGACGAATGCGATGCCGAGAAATCGGTCAATGCATATAATACATTAAAGGACTGGGGAATGCAGATGTTGGTAGGCTCTGTGACCAGCGGATGCAGCGTGGCAGTGGCTGAAAAGACAGCAGAAGACAATATGTTCCAGCTGACTCCTTCCGGCTCTTCCGTTGACTGCGTAAAATATGACAATGCGTTCCGCGTATGCTTCTCGGATCCCAACCAAGGAATGGCTTCCGCAAAATATATCGGTGAAAATGCGATTGCTTCCACCGTAGCGGTAATTTATGACAGCTCCGACATTTATTCCTCCGGAATTTATGAAAAGTTTGCGGCAGAGGCAGCAAACCAGCCTTTTGAAATTGTTTCCGCGGAAGCATTTACCGCAGACAGCAAAACAGATTTTTCCGTACAGCTTCAGAAAGCAAAAGATGCAGGTGCCGAGTTAGTATTTCTGCCGATATACTATACCGAAGCTTCCCTGATTCTTTCGCAGGCATCCACATTAGGCTATGCGCCAATCTTCTTCGGATGTGACGGCTTGGACGGCATCCTTAACGTAGAAAACTTTGATACATCTCTGGCAGAGGGCGTTATGCTCCTTACCCCTTTTGCGGCAGATGCAGAAGATGAACTGACACAGAATTTCGTAACCGCATATAAAGAGAAATTCGGCGATACGCCGAACCAGTTTGCGGCAGATGCTTATGATGCGGTTTACGCAATCAAAGCAGCCGGCGAGAAAGCAGGCATTACCCCGGATATGGATATGTCCGCTATGTGCGAGGCCATGAAAGCAGCTATGCCCCAGATTACCTTGGACGGCCTTACCGGCGTAGGCATGACATGGGATGTTTCCGGTGAACCCAATAAAGAGCCTAAGGCAGTGAAGATTACCGACGGCGTATATACGGCAATGTAATTAAAACAAAGCAGGCAGCCGATGAAGGGTGCGGGAGATTTCCGCATCCTTTTTCTTACATAATATCCGCCGCAATACACTGATATAATTTATGATAAAAGAGAGGCTACATATAAATATCTGAGACTGTACCGATACACAGCACAGGATATTATATAGTTGTCCTAAGGACCGTCGGAAAACGCCGGTACTTAGTGAGGTTTAAATCTGCCGAGGGCAGATTTCGAACTTAGTACCGCTGCGTTTGACGCCGAGCGGAAGCGGGTCCTT
>CAJTVK010000158.1 GCA_910579645.1 uncultured Lachnospiraceae bacterium | reverse complement strand
TTGGCCTGCCGGACCTTGCCGAATCGTTCATCGCGTAATCAATACCTGCGGCAATATATTTTGCCACGAATGTGGCAACCGTATTACGGTGGACGCCTATGGAAGAAGCTATTTCTGCATTTGACATGCCATCTGCGCTTAACAGGAGCATTTTTGCCCTCTGTACTTTGCGGTATTCCGAAGTCTGGGAATTTGCAAGCTTTTCAAGCTTCTCCCGGTCTTCTGGTTTGAGAGTTATGTCTCCGTATTTTTTGTTCCTGCCCATGAATACATCCTCCGAAAATCTCAGATGTATTTATTATACCATGTTTGCTTTATTTGCACAAGAAATTTCGGGACACTATACTAGGGGGCTTGGCTCTATCTGCTCGAAGAGTTTCGGCATTTCCTGGCCCACAGGCGGTTCGGAAGGAAGCTGGTTCCGGAACATTTTCAAGATTACCGTCGGGGATACCAAGTATCCGCTTGGTTTCTTATGGGTAGTGCTGTTAGTGCTGCTTATGGCATTTGTGCTGAACCATACAAAAATCGGCAGATACACCATAGCAATCGGGAGCAATAAAGAGGCGACGATTCTTTCCGGCATCAACGTAAAGTTTTACCATATTATGGCATATGTAATTTCGGGATTTTTTGCAGGCTTGGCATCCATTGCATATTCGGCAGTATTTTCTACGGTACAGCCCGGAACGGGAGCCGGCTTTGAGTTGGAGGCCATCGGCGGTGCCATTATCGGCGGAGTGTCCGCCTCCGGCGGCGTAGGGAGCATAGGCGGTTCCCTTCTCGGGGTATTTGTCATCTGCCTGCTGAAGACAGGGCTTCCGTACATCGGCCTGCAGGCAAACTGGCAGCAGATCATTACCGGCATGGTTCTGATCGGAGCGGTAATGGTAGACATCCTAAAAAAGAAAAAGGCGGAAGCCGCGGCATAAGACACGGTATGAGGTCACTTATCTGACATCATATAGATAACCAAATATCTTAAAATTAAACCCAGCATCCGAACGGCCAGTGCCCGGAACAATGACTGTCCAGGCATTACCGGACAGGGATTGTTCCGTTGAGGAAGGCACTGGGAGAGAGGATGCGGAACTGGAAACCCAGCATCCGAACGGGCGGTGCCCGGAACAATGACTGTCCAGGCATTATCGGACAGGGATTGTTCCGTTGAGAGTGGTACCGGGAGAGAGGATGCGGAACTGGAATGGAGGAAAAGAATGAAAAAGAGATTATTGGCGGCATTATTGTGCACAACTATGGCAGCAGCTGCATTTGCAGGCTGCGGCGATTCCAAAGAAGCTGCGGCTCCGGCTGAGACGGCACCTGCGGAGAAAGAAGCACCGGCTGAGACGGCACCTGCGGAGAATACCGAGAAAGCAGCAGGCGGGGATTATACATTTGAAATTATCGTAAAGAGTTACCAGTCTTCTTACTGGCAGGCAGCCGTTACCGGCGTTAATCAGGCAGCGGCAGAGTTAGGGGTAAAAGTAAATTGTACCGGCCCTAATGCGGAAACCGATATTGCAGATCAGGTGAACATGCTGAACAGTGCCATCAACAATGCGCCCGACGGCATCGGCCTTGCAGCCTGTGACCAGGATGCATGCCTTGATGCGCTGCAGACAGCTATGGACAAAGGCATCCCGGTAGTATGTTTTGACTCAGGCATCCCGAAGGCTCCGGCAGGATCGGTACTTTCCACAATCGCTACTGATAACTACGGCGCAGGCGAAACTGCGGCAGATCACCTTTATGCAGCATTGAAAGATAAAATTGCAAATGCAACGGCACCCGTAAGAATCGGTGAAGTGAATCAGGAAGCAACTTCCGAATCCATTACCAGCCGCGGCCTTGGCTTTATTGACAAATTCAGTGAACTGGCAGCTGCTGACGGAAAGACCGTTGCGGTTATCGGCAACGAATATTATGTAAACAACTGTAAGGACAAAGGCGACGAAGCAAGTGCGGACATCATTATCGAAGTTGCGGTTCCCGCACAGACGACCGTTGAACTCTGCGCAACGGAAGCTTCCGTTATCCTGAACAAACAAGACACAATCGGCGTATTCGGTTCCAATCAGGTTGCGGCAGAAGGTATCCTGACATCAAACGGCAACTTGGGCGTATTGGGAAGCGACGCGGCTGCAGGCGATATCCTGGCAGCAGGGTTTGATGCCGGCTCCGTTATCAAAGGCGCTATCAAGGACGGCACAATGTTCGGTGCGGTTACCCAGTCTCCTCTGGCAATGGGCATTCAGACGGTGGAAACCTTGAATGCAATTGCAAGCGGTGAAACCGTAAGCGATATGCCGACGGAAGGCTATTGGTATGACAGCACGAATATGGAAGATGCGTCTATCGCTCCGAACCTGTATGATTAATGCAGTACGGGATAAACATAACTTTATAGACTTGCAAGGAATAAGATTTGGTTATCAAAGAAAGGGACGGGGAGAAAATCCCGGTCCCTTTCTGAAATAAGGGAGATACGCAGGAAAAAATGCAAGAAAGGGGGGAAGCTATGGGCAGTGTGGCAAAAAGGATTATAGCAGGATTTACTATTGTGGTGCTGACGCTCAGTGCAATCATTGTCTTGCTTTTGGTGCGTATTTATCAGTTTAACAGCCGTTATGAAAGCATACTGCAGAATGTCCTGAACCTGAATAATATTAAAACCGTAAGTTCGATGGCGACGGCTAACATCAACAATGCCTGCATCATGCAGATGAATGTGGAGGAATCCGGAATGTTGGCGGAGATTGAGGAGATGTTCGGTTATCTGGACGAACTGGAAGCATCCATCGGCGACGGGGAAGCTTACCAGGGAAACAGAAGCATGGTGAACAGCCTGCGTCAGTCTCTGGAAAAATATAAGGCCGGCATGGAATCCATCGTGGCAATGGGGGACGGTACTTCTTTTCCTCCGGTAAGCGGGGAACTGAATAAAAGTATTATATCTTTTCAGGCAATCGGACTGGAAATGTCCTCCTACTGCAACAATAACATAACAATGGAACTGGAGCGGAGCGCGGCCATCCAAAAGGAAATAGAGAGTAATTTCCGTCAGACGATTTACTTTGCTTTGACTGCGTTTGCGGCAGTTTTGCTGACAGGCGCCGGCATCTGCGCCTGGATTGTAAGAGGGATTACACGCCCGATTAAAGTATTGAAAAAGGAACTGACGCTGATAGCCGACGGCGATCTGACCAAAGAAGAAATACGGCTTCCTGCCAGAAATGAATTCAGCGGCCTTGCCGCGGCGTTCAATGCCATGAGCGGCAGCTTGAAAGACATTATCGGAACAATGGCGGGCGTGACTGCGGATATTGCGGACACGGCAGCGGTTGCGGACCGCACTTCCTATGACAATATTAAGCACAGCCTGGAAATTACCCAGTCTACCGGGGATATCAGCAGGAGGATGCATGAGCAGTCGGAAGAGATAGGGAAGATTATGGGGCAGATGCAGGAAATGAAAGAGATTTCCATGCAGATTTCAGAAAATATGGAGGAGATAGACTTTCGGACAAAAGGGGCTAAAGAGAATGCGGAGAAGGGAAACGGAAGCATAGAGGCATTTGTCGAACAGCTGCGGCAGGTAAACCATACGGTGTCCCAGATTGCGGGCGCAGCGGAATCCTTTGGCGAAAATACCAGGAAAGTAAATGAGATATTAAAAGGGATTTCCGGCATTTCCCAACAGACAAGGCTGCTTTCGCTGAATGCATCCATCGAAGCGGCCCGGGCCGGGGATGCGGGCCGGGGATTTACGGTGGTGGCGGAAGAAATCAACACTCTGGCAGAACGGACAGTGGAGTTGGTAAACGCCATATCCGGCATTGTGTCTCAGCTTGAGAAGTCTATGGAAGAACTGACTTCGAAAATGGAGCTGGGTCTTTCCCAATTGGAGAGAGGAAACGGGATGGTGGCCGAGACGCAGGATAAATTTGCGGATATTTTAACGGATTCTGCAAGAATGAACGAAGAGATACGGGATGTGAACCGGAAAATGGAAGTGTTTGCCCGGAATGTGACGGATATTTCCGACCGCATGGTAGATGTGAACCAAATGACGGAAGAAAATGTGAAGGCCACCGACCGGATAGTCATTACGGCGGAAAACCAGTCCGTGACCCAGAAACAGCTGAACGATAAGGTGCTGGCACTGGACGGTTTGGTGAACAGGCTGAAGGGAACCACTTCCAAGTTTAAAATATCCGGAGCGGAGGTCAATGCTTCATCTGCATCTGGTATTGCTTCGGAGTAATGTGTTTGTAACGCTTGAACAGTTTGATGAAGTAACTGCAGTCGTTAAACCCACAGTCGTAGGCGATGGATGTGATAGGGGAATCCGTGGTGCACAGCAGGGTGCAGGCTCGTTCAATCCGGTAATAATTCAGGTAATCCATCGGTGTTTTATGGGCGATGGTCTGGAAGTACCGGCAGAAGTATTTCGGGGACATGCCGGATATCTGTGCCAGCTGCTGCAGGCTGATGCCGGAGGCGTAGTGGTTTTCAATATATTCGAAAACCGGCTTCATCTGTTCCATATGGGAAAAGGGCGATTCGCCGGGCGTGCTGACGGTATAGCATTCCTCGCGGAAAATAAGGCCGAACAGCACAAAAAGGAAGCCTATCACCATAAGCTCATAGCCCGGCGCAGCGTCGGACATGGCGGAAAACAGGCTGTCGATGGTGCGGCAGAGGGTGGCGGACTGGGCGGTAATGGTAGTATGCACAATGATGTCCTGATGCTTTATCTTTTTCATATACTGGCGGCTTACGTCCGCGTGGAGAAACAGCAGGTCCAGGTCAAAGACAAGGCATTCGTAAACACAGTGTTCGGGCATTCCGCCATGGAGGGCGCCGCTGGGGATGAAAAGGCTCTCCCCGGAGCCGGCAACGGTTTCCCCGTCTGCGGACATAAGCCGGAACGTTCCTTCCAGGATGCGCACGATTTCGTATTCTTTATGCCAGTGAAAGGGCATCTCATAACGGGGGTGGCTGCTGTCCACATGATAGAAGGCGACGGGGAAGTTTTTTGTCCCGTGAATTTGCTTTTCGTTATAATCTAAATACAGCATGGAAACCCTCCTTATAGAAAGTGAATATCGTTATACTTTATGACATTATATCACAATGCGATTTATAAAACGAGTGATATTATTATATATAGAGAAAGAAAGGTAACAGTTCAGCCCGGAATTTTGCACTTGCTGCAAAGTCCGTGGGAATGTGTATATTTAGCAAGGGAGAATCTGCCCTTCGCCGCAGGCGGTTTGGAATGGGCAGATTCCGTAACAGGGAAGCCGAAGGCTGAACGGTTACAAAGAAAGGCAGCAACGGTGCAGGCAGGCGCAGTTCTGTGCCGGCCGTGCCGAAACAAAGAGCCTGCGGGCTGAAAAATAAGAAGGAGGTATTGGGAAATGGCAGAAAACAGAATGATTGGGGACTATCCGGTAATCGGCATCAGGCCCACCATTGACGGACGGAGAGGGTATCTGAAAGTAAGGGAGTCGCTGGAAGACCAGACTATGAACATGGCAAAAGCGGCGGCAAAATTATTTACGGAAAACCTGAAATATTCCAACGGTGAGCCGGTTAAAGTAGTGATTGCGGATACTACCATCGGACGTGTGGGAGAGACTGCCGCATGTGCGGAGAAGTTCCGGAAAGAAGGGGTTTCCATTACGCTGACCGTTACGCCCTGCTGGTGCTATGGGGCGGAGACTATGGACATGGATCCTACCACAATTAAAGGCGTATGGGGATTCAACGGCACGGAAAGGCCGGGGGCGGTTTATCTTGCCAGCGTATTGGCGACTCACGCACAGAAAGGCTTGCCGGCTTTCGGCATTTACGGGCATGACGTACAGGAAGCGGATGCTACGGATATCCCGGCGGATGTGGAAGAGAAGCTGCTCCGCTTCGGACGTGCGGCAGTGGCGGTTGCCACGATGCGCGGCAAATCCTATCTGCAGATCGGTTCCATCTGTATGGGCATCGGCGGTTCCATCATAGATCCGGCATTCATTGAGGAATATCTTGGCATGCGTGTAGAATCCGTGGATGAAGTGGAAATTATCCGCCGTATGTCGGAAGGGATTTATGACGAGGCAGAGTATCGGAAAGCACTGGCGTGGACGAAGGAAAAATGTAAGGAAGGATTTGACAAGAATCCGCCGGAAGTGCAGAAATCCGCAGAGGAAAAAGAGAAGGATTGGGAATTTGTCGTAAAGATGATGCTGATTATCAAGGATTTGATGAACGGCAATCCGAACCTGCCGGAAGGCCGGGAAGAGGAAATGGTAGGACATAATGCCATTGCCGCAGGTTTCCAGGGACAGAGGCAGTGGACGGACTTCTATCCCAACTGTGATTTCCCGGAAGCTTTGCTGAACACTTCTTTCGACTGGAACGGCGCCCGCGAGCCTTATGTGCTGGCGACGGAAAACGACGTGCTGAACGGTCTTGGCATGATGTTCATGAAGCTGCTGACCAACCGGGCGCAGATTTTTGCCGATGTCCGTACATATTGGAGCCCGGAAGCGGTGAAGAAAGCAACCGGCTATGAAATAGAGGGTGCGGCCAAGGCAGCAGGCGGTTTTATCCATTTGATCAATTCCGGCGCGGCTTGCCTGGATGCCAACGGGCAGGCAAAGGATGCGGACGGCAACGGAGTGATGAAGCCTTGGTATGAGGTGACGGAGGAAGATCAGGAGGCGATTCTGAAGGCTACTACCTGGAATGCGGCAGACTTCGGATATTTCAGAGGAGGCGGTTTTTCTTCCCGTTTTGTGACGGATGTGGAGATGCCGGTGACGATGATTCGCTTAAACCTTGTAAAGGGACTCGGCCCCATGCTGCAGATTGCGGAAGGATGGACCGTAAAGCTTCCGGAAGAAGTGAATGACATTCTCTGGAAGAGGACCGACTATACTTGGCCCTGCACATGGTTTGCACCCAGGACTACCGGCGAGGGCGCATTCAAAACGGCATATGATGTCATGAATAATTGGGGAGCCAACCATGGCGCCATCAGTTACGGGCATATTGGCGCGGATCTGATTACCATGTGCTCCATGCTGCGGATTCCGGTGGCAATGCATAATGTGCCGGAAGAGAAAATCTTCCGTCCGGCTGCTTGGAACGCGTTCGGCATGGATAAGGAAGGACAGGATTTCAGGGCATGTAAGAACTACGGCCCGTTCTATAAATAAAGACCGGACTGACGGTAAGGCATTGAGAAAGTGCGGAACCGGAAGGATGTCCGGTTCCGCAAAGGATATGTGCCATTGAAGGAGGCCGCATTAAGCGAAAGGATGACGGAATGCAGATTCGTTGCTTAATGCGGTTTTTTCTGAACGAATGAGCAGAAGGAAGAAAGGAAGAAAGGAAGGAAGAAATGAAGAAGGAGACAAAGGTTTTAGCCGTGGATTACGGCGCTTCCGGCGGCAGGGTGATGTTGGGGAAGTATGACGGGGAGCAGATTACGGTACAGGAAATTCACCGGTTTTCCAACGACCCGGTGACGGTAAACGGCACGATGTATTGGGATGTGCTGCGGCTGTTCCATGAGATGAAGCAGGGAATGATCAAAGCCAAGGCATACGGCGGGGCGGAAAGCATTGGCGTGGATACCTGGGGGGTGGATTTCGGCCTTCTGGACGAAAAGGGCTATCTTTTGGAAAACCCGGTGCATTACCGTGACGGCAGGACGGAAGGCATGCTGGAAAAAGGATTTGCCAAAATACCGAGGGAACATTTTTACGGAATCACCGGAAATCAGTTTATGGAAATCAACACGGCATTCCAGCTGCTGGCATTGAAGGAGCAGCGTCCGGAACTGCTGGCGCGGGCAGACTGCCTGCTGCTGATGCCGGATTTATTTAATTACTTTCTTTCCGGGGTGAAGAAGAGCGAACGTTCCATTGTATCTACCACGCAGATGGGGAATCCTTCGGAACCCGGATGGGTGACGGAAGTGACGGAGAAATTCGGAATTCCGGAAAAAATCCTGACGGAAGTGGTTCCTACAGGAACGGTGTTGGGGACGATACGGGAAGAAATCAAGGAGGAACTGGGAATCGGGGAGATGGATGTGATTGCCGTGGCCGGCCATGATACGCAGTGCGCTTTGACGGCAGTGCCGGCAAAGGAAGAGGACTTTATCTTTGTAAGCTGCGGGACTTGGTCCTTGTTCGGGACGGAACTGGCACGGCCGATTGTGACGGAGCAGTCGGAGAAGCTGAATATCACGAACGAAACGGGAACGGACGGCAGAACTTCTTTCCTGAAAAATATTATCGGGCTTTGGCTGGTGCAGGAGAGCCGCAGGCAGTGGATGCGGGAAGGGAAGGAATACAGCTTCTCTCAGTTGGAGAAGCTGGCGGAGGAAGCGGAACCGTTCCGATGCTTTATCGACCCGGATGCGCCGGAATTTGTCCCTGCGGGCAATATACCGGAGAGGATACGGGAATATTGCGGACGTACCGGGCAGAAGGTGCCGCAGACGGAAGGGGAAATCGTGCGCTGCATCAATGAAAGCCTGGCGTTGAAATACCGTTATGTTTTGGAAGAAATTAAGGCCTGCACTCAGAAGGAATATGGGGCAATCCATATGGTGGGCGGAGGCATTCAGAGCAAACTGCTCTGTAAATTCACGGCACATGCCAACGGCATTCCTGTCATTGCCGGGCCTGTGGAGGCCACGGTATTCGGCAATATTGCAATCCAGCTGATGGCTAAGGGGGTAATTAAGGATTTGGCCGAGGCGCGGAAGGTGATTGCGGATTCGGACCGTCCGGTGGTATATGAGCCGGAGAATAAGGATGCATGGGACAGGGCTTATGAGTTTTACCGGAAGGAGATTCTTTGATTTCTGGGTCATATTTGCATCATTGCAGCCCGCTGCATTTCCCTCACGTAAATCAATTTTCGGCTTGCGTTGGCGTCTCGGCCGGGAGGCTATGCAGCGGCAACACAGACCGGCAAAATGCCCGGCGGGCACACAGAGTCATTCATTTTTCAGACACGCTTTCGCTCAGCGGCAAACGCAGCGGTACTAAGGCACTAAA
>CAJTVK010000157.1 GCA_910579645.1 uncultured Lachnospiraceae bacterium | reverse complement strand
ATGGTTCTGTGGGCGTGCCGGGTACCGTTCCGGATGGCGTTGGCTGTCCGCATGCGCCCTTCCCCAGCCTACCCCTACCCCTCATCCTCCGACTTCCCATACCCTTTCGTCGCATCTATCCCTTCACTGGACCGAATCCTTCCCGTCTGCTCCCAATAAGTCTTATTCATCGTACATTTCAATACCATCTTCTGGGAAAGCCCCTTATAATGCTTCCCCAAAGTATACCCCGCATACCGGCATGCACCTTCTATGTAAAGCTTCGGAATCATCCTCTTCTTTCCGGACTTCCACAAATGAGCAGAAATATCCTTCAGCATCTGAACCCCTTCCCCTTCCGAAGATATCCCCGCAAACACTTCCGGATGATCCGCCTGCGAAACCCCAAGGTCAAAATTACGGCGGAATTGCTGAGAAAAAGTATAATTATGGGAATGAATAACTTTCGCCTCCGCGGCATACACAATCAGGTAGCCTGCCTGTATAGCCGCCGCCGCATAAATCATATCCTCGTTAAAAATAGTATGCTTAATAAACCCTCCCAGTTCCTCGTATATTTTCCTGTTATACGCAGCACACACATTGGAGCAGAAATATGTTTTTATGCCAAGGGAAGACAAATCCGCCTTTGACTTCACCCTGCTTTGTTCCGGATAATTGAACAGTCTCATATAACGTTCTATTTCACTGCTGTCCTCCGCCGCCAGCTGCCGGGCATAAGATGCGGCTACTTTTCCGTCTTCCAATGGCTTCACCAAATGTTCCAGCATATGCTCGTCTTCCGGAATTGCATCCTGAGTCATCATGACAAAGACAGGGGCATCCGATTTCTGCACGCCCTTCTTTCTCGTCCCTCCATGGTTAAATTCCAGCCTTGACAGATGCCTTACATAAACATTGCGATACTTTTCCAAAAAAGAAGTGCCGTAAATGAGCCTTTCAAAATACTTCTGTTCCGTATTGAGCAGAAGTATCCGGTTGACCGGAACCGTCTGATTCTCCAGCCTTTCTATTAAAGTGAAAAAACTTTTCTCCGGCTTATAGACCGGTATGATAATATCTATCGTTCCCAACTGCAACACTTCCTTATCATTTCTTTCGATTCTACAGCATGCCTTAAGCTTCATTCCTGCCCTAATTTTTTACGGCATGCCTTAAACTTCCCTTCGCCCTCAATTTTTGAGCATGCCAAACTTCCTTCCGCCCCTAATTTTTAGAGCGTGCCTCAAAATCCGTTCCGGTTTTAAGGTACGCTCTAATTTTACTCCCATATTTAAACTATTTCAAGTAAGGACTTGTATCACTTTTAATCTTCTCACTATAAGCCTGCACATCCGAAGATGCCGTATAGTTTTCATTGAACAGGAAATTATGCAGCCATTCCACATTTTCTTTCAGATCCACCGGAATGACACAGCTTCCCTTGGAACCGATATTTCCTGTAGTGCGGTACGTCTCATTGGGGAAGCCCGCCTGATCCACAATATTATAGCTTCCTATATCGCTCAGCAGTTCCACAATTTCCGTCAAATCCAAGGATGTATATATTTCATTGAATACATTGTTGGCAATCTCGTTCAAGGTAGCCGGAGATGCTTTCTTTGCCTCCTCCGCCACCGCCATCAGCACTTCCCGCTGACGTTCCGTACGCTTAAAGTCGTCGCCTGCGGTATAACGGATCCGGCAGTATGCCGTGGCCTGCAGGCCGGTCAGCCTTTGATATCCGGTCTGGGTCAGTTCCTTATATTCCCGCTTCATATCTTTAGCCATGGTAAACTGATAACTGTTCAGATGATGGATTTCCGCCTCATCCACATCTATCATCACCCCGCCCAATGCATCAATGGTATCCGCCAAGCCGGCAAAGCCTACCGTCACAAAATCCGTAATGTTCATATCCAGATTCATATTCAGCATGCTGATTGCCATCTCCGGGCCTCCCTTGGCATATGCGGAGTTGCATTTATTATAAGAGTCATTGCTTAGATTCAGATAAGTGTCACGGTATACCGACACCAGCTTGCATTCACCCGTGTCCTGATTGATGGAAGCAATCATAATCGTGTCGCTTCTGGTATTTTTGGCCAATGCCCCTGTGGTGGAATCCACGCCGAACAGTGCAATATTTCGGTATCCTTTCATTTTCGTGGTTTCTTCCCGCTCTTTTACCTCCGGATTAATCACAATATCCTCTTCCTTCATATCGTGCTTCCCGACTTTCCCTCCCTGAACTACGCCATAGAGGATGACTACCATAATCAAAAGCACAAAGATTTCCACAATGAACAGAATAATTTTGTTGCGCTTCTTCCTTGCCCGCTCCTTGGCGGACATTTTCCTGCCGGCTTCTCCCTTCGCCGTTTTTTTCCCCGAACTGCCTGCCGCACCGGAAGTCATTGACGTTCCCGGATTGTCTGCCTGATTGGAGGTCTTTGGCGCTCTCGGATTGCCTGCCTGATTGGAAGTCCTTGATGCCCCCGGATTGCCTGCTTTATTGGATGGCCTCTGGCTTCTTGCCTCTCCGCCGCTTTTTTTCTTCTTGGAATTTTCAGCCATAACGATTCTCCCTTATCTTTCCGCCTCCCGGTATTTCATGGACTGCGCTGCCATGCTTTACGGGAATCAGTATGCATTCTTGTTGATAAACCCTTTGAAAATGGTCAGGAACATAATTTTGATGTCCAGTCCCATCGTCCAGTTTTCGATATAGAAAATATCATACTCTATTCTCTTCCGTATGGATGTGTCTCCCCGATATCCGTTAATCTGCGCCCATCCGGTCAGCCCCGGGCGCACCTGATGCTTTATCATGTAACGTGGAATCTCTTCTTTGAATTTTTCCACAAACAAAGGCCGCTCCGGCCTTGGCCCTACCAGGCTCATTTCCCCTACCAGAATATTAAAAAACTGAGGCAGTTCGTCCAAACTGGTCTTGCGCAGAATCTTGCCCACCTTCGTCACCCTTGGATCGTCCTTGACCGTCCAGGCTTTCTGCTCCTGTGAGGGCTTCTGCAGTTCCATGGTCCGGAATTTATACATCTGAAAGGGCTTATTATGCAGCCCCACCCGTTCCTGCTTAAAAATAATCGGTCCCGGGCTTGTACATTTTACCAAAACTGCCGTAAGCAGCATCACCGGTGACGCAACGATAAGGCCGAACAGGGAACCGGCAATATCTACCGCCCGTTTCGCTACCCAGTTCAGCGTATTGGTCAGCGGCACATAACGGATGTTTATGACCGGCAGCCCCATCAAGTCTTCCGTATAAGGCCGGCTGGGCACAAGGCTGTTGTAATCCGGTATGAACTTTGTATGGACGCCGGATTTTTCACATAAGTCCACAATACGCTCCAAACGGTCATAATCTTCCAACGCCAGCGTAACCGCGATTTCGTCCAATTTATTCTCCGGAAGGATATATAGCAGGTTTTCTATCCTCCCCAAAACCTTCACGCCTTTATACAAGGTTCCGCTCGGCACCCTGTCGTCCAGAATCCCTCTTACCACATATCCCCACTGCGGATTGGCATTGATTCTTGTAATATACTCTTCTGCTGCCCGGGAATAACCCACCAATAGTACATACTTAAGATTATACCCATTTTTGCGGAAATATTGCAGTGCGCTTCTGATTAAAGTCTTGGATAAAGATGTCAGCACAATGTTAATCACATAAAACATGCCCACCAGCATACGGGAAAAGTTCTGTATCTTCAGCGCGAACAGCACCACCATAAACAGCATGATGCCCGCCGTGTTGACCGTGACTATGGCAGTTATCTCATGCTTTCTGCGGGTCGTCCTTTTCGGTGTATACATATTGAAAAAATAATACAGCAGAATATATCCCGGGACAATGTAATAAAGCGCACTGAAATAAATCTCCGTGGACAGCGCCGTCACACCGGGTTCCGTATCCGCAAAGGGTGTTGCAAACTTTAGCAGCCATGCCAGCAAATAAGAAAGCGCAACGACAACCGCATCCACCAGCAAGTGCAATCTATTAAAAAGCTTTTGATTGTCCTTTATCATAGTTCCACCAGTTTTTCTAATATTGTCTGTTATTTTACAATATTATGCAGAAAAGCACAACTTAAATTTCTATAAATGTATCACCCGGTGTAACAGTTCAGCCTGCGGCTTCCCTGTTACGGAATCTGCCCATTCCAAGTCGCCTGCGGCGAGGGGCAGATTCCCTCTTGGCTAGTACTGCATTGCGGAAATAGCAGTGAATTCAGCACCTGCCTTTTGTGCCAGTGCTGCGTTGTCATCAGTCAACGATGCCACCGCATCGCCTCCTTCTTCCGCCTTGCCCTGACACAAAAATCAGGCACTGAAATTCACTGTTATTTCCGCAATGCAGTACTAGATTTACGCATTCGCACGGATCTTGCGGCGAGCGCAAAATCCTGAGCTGAACTGTTATCACCCGGTCACTCTGCGTACCGTGTTCTGCCATAATTCCAACTGTATTTTCGCATAATTCCCGAGGCATTCCGCCCGGAACGGGACTTTCTGCTTTTTCCCTTTTTCGGAACAGGACAGGCGGAAGCCTTCCGCAAGCCCGTCCAGATAAGTTTTCCCCATGCCTTTTCCGGTGAAAAACAGTGCCTTCATCCCCACTCCTGCCGCCAAAAGCGGAAGATTGCATAGAATCTGCGCCGCCGGCATATTTTTATAAATCAGGTAGATGCTGTTTCGGGCAGACAAATATACTTTAAAGTCGTTATGCCGGGAGCCGGTGACGGCGCTTCCCGCATGATAGGCCACTGCATCCGGCGTATAATAGTTGTCATAACCGGAAATCTTCGCCCGGTATCCTATGTCAATGTCCTCTAAATAGGCAAAATGATTTTCGTCGAAATATCCGATGGTTTCGAATATGCTCTTCCGATAGATTGCCGCACAGGCACAGGCCGCAAATATTTTGGCCTCTTTATCGTAAGCAGTGCGTTCCTTCCCTTTCCCCAGAGCGAAAGCCCAGCCCAAGGCACAGTACAGATCCCCGGCATCGTCAATGAGTTCCGGCTGATGCAGAGACAGGATTTTTGCGCTTACAGAGAAGGCATTTTTCCTTTTTCTGATTGCTAGGTATAAATTCTTCACAAAATCCCTGTCCACTTCCGTGTCATTGTTCAGCAATATGACATACTCCGTTTTGGCCAGACGTATTCCTGCATTGACCGCCGCACAGAACCCCTTGTTCTGCGTGAAGCACACCAGCCTGCAGGAAGGACATTTCTTTCTGTTCCGCCGGTTCATCCATCTGCGGATCCACTCTGCGCTTCCGTCCGCGGAACCGTTATCCACCACAATAATCTCCGGCACCAAGCTTCCCTGGCAGAGGGAGTCCAGACAGGCTTCTATATATTTTTCCCCTTCATAATTAGGAATAACTACCGTTACCCTTGGAGCCTGTCGCCGCCCGGGCTTTCCTGCCTGTTTTCCTTCCGTCTGCCGCACATTGCCCCATTTCCTGAGTCTATGCTTCCCGTCCCATTGCTTCCTGCGTTTCCGCTCTGTGCTCCCCTGACCGTTTCCCGAACCTTTCATATCGATACCTCGTTTCTGCGCTGTTTCCGCGCAATCAATCATTTTATATAAAATGCATATTTTACGGCTGCCATACCGTAATATATCCCTTTTCCCGCACTCTGCGGCCAAATTCCAGACATTTTTCCACGCCTTCCGCCGTAAGCGCAATGGCTTCGTCCTTGCTTTCCCGTCCCTTTCTCCCTATGCCTGCCATGTCAAACCAACCGTTTTCATCTTCCCGGTAAGGCACCCCGAACACTTCCTCAAAATCTGCCCAAAGTTCCTTCCGCACCCGCATGCGGCGTATATCGCCGGCATATACTTCCTGCCGCAGTGCCGCCCGGTGCATATAACCGCTGAAATTTTTATGCAGGCCGGCATAAAGAACTTTCCCGCTTCTTCCGAAAGCGCCGCCGCATATCCTTCCCCTCCGGTTCAGCAGCCGTCCCGCTTCTGCCCCTGCGTCTTCCCGCTGCCTGAAAATGCCGCCGTCATAATCCACCCGGTAAAAGCCTAAATGCTCCGTATGGCATACCGTCCCTTTCCACCCTCTGCGGGCAAGAAAATCCTCCAATGCACGTTTTCCCGCCTCATAGGCATAACGCTTGCTTTCCGGGTTTTCCGCCGTGGAAGAACTATGGCACCGCCAATGGTAAAGCACTTTCGGTATATGAACCACTGCCTGCCTGCCCCCATAACGTTCCTTCCCTCCATCCTCGTAAAGCAGCTTCCCCACTGCCCGCAAAACCAAATCATAGTCCTGCGCACCGTCAAATCCGGACCGAAGCCGCAGTTCCTGCATCAGTTCCCTTTTCATTACTAGGAAATGGCAAATGTAGTTATTGGACAGCAATAAATCCACATTCAGTTTCGGCTTGAAATGCGGCTCATAAAATTCCGTCATTTCCCCGTTTCCTTTATCTTCGTCGGAATACAGCAGCCATGCCGTATTCCCTTCCTTCTCCCTTTGGCTAATGGCTTTGGCCATATTATATAAAGCATCCGGCGCAAGCACATCGTCGTGATCCAGAAGTCCCACATAGTCGCCCTCTGCCTTCTCCAAAGCCTGATTGGTATTTTCCGCAATCCCTCCGTTCCTTTTCAGGGAAAGATAGCGGAGCCTGCCGTCCGCATAGCTTCTTACTGCCGCTTCCACTTGCCCGGAGCGGCTGGCATCGGCTATGATAAGTTCCAGATTGCCGTAACTCTGCCCCAGGACGGATTCTATCATTTCCCGCAGATAGGCTTCCTTCGTTTCATAGGCAGGCACAAGGATGCTGAACCGATACGGATACCCGTCCGCCGCCGCCCGCTGTGCCTGCAAAACGTTTTCCCCCGGCTGCCTATAGCAGTACGTTTTCCCGTTTCCCCTCATTATCCGCTCCAGTGCGGCATAATATGCACTTTTTAACCCGTTTTTCTTCAGATAGCAATAGGCTTTACGCAAATTGCTGCTTTTCATGATTCCCTGCCCCATGCCCTGTCCCATCCTGTTTTACGTCTTCCCATCAGATATCCGCTTTTTGAAAAGGGGAAGAAATCCGTCCCCTACGGATTCCTTCCCTTTCTTTCCCGCTTTCCGTCCGTTCCTGCCGACGGCGGCGGTGCCTTATGCTCCGCTGCTCTGCACCCGATTGCGGCGAACTGCCGGCTTTTCTTAAATCTGTGCCTTTAATGCCTCTGTCAGCTTCTCTACTTTAGCCTGAGCATCCTCCAGGCTTGTTCCTTTTACGCCCATGTAGAATTTCAGTTTCGGCTCCGTGCCGGAAGGACGGGCGCAGCACCAGGAATCATTGGTCAGGTCAAAGTAAAGCACATTGGACTTCGGAAGCCCTGTCTCCCTTTCTTCCCCGGTTTCCATATTTACTGTCTTGTTGCTGTCATAGTCCCTTACTTCCACTACCTTCAGGTCGCCGAATTCCTTCGGAGGATTGCTGCGCAGCTTATCCATAATCTCCGCAATCTGCTTGGATCCTTCGATTCCCTTTAAAGTAATCGCATACTGCGTCTCTTTATAATAGCCGTATTTTTCATACAGTTCCAGCATCTGATCCCATACGGTCTTGCCGTTCTTCTTGCACCATGCCGCCATTTCGCAAAGGCACATCACTGCCACTACCGCGTCTTTGTCCCTTGCATGGGTCCCTGCCAGACAGCCGTAGCTTTCTTCCAGGCCGAATACATAATGATTGGAGCCGCTCTGCTCAAACCACTTAATCTGTTCCCCGATATATTTAAAGCCTGTGAGTACTTCGATGCATTTTACCTTATAATCGTCACAGATTGCCTTTGCCATATTAGTGGTAACAATCGTCGTTACCAATGCCGGGTTTTCGGGCATCTTGTTTTCTGCCGTCCTCTCCCTTAAAATATATTCCGCAATGAGCATCCCTGACATATTGCCGGTAAACGGCACATATTCCCCGCTCTTTGTATCCAGTGCATAGATGCCCAGCCTGTCCGCATCGGGATCCGTAGCCAGCACGATATCCGCATTTTTCTCCTTCGCCAGCTTCAGCGCAAGAGTGAAAGCCTTCGGGTCTTCCGGATTCGGATAATCCAAGGTGGTGAAATCCGGGTCGGGCATTTCCTGCTCCGGCACTACGAATACATGCTTGAAGCCCAATTCCGAAAGAATACGCCTTACCGGAACGTTTCCTGTTCCGTTGAAAGGAGAATACACTATCTTCATATCATCCGCCATCTCTTTAATAATCTCCGGATGAATAATCTGCTTCTTCAGTTCTGCCATATATGCATCGTCTATTTCCGCCCCGATTACCTGATAAAGCCCGGCCTTAACGGCTTCTTCCTTGTCCATGGTCTTTACTTCATGGTAATCCGTCACATTCTTCACTTCCGTAATAATCTCTTTATCCTTCGGAGCCGTTACCTGTGCGCCGTCCTCCCAATATGCTTTATATCCGTTATATTCCGGCGGGTTATGGCTTGCCGTAATGACAATGCCGGAAATACATCCCAAAGTCCGCAGTGCAAAAGACAGTTCCGGCGTAGGGCGCAGAGCATCGAACACATATGCCTTAATACCGTTGGCTGCCAGGCAGAGAGCCGCTTCGTCAGCAAATTCCGGCGACATCCTTCTGGAATCGTATGCAATAGCCACACCCTTCTCTTTCCCGCCCTGCTTCAATATGTAATTCGCGAGTCCCTGTGTAGCTTTGCGCACCGTATAGATATTCATGCGATTTGTGCCTGCACCGATGACACCCCTGAGTCCGCCGGTGCCGAATTCCAATTCCTTATAGAAACGGTCTTCAATCTCTTTTTCATTGTCCCTGATTGCCTCAAGTTCTTTCTTCGTCTCTTCGTCAAAATACGAATCGCTTAGCCAAAAGTTGAATTCATCCATGTAGCCCATGTTTTGCTCCTCCTAATTTATATAGTTTGCCGACGCTTATATCATACCATATTCTTCCCGTTTTTTAAAGCCTTATGTTATGATTGCAGCGAAAATCATAACAGTTCAGCCTGAATGTTGTATTGGGAGGCGGACGCCCGTGCGTGAGTTTTTTTAGTGGCCGGCAGCAGCGGAACT
>CAJTVK010000156.1 GCA_910579645.1 uncultured Lachnospiraceae bacterium | reverse complement strand
GCCTTAGTACCGCTGCGTTTGCGGCAGAGCGAAAGCGTGTCAGAAAAATATATGATTCTGTGTACGGGCCGGATGCTTCGCCGCATGGCACCGTCCATCCATAGGCCTCCGGCACAAGGCCACCGCGCAGGCTCGCAGTTGAAAATTGATTTCCGTGAACGGAAATCAATTTTCACATCCTTTTTTGCGTTCTCATATAATAGGGTATATCCGTGAACTATCCAGATTGGAGGAATCTTATGGAACAGCCACTGCTGAGCCTCAAAGACATTTGTTATTCCTACCATAGCCCGGAAGGTGAGACTATCGCCTTATCACATATATCTTTCCAAATACAGAAAGGCGAATTCACTGCCATTGTAGGCCCTTCCGGCTGCGGCAAATCCACGCTGCTGTCCATTATTGCAGGACTGCTTGCCCCGGAGAGCGGAGAAATTCTCTTCCATGGCGCCCCCCACGGTGCCGGCCGCCGGCCCGAGGGTTCTGCAGGCCGTCCCGGGAAACGCGGCCTGCATGACGCACCGTCCTGTCCCCGCATCGGCTACATGCTTCAGCATGACCATTTATTCGAATGGCGCACCATCTACCAAAATGTCATATTGGGGCTGGAAATCAATCACATGCTTACTCCCGAAAGGCTGGCACATGTCACACAGCTTCTGAAAGACTATGACTTATACAAATTCAGGGACAAGAAGCCCAGCGAGCTGTCCGGCGGCATGAAGCAGAGAGCCGCCCTTATCCGGACCCTTGTAATGGAACCGGAACTGCTGCTTCTCGACGAACCGTTCAGTGCCTTGGACTATCAGACCAGACTGTCCGTTTCTTCCGACATATGCGGCATCATACGCTCTGCCGGCAAAACAGCCATCCTCATCACCCATGATTTGTCGGAAGCCATCAGCCTGGCGCAGCGTATCCTGGTACTGAGCCGGCGGCCCGCCACGGTCAGATGCGATATCCCCGTCCGTTTAACTCTTGCCGACCATTCTCCTCTCGCCTCCAGAAACGCCCCCGAATTTAAAGACTATTTTAATTTATTATGGAAGGAGATTTCAGATGAAAAATACAGACAGCCTGAGCAATCAGGAACAATATGAACGCAGCCGGATAAATCATCACCGCATGGTCCTTCTTGCCCGCACCCTCATCCTGGCCGGCTTCCTCCTCCTATGGGAAGGGCTGGTCCGGACAGGATATGTAGACTCGTTTTTCTTCAGCAGCCCCAGCCAGGTCGTGCTTTGCTTTATCGGCATGGTAAAAGATTTCTCTTTTTTCACCAATACCGGCATCACTCTGCTGGAAACTATCGCCAGTTTCCTGCTTGTTCTCGCAATCAGCCTGCTGACCGCCACACTTTTATGGCATTCCCCAAAATGTTCCGAAATTCTGGAGCCATACCTTGTGGTGCTGAACAGCCTTCCCAAATCCGCCCTTGCCCCCCTATTCATTGTATGGCTGGGCACAGGGATAAATACCATTATTGTCGCCGGAATTTCCGTGGCCGTCTTCGGCTCGGTCATCAATCTGTACACCGGATTCCGGCAGGTGGATGAAGAGAAAATAAAACTGATCTACACGTTGGGAGGCAGCAAGCGGGATGCTTTCTGCAAAGTAGTGCTTCCCGGTTCCGTCCCCACACTGCTCAGCAACATGAAAGTCAATATCGGTCTGGCCCTTGTAGGCGTCATCATCGGTGAATTCCTGGCCGCAAGGCGCGGGCTGGGATATCTGATTATATACGGCTCACAGGTATTCAGATGGTGGGCGGGAATGATAGGGATGGATATCCGAATATTTCAGCCCCTTCAAACTAAATCCGCCCTGCCTATCTGCACGTTCTTGCCGCAGAAAGCAAACCCATACTTCCTTATACGCTCTTTGGAAAAGCCCTTTGCCACGAGGGATGCCTCGTAATTCTGCCTGTCTATCTGGCAAAGCGCATCCCAAACCGTATCGGCCAGTTCCTTTTCATCCGTGTCCTGTACCTTGAATTCAAAAATATAGGCATTATCCCCTGTTTTCTTTGGCTCCAGCATTACATCATACCGCCCGAAGCCGCTCTCCCGGTTCGAGGTAAGGGTATACCTGTCCGCCAGTTCCACCATCAGCCCGAGGACAAACCCATGGTAAAAACGCTCCGGCTCATCCCAGGACGGTGCTTTCCCTGTATCGAAATAACTGAAAGTTTCCATGGCAACCCTGTTCATATAGGTATTCATCGCTTTAACATCATCCAAAAGAAGCGCTTTAATAAAGGCGTTATAGCTGCTGTTTTCCGCAAACCATCCCTGAATCATATTTTCAAACATGATTTTCACTTCCCTGTTTGTCAGGGTCAGTTCATAATCAATCCGCCCCGTTTCCTCTGAAAATACGGCTTCCACAACTTTCAGGTATCCGCTGGCAAGCAAAAGGCTCCAGATTGCATTCTTTTTTACCATAAGCTGGTCATAAACAATCTGCTCATCAATCTCCATATGAAGTGGCTCCCCGCCTAATAAACGTTCAAAAGACTTCTTAATGTCAGGGTTGCTTTCCCTAAGAAGCTTTTCTACGAGTTTATTGGAACTGGTGTTGGCCCAGTAGGGGGCCGCCTTTTTTTTATCAAGATAGTGAATAATTGACCATGGATTATAGATATCCATCATATTTCCAAACGTAAATCCGTCATACCACTCTTTTATCTCCTTCTCTTTTTCTGATAAGCCAAACTCGTCCAATGCGGCAGATACTTCCTCTTCTGTAAACCCAAATACTTCTGCATATTTATTTGAAGTGGTAGTAACTACTTCCAGATTATTTAAGTCTGAAAAGACCGACTCTTTACTGACCCTGGTTATCCCTGTCATAACAGCGCGTTCCAGGCAGGGATTCGTCTTGAAAGTGGCATTGAATAAACTTCTGGTTAACTCCACAAGTTCCTTCCAATACCCTTTTACATACGCCTCCTGCATTGGCGTATCATACTCGTCCAAAATAATAATTACTTTCTTTCCATAAAAACGGTACAAATAATTTGACAGGGTTTTTAATGATGAGGAAAGGATATAATTTTCCATATCTGCCGTAACATTCCTGAAAAAATTTTTTTCTTTCTCGTTGAGCAGATTCCCTTCCAGCAAAAAATCATTCTGGCTGTAAAGCTGTTCGATGATATAGCAAATCACCTTCCTGGCATCCTGGAAGTTAGTCTCCTTTACATCGGCAAAGCTTACGAAGAGCACCGGATATGTTCCCTGCAGTTCCCGGTATTCCCTGAATTCCCATATTTCCATACCTTCAAACAAATCCGCCCTGCCTGCATACCTGACCGAAAAAAACTTTTCCAGCATGCTCATCGTCAATGTCTTGCCAAACCTCCGCGGCCGGGTGATTAAAGTCACACTATCTCCGCTATCCCACCATTCTTTGATAAATCTTGTTTTATCAATATAGAAATACCCTTTTTCCCTAATCGTTTCAAAATCCTGCTGTCCAATCGCTACAGTCCTTGCCATAAGTTGTCCTTCCGCTTCTGCATTTTGCTCCCACGCCTGTGTGTTTTCTGTTCGGGCCATGGGAACTGTTGCTATTATGTATATTTTAGCATACACTGCCTAAAATGCAACAAATATGTAGCCTTGCTGCGCTGGCCGTGGGAAAATCTTGGCCTGGCAGGCAATAAGTATCTGGCCGCAAGCTTGAAAAACAAAAGAGTTGTTGGTATTATAGTAGACAAAATATAAATTGTCCGAAGTTCGGTTAGCGGCAAGGAGGCATGCAGGAATGCTCAATGTATATTATGGGAAAATGCCAGAATCGATTTTCAATACAGCAGTATATTTTAAGAATGTATACGAAGACGAGTGGATTACAGACCCTTTGGCAAGGAAAATGATTCTTGATGTGGATAAATCCATTGTTTTAGGCAGCGCGGTGATTGACAGCCCTGTTATGGGGAAGATTGCTCCCACTGACCTTTCCGGCGGAGTTAAGACGCTGATTCTTATGAAAAACGAACGTTCCAAAGTATTCAATGCTTCCACTTGTGGTGACAATTGCGCGAAATGGATTTTAAAGCTGGCCGACATGGATGAGTTCACCATTAACCTACGCCATTTAATGAACTTTGGGGATGGCACATTTGATATCAGAATTATGAATACCAATCAGGTTGTCCACAGTATGAAGGAGCTTGTTCCGATTACCGGCCTATATGTGTAAAAGGCGGAGGATTATATTGAAAATAACGATTTTTCCAGCTGGGAAAGGTATTTTACAGCACTGCTGATTCGGAGTACCCAGGGCAATTACCTGAAGTACTCCAAAAAGCAGTTAAATCCGGCTTATTTACAGGGTTTCAATACCTCCCATTCCCCCCTGCCATTCGGCGAACTGTACCTGATTTTCCCTTCCTTTTTCAGTTCCCGGATTCTCCGGTGCACCAGGGAAAGATTCACGCCCATTTCCCCGGCAATTTCTTTTGCCGTAATCTTAGGGTTCCTCTCCATAAGGCCCACTACCACGCCTTTTTCCTCTTCCCTCAAAGGCTGGCGGGATGTGCTGCATGCCTGGGCCATCCGGAACACGGTGAGCTTATCCGTCTCGTCCTTTACAGCGGAAGAAACATTTTCAGGCGAAAGCCCCATCAATGCCCATGAATCGAAATAAATATCCATATAGGCCGGGAAAACCTCTATCCTTGAAATATTCCTGACCATATCCGCTATCTGCGCCTGTTCGATGACCCCACCTTCCAGTTTATTCCGTATGGATTCCATCCGGTCTTCCAGCTTTGCGTTTTGGAGGATGTTGTCTTCCATAGCCTTAAGCTTTTCCTCTATTTCTGCCTTCCTGCTTTCCAAGCCCCTGTTTTTCAGCTTAAAATCTTCATCGGAAATGACCCCTTCCAGCAGCTTCTCCAGCAATTTTTCCTTTTGCCCGGTAATTTTATCCAGCGAGGCTTCCAGCCCTTCCTTTTGGGCGGCCGTGTGGTTCCCGCTTAGCGCTTTCCTCAGTATTGCCAGGGTCTCTTTCAGCAAATCTTCCCTTTTCACCTCCGGCCCCCGGTACTTCTGGCAGTTAAGCTGTTCCAGCATCCCATACAGTTTTTTCTCGTCAAGGTGTATATTATCACACCCCGCTTCACCCCCTGTACCCGATTGCAGCTTTTCCACTTTCCTGATTTGCTCTCTGCGCATCTGCTGCTTTTTCCTCCCGTTTTGCAGATAGTTGCTGCATTTCCATTCGGTCACTTTCCCGCTTTTGTTTTTCCGCACGGTACGATAAAAGGGGCTGCCGCAGAGCCCGCAGAACAGCTTCCCGGATAAATCATATTTCCCGGGGGCGCTTCCCTTCAAATAAACGCCTCCCCGGTTCCCTTCCTGCTTCCTCTGGTCCAATCCCCGGTTGGCCCTTTCGAACAGCTCTTCGTCGATGATTTTGGGAACGGCGTTTTCATGGAAAAGCCATTCCGACGGCGGGTTTTTGTAGGTCTGCTTGCTTTCAAAATCATAATGCTGCCTGTTCTGGACAACCGTTCCCTTGTAAATGGGGTTGCGGATAATATTACGGATAAGGGAAGGACTTATCCCCTTCCCTTTGCGGTTGCGGTATCCGTTTTGGTAAAGTATCTCCGCGCTGCAGTGCGTTCCATAGCCGCCGGCCGAAAGCTCGAAAATCAGCTTTATCATTTCCGCTTCACTCTCATCGATAACAATTCTTTTATCCGGCATCTTCTTAAATCCATATGTATGGTTTGTAAATACAAAGCTTTTCCCCTCCTTCTGCCGGTTTTTATGGGCATTGTTAATCTTCTTGCTCAGCTCCCTGCTGTATTCCTCCGCCAGAATAGCCTTGATTCCGGTAATCAGCGCATCATCCGGCGTGTAAAACTTGCGTTCCAGGTACATATAAAGGTGCTTCCGGTTCCTCTGCATCCGGTCCAGGAACAGATACCAGTCTTTTGTGTTCCGCATAAGCCTATCCTGGCTTTTGATAACTATCACTTCGAACTTGTCGCTTTCCAGGTCCTGGTAAAGCCGGTTATATTCATTGCGGCCTTTCACCGTAGTGCCGCTTTTCGCTTCCACATAGGCATCCACCAGTTCCCATCCCTGCTCATGGACACAGCGTTTTGATTCCTGGACCTGTTTGATGAGGGCATCCTTCTGGGATTCCTCTTCCGTGCTGCAGCGGTTATAGATGACTGCGCGCAGTTTTTCCATCATCCCACCTCCTTTCGTTGTATATTGTAGATATTTGTCCTATGAATTGTGTTACCCGGTTCTGCCATCCGTCGAATAATTTTACTTTCAATTCGTGTCTATTCGTCAGATTGCAGTTTAAAGGATGCTTCATCTGCTTTTCCGTTCTTTCCTGATTAAATCCAGCATACGCAGATGCTCTTCTGAAGAAATCTGTTTTTCGCGGACTAGAATATGCGAAATCTGCTCTATGACTTTTTGCTCTTCTTTGGACATGTTTTGCTCCTTCCTAATATATAGGGCATAAACCTTTAGAGAATCTTATGCTCCTAAATCTAAATAAAATGTCATTTTTGATATTTTGTTTTACTATCTTTCCTTTAGTTTAAAGTACTGCTTCCTTAACTTATATTGGCTTTTTTAATCGGAACAGTTGTCTTATTTCGCGCATTAAATCATCTTTATAGCCGCATAATTCGTTCTGCTCATTTCGGCCTGCAGGGATTCCATCTGTTCCCTGGAAAGGCCTCCTTCCGGTTCCTCTTTTTGCTGCCGTTCCTTCGCCTTAGCCTTCCCGGCTGTTTTTCCCATATTCAGTTCATATACGGCCTGCCCCTTATCATTTTTTATCACAAAGCCGGAAATCTCACGTTCCCCGTTATACTGGATGGAATCAACCTGGAAACGGTCATTGCTGTAGTAGCGCTTCTTTTTATCCTCGCCTTCCCTCATCTGGATTGACGCCTTCCCTGCCGGTATCCATATAAAGGGGGCAGAATACAGTTCCCTTCCGATGCCCCAGATGAAGCAGGCCCTCTTGAAGCTGTCCGATGCCTGGGATTTTTCCTTCTCCGTATATCCCGCGGCCCCCACATCCTGTTTTGCCACCCATTCCCCGGTTCCCTTATCCAATACCTCTGCCGTACAGTAAAGGTTTCCATTTATGCACTGGTGGCTCCGTTTCCAGCCAAAGGGCCCGAAGGTTTCATCAAGGATTCTCTGGTCTACCCTTGCATCCTTATAAAGCAACAGGCTTAGCCCTTTTTCGCCTATAACGGACACCCTGCACTCAATCTCATCTGCTCTAAGCAGCCTGATTAAATTCTGTTCCATCTTTCCAACCATTCCTTTCTGCCGAAAGTCCTTCCAATCCTTTTTCGGCCATGCTAAAGTTCCTTCTGGCGGTATGCAGGGCAAGGTTGAGCGTATTGTTGCACGCAACCCTTACGGGCGTAATAGCCACCTTTATGGAACCGGAACCGTCATGGGTATTGGAAAAGACCAGGTAGGGGCTAATCCTCTCCCCTGCAATGATATATTCCCTGGGGAGTCTTGCAAGAAGCCAGACTTTTCTCCCATCCCGCAGGGAGCCTGCCGTCTCATAGCGCACCCCTTTCCCTAAAAGTTCATCCGTGAAGCTGAAGGCATCCACGTTCTGCACCACCTTATAGCGGTCGGACACCACGTCCGTGCCCCTGACGTTTGCCTTATAGCCCTTCACCAATTCGTTATACCCTGTGTAGACCGGCTCCTGTACTACGTTCCAGTCGAGCCCGGCCAATTTCAATGCCTCCGCCGATGCCGGGGCCTCCATAACAATCGTGCCTAACCCGTGCCACGGTTTTTCCCTTACCGAAAACATGCTTTCCACATTTGCTGCCATAACCTCTTTCTCCTTTCTTTTTCTAATTTTGTTGTGACGCTTTATGCCAAAAAGGGAGGGCCTGTGTTCAGGCCTCCCTTCTTCAACTATATAATATATGATTTCATTATCCTGGCTTTACCGGATAGGGATAGCTATCCCAGCTCACAAAAAAGCAGTGGAATCCAGCTTGCTTGCAGGATAATGTACCTCGGCTAAATGCCTTATCCATTTCCTCCTTGTTGGGCAATGCGTGCAGGCACGCATAAAAAAACGCATGGTTTACAATTTGCTGTTCCATGCGCCTTTGCCAACGCATCCGTAGATGCGTGTTATTTTAATATTAAACCAACACACTAATTGTCACCCGCAAGTCCAATCCACTGCTTCACTGTTTCTACAGCATACCCTACACCTTGGGCAATTCTTTCAACATCGACTCCAAGGTTATAAAAATTTCTGGCAGCTTCCTGAGCCTTTTTCAACTCGCCTCTTCTTTCACCATCCCGTTCAGATTCCATTCTCATCTCCTGAATTGCCTGGCACACGTCAACCACCTCCTCGCTTTCATCATATTTTATTCCTGCATTTGTAATTACCTCAATCACATCCGCTGCTCTGCGCTCCACTTCCCGGAAACGTTTTTCGTTGTCTTTCAGTACCTTACTTAACTTCTCTCTGTCCTTTGAATACTTGATGAACAGCATAACCTCCCGCAGGCTGGACTGGAATTTCATTATCTCATCATCCGACATCTGCGCCGGGGCAATCAGTCGCACATGGTAATTGTCCATACAGGCAAGCACATCCGGGTCTGACACATCCATCATGTCAAACAAGCTTAATGGTCCATCCCATTTATCCGAACCGAAAAATATCGTTACCGTGATAGATGGTATCAATCTGTCTTCCGCCCAAAAGCCACTTAAGAATTCACCCGTGTTAGGTGTTTTCCTATCTTCTTCAGCAGACGTTTCCCGCTGTTCCTTTTTCCGTTTCATTTCCTTTCGATGTGACTTTGCTGCCTCTTCTACCTGCCCCGCATACTCCAATGCATCGTAGAGATTGTTCTTCACAGCCATGGCATAATGAATCTCCGCCTGGCTTTCCGCTCCGTAGAAGACATATTCCATCTTCCCATCCGTCATTGCGGCATACAGTTTCTGTACATCGCGGAATTTCTGGATAGGAACCACAGCGCCATCCGCACCATATGGCAATGCTATTTTAGTGGAATCACGCTCCGTAAGCTGTTCTGGCTGGATGACCTGTCTCCCGCCGTAAATATAGTAATTGAAAATGTCAGCAAAAACGCTAGTACTGCATTGCGGAAATAATGGTGAATTTCAGTGCCTGATTTTTGTGTCAG
>CAJTVK010000155.1 GCA_910579645.1 uncultured Lachnospiraceae bacterium | reverse complement strand
CCGCTGCTGCCGGCCACTAAAAAAACTCACGCACGGGCGTCCGCCTCCCAACATAGCATTCAGAATGAACTGCTACAAACGGCGGCTATGACGGTTACTGTTCCCTCCGTGACCGGTAACACGCTTTGCGGTTTCGCGCCGAAAGACTCGCAATTTCCGCACAAAATGCGCGGAAACACCTGGCGGAACATTGGCATGCGGTTCCGTCCTCCGTAAAGCTATTGCAATACAGTCCAAGAGCCTGCCTGAAATCCCCTTCCCGCAGTCCATACATCCCGTTGGCGTTACGCCAAATACGGTTTGCGGCAATTCCCTTGTGCCGCCCGTATACCTCTTACGGAAAACAGATTTCAGACAGGCTCTAAGCCAATGTCCGCATTACCAAAAAACATGATCCCCAATGACAAGCCCTTCATGAGTTCCCGCACGCCTGAAATGCGTAGCGCTTCCGATGTTCGTCGCACCGTTCAGAGATTCTCTCGCCGCCGTAAAGCAGCTTTCCGGAATATTGTTCCCGTACGCCCTGGCCAGTCTTCCGTTCAGAGCCGGGGTAAACTGTCCCGATGCATAGATGACGCCGGAAATGGAATTCGGGTATGCGCCGCTCCGGACACGGTTCATAACTGCCGCTCCTACCGCCAGCTGGCCTTCATAGCCCTGATTTCCTGCCTCGCAGTATATCAGTGCCGCCAACAGCCTTGTATCGTCCGCACCGGCCACTACCGCACCCTGATTTGCCGTCAGCTTGGCTTTCGCCCTTGCCTCCGCTTCCGCTTTTTCCCTGGCGCGGATTGCTTCCATTGTCTCTCCCGTATCTATATGGAAATCCATATCCACAAATTCTGCGGAAACATATCCTATTTCATCTTTATAGTCCACACTGATCCATTCGTCATTGATTACTTCAATCACATCCAGTTCGTCGTCTTGGGCAATCAGCGCAAAAACGCCGGATTCCGTATTAGGCTCTTTGCGGACCCGCAGCGCGTCCGTCTCTATGGTGACAATCATGTTCCCCACTTCACCGGCCAGCCCTTCCGCTTCTTCGTTGAACAGGAGATAGTCATCCTTTGCCCATCCGATCAATTCCCCGGATCTTATCTTCGTCCACCCGTCTTTCCGTTCCAAAATCCTGCCGCCGCAGTCTTTATATAACAATCCGACCTTCTCTGCCTCTTCGTTCGCTTCTGCGCGCACATTCAATGCATTCTGCACATCCGCCATCACCAAATCGGACACTTTCTCTTCCTGTGCTTTGGCAGAGCCGCTCTTTATAGCCGTCTGCATCACCGTGCCTCCGGCATAAGCCGTATCCTGCACCGCATCCGAGGCAAATATCGCCATCGCCCCTACGTTCAGCGAGTCCAGATACTCCTTACTGTTGGATGCATCCGTATTGCCTGCGGCCGTGTCGCTGCCCATGGCAGTGGTGCCCACCTTCAGCGTATCCAGATACTCTTTGCTGTTTGATGCCCCTCTTTCTGCCGCACTGTCCGTAGTATCATTGCCCATAGCTGCCACACCTACATTCAGCGTATCCAAATACTCTTTACTGCTCGATGCATCTTCCTTGGCAATAACCGTCATACTCACGGCTGCCACCGAAATCAATACTAAAATAAGACAAGATAGCTTATGAAACCTACTTCCGTTCCTTGACATTTCCGTTCCCTCCAAGTTCATACCATACTTTTGCATCTTTTCCGCTTTGTCCCTCCGGCAGGCAGCCGCTTATGATAAAACTCGCTGTGCCGTTGGTTCCATACGGTTCCCCTCCTCTGCATTTGCAGATAACACTTGTTTTATTAGCATATTATGCATTTGTTACAAAATTGTTAATTTTGTTACATACTCATAATAACAAATGAAACAGTTATTGTCAAGTTTATGCTTGTCTGTCCCAAAATATGTTATTGTACCGTTACCGTTTTCCCGTTCATTGCCCCAATATTTCCGCCCTGCGCAGCTGTCAGACCCTGCGCACCTCAGTCCGAAGCCTTAAAATTGTAAATCGGTTTCAATACTTCCGTCACCTCCGCCGATTCCCCGATCACATCCATAATGTCTTCCAACGACTTATATGCCATCGGTGCTTCGTCCAAAGTTGCCTCGTTCACGGAAGTAGTGTAAACCCCTTCCATCACAGCCCTGTACTCTTCCATGCTCAAAGTGCTTTTCGCCTTAGCCCTTGACATAATACGCCCCGCGCCGTGAGGGGCAGAATAATTCCAATCCGGATTCCCTCTCCCCACTGCCAGTATGCTCCCGTCCCTCATGTTAATCGGAATCAAAACCTTCTCCCCCGCATGAGCCGCAATGGCTCCCTTGCGCAATATCATCTCTTCCGTATCAATATAATTATGAATGGTGTGGAACGCTTCCCCTCCGGCCATGCCGGTGCGCCCAAGCAGCACTTCCGCAATCCTCTCCCTGTTGCGCCTTGCGAATCTCTGGCAGATTTCCACGTCGTGGAGATACTCCTGAAACCAGGAACCGTACAGATAGCATAAATCCTCCGGCATGGTAGCTTCCCTTTTCTGCCATGCAATGGCCTCCAGTGCCGCCTGTATTTCCTTTCTCCGCCCCTGCTCTTTATAAGTACGGATAATTTCATCCCTCTCTTGGAAATAAGTTTCTTTCCCTTTGTTTAAGTCAACCGCCAGCTGCTGGTAAATCTCCGCCACCTGTTTCCCCAAGTTCCTGCTGCCCGTATGAATGACAAGATACACCGTCCCGTCTCCCGCCCGCTCCAATTCGATAAAATGGTTTCCCCCGCCCAAGGTTCCCAAGCTTCGTTCCAACCATTTCGTATTTTTCAGGCTTCTGTAGCAGAAGAGCTCCTGTAAGTCAAATCTTTCCTGCCTGCCTTCCCAGATATGCATGCCGGACGGAATGTAATGAGCCGCTTCGTCGAACTTTTCAAAATCCACGTCTGCTTTCCCCAATTTCACCGTATACATACCGCAGCCTATATCCACCCCCACAATATTCGGCACCGCCTTATCCGTAACCGTCATGGTCGTGCCGATGGTGCATCCTTTTCCGGCATGGACATCCGGCATAATCCGGATACGGCTCCCCTCCGTAAACTCATAATCGCACATTCTTCTTATTTGTTCGATTGCCTCCTCTTCCACTGCCTTGGCATAACAAACCGCCGTGTTTATCCTCCCTTTAATCTCCAACATCTTCTCTCCTCCTAATCGGGCCGCCCCTGTCCTGATAAACAGCCGCTTCACCCGCTGCCTACGGGAAATCCTGCCGGGAAAGTTTTCCCGGCCTGCATTACGCACTCCTGCGCAATAGAGTAGGAATGAGCCTTCTTCCCCTACTCGCCGCGCGCCCCGTGTCAAGGGCATATCTCATCTGCACGGGGCTGTGCATAAAAACCGCCTATCCCATAAAAGATAAGCGGTTCATCATCCTTCGCAAAAATTGCCCGTTGCAAACTTTAATCCTTTTCTGCCCTTCATTCCGGCATCTGCATCCCACAAGCCTTTCGCCCTCTTCTTACCTTATACGGAAAATCAAAGCATATAAAATCCAAGCCCTGCCGGCAGTCGCTTAGCAGTGCTTCTTTATGACTTTCCCTATTCCTTTCTCCATTCAGATAATATGCAGGGTATCTTGCCGTCATAATGCCTTTTCCTCTCCGGACATTGCGTCCCTTTTTCTTTCTTTTCATGCACTATAGCACATTTTATTCCGTTTGTCATTATACTTGCGGTATAAAACACGGAAATTCATATTGAATTCTGTGTTTCCAAAAGATTTCTGTGTTTTCATTTCAGACAACTGCACATGCACAAATTTTGTTTTGGGATTTTTGCCTATGCAGCGTATCAGCTCTTTCCAATGAACTGCATTTCGTCCATAAACACCAAAAAAGAAACCACTTCACAGCCGTATTCTCTTAAATTTTTGACATCCTAGTAAAAAGTTCCTTTTGTTTTCTCTCCGCTTTCTCCATCATACGAAGCAAAATGCCCATGCTGTACGCCTGCATATACTCTTTCGCCTGTTCCGCGTCATCCGCCGCCAATTTCCGCAGACTATGCCGAAACGTCCCGAACTGCCGAAACAATTCTTCTTCCTGGCATTTCCACATGCTGCGGATTTCTTCAGAGGCTGCCTCCCCCATACAGGAGGCAGCGGAAAACAGGCCGCGGAATCTCCAATATGCGCTGTTGCCGTCATACTCAGAATTTCCAAGGGCATATGCATCTGGAAGGCTTTCCATAAACGGATATATGGGCATAAAGGGACATCCCAACGGCGTTCCCACAGTCTGCCACATCATACCTTCCAGTCCCTCCGGCATAGAAGCATCCATGGTCAGAATATGGCTTTCCGCTGTACGAGCCACGCCAATCGGCCGCGTTGACAGATTTTCAAGCGGTGTCCCCGCATACCCTGCCCGCAACACTTCCGCCACTTTTTCCACCGTTATACTGTCATCCGGCTCTAAAAACAAAGGATATTCCTCCTGCCTGATTTCCTGTTTCCGCGACGGAGTCAGCATATGCTGTGCAAGCCAAAGCCTGTCCACATTATAGTAAGGATCCGGATTCTCACCGCTCTTTCCGTAATAGCCAAACGCACCGGCAAAGTCAAAACAATTCCTGCACGGTTCATCCAACAGATGTTTCTCTACGGTGAAATCGTAAAGCCCCTTGCTGCACTGCACATTTTCCGTGTCGTCCAAATCAATATTACGGATACGCATACAGTTGGCTATCACCAAGTAACATTCCTGCGGAATGCGCACGGCAATCCAGTGATGGCCTGAACCTATCTCCATATACCAGATTTCCTTTTTGTCGGCTATGGCAATCCCGTTTGCTTCCATTGCCCCATACTCTTCCACATAATGCCCCAATAGCCTGACCGCTTCAAGAGCCGTCTCTGCCTGCGGCAGAATCAGGGTAAGGATAATGGATTCTTCAATCCCCACCGGAACCACCCCGTCCGCCTCTCTGGCTTTTGCGTTTATTTCCATAGAATTTGTCGCCGACATCATAACGTTTTTCTCATTAAAGCCTCGTTCCTCGAAATAATAATGATCGCCCACGGAACAGGAAGCCTCCAAGCTGCCAACGGCATCCGGGCAGGAACAATAGCGCAGTTTTTTGGAGGGAACCGGAACTTTCAGCCCGTTTCCCAGCTGCCACTTACCGTCCCTGACACAGTTATCATCCGTAACATATTGCGGTGCCCGCATCGGCTTTAAATATTTGTTCCAATTATTCTCGTCAAAATCCTCATCTCTGGCTATTATTATCAACCCTTCTCCGGTTGCCTTTTTACCGGCAAGAATACTGGTACACATAGCTATAGTTCCTCCCGCTTCTTCTTTGCCACCGCAAGTTTTGCACACACCTTGACGGTCTTCGAGTCATCATCGTTTTCCGCCGGAATTGCATCCTGCACAAACATATCTATGACGTCCTTTTGGAAAATAAGGCAATGGGTTGAACCGCCAAACTGGAAAAATCCCAATTCATCGCCTTTTTCCACATCTTGCCCTTCCTTCACCGTCATCACGCAGGAAGACACTTCCGCCATGCCGACTGCAATAAATGCCATCAGCCCAATATCCTTATTTTTGCTGTCTATCAATATAACTGCCCTAGCCGCCACATGCGTAATATAACACTGGGAATTATTTGGGCCGGCATCGTCATACGGGTAACTGCTCAATTCCGCATAATAAGTCCCGGGCACCAGGAAGCATCGTTTAATCGTTCCCGAAACCGGGCTGTGCCAGCGGTGATATTTTGTAGCGCTCAAGAATGCCTGATATACCGTCCCTCCGACAAACATGTCTGCGGATTCATCCTGGTTCAGCATATATTCCAACGAATAGGGCTGACCTTTGAGCCAGAATTTTGTATCTTTTTGCGCATTGGTGCAAATACGGTAGGGCACGGATTCACAGGCGCTTACAATGACATAAGGATCGTCCGCCCCTTCCACGGGACGTTTTCCCGGCAGAAAAGTCCTGGTAAAAAATTCATTCCAGCTTCCGAATCCGTAATGCGGCTTCTCCGGATCACAATCAAACAGATCCATTTGCAGTTCTTGCAATGCCGCTTCACACAGCCATCCGTCGGAATCGCCATTTAAAACTTTTGCGGAATCTTCCGAGGATAAATAACGGCACCAAGCTTTCAGTATTTTTTCAAAACATTGATTGACCTTTGTATCCAGGAAAAATGCATATCCTGCCGGAGTTCCCATACACCAGTCCAATATGGCATTAATGGGAAATCCGATTAAGCCGCGTCCTTTTGCACCGGGAGGCATATATTTCGGGGTCCTGTTCATAATTTCATCAATTAACTTAAGCATTAGGTCATAACTATTAATCTGCGGTTCTCCTGTCGGATCCTCTTTGCAATAATCATGTCCCTGCTCAATCATCTGTGCCGCCAATGAATGAAGTCTCGGATCATTGTCCAGCAAATCCTTAAACTCACTCACTTCCTCATGCTGAAAACCTGCCGCCCCCTGCATATCCGTTCCGTTGCATAAGGTGTTTTCTTTTGCTTTGACATCTGCAATCAGTTCGTTTATCCAATCCGTAATCAGCTTCCTGTCGGACGGAAGCCAGTTCCCAAGCCTAGCGTTTCTCTCCTGCATTCTGATTTCTCCTATTCCGATTTCTCCTATATCTGATTTCCCCTATTCTGATTTCCCCTAATTCCGATTTCTCCGTCACATATTTTGGCTCTTCAGCCAATTATCCACAATCTGCCTTGGGATTGCATTGGTCCGGCAATGCAGTGCGTCCGTACCAAGCCACGGTGTTTCCGGCTTCCCGTAAATACCATGAATGGTATATTCCCGGCCAAGCGCTTCCTGATATACTTTAATCGCCTCTTCGTCCCTATCCTTGCATCCCGACAGCGGCACATATACATGTTTGTTCAGAATCAGGCTGTTCGTATATGCCGCCGTGGTGGCTGCTTCTTCCGGTTCCTGCGGCACATAAATGTTCTGGCACATAACTCGGTATACTTCGAATCCATGCTGCGAAAAATAGTCCGCAATTTCATTCAGCCCCTCATTGATGTCCTCATCCTCATTTTCTGCAATCAGGACCTTGGTGTCCGAGAGGAATTTCCCCCAACAGTCGATATGGCCGATATAAGTTCCGGTCGGATCCGCCAGCACATGATATGTGTTTATGCCAAGAAAGCGGTTTGTCTGCTGCAAAATATAATTCATCCTGCTGTCGAGAGTTTTTTCATCGGGTCCCTCGGGATTATAATCCGTGGGAAGTTCATTCTGCGTAGCCACAAGATAAGAAGAAGCTATCACTCCCTTGGACGTCGCCATGTAATTCCCGCCCACATTCAGCAGTCCGCTGAAAAACCAACGGTGCGGCTCAATAGGGTCCGGCTGCTTCTTTCCTCCCCAGCTGGCTTTGTTCCATTTGCGGATCGGTGCGTTGAAATAGTCCGATATCTTCACTGCGCCGTAATCGTCATTGCAGCGGAAGATACCGGAGCCCTCCCTCGGATTCACCTCTTCCGCACCTTCGATCATGCCGACGCTGCCGCCGCCAAGAGAAGTATAAATATGCTTGGAAATCGCATAGATATCTTTTTCTTTATCGGTATACTTTACCCACCAAGGCGCAAAATCCCTTGTCCAATATGTATCGGAATCCCAAGGGATTAAATGCACCAAATCCGGATCAAAAGCGAGATTTTCCTGTTCTGCCGTCTGCCGCAGGCTGGCAATAATAGGTTCTCTTTGCGACTTGTCGCCGCATAGGATAAAAATATGCACCGGTTTGGCATTTTTATCCTCCAGCTGCTGCATCTTTATAATCAAATCATTGGGAATGCCGAAAGTTCTTGCTCCATGAGGCGGAAGCTGCTTATGTTCCGGATCCGGCGCTTCCGTGCCGATATAAGAAATCACGGCACCGCCCATTTCCTCATATTCTGCCACCGGGCGTATGGGAGTGGGCGCATCGGTCTTATATTCTTTATGTATCTTAGGCACTTCCATCCCGGTCATTTGGCTGAAGCACATTGACAGCTGCTCTGCCGTCGGTTTCTGAAAAAATTTTTTCTCCATTCTTCTCTCCCTTCTTTTTCGTACATTCTGCTGCCGTATTTTACCTTTTATCCCGCGGACAGACAGCAGCCATATCCGCGTCGGCATTTCTAAATGTCTGCTTCCTACGGCTTGGGCTGATGCTGCGTAATGCAGTGGATATTCCCGCCGCCGTAAACAATTTCTTTCGTGCTGACGCCTACCACCTGCCGCTGCGGGAACATTTCCGCTATCTGCCGCAGCGCAAGCCCGTCATTTTCATCCTCGTACTGCGGAACAATCACCCCGCCGTTTACAATCAGAAAATTTGCATAAGACGCAAAACATAAATCCCCCGGCTTTCTTGCAGCAGATCCGTTCACGGAATCAATGCGGCAGCCGGACGGAATCCGAACCGGATTTTTCGTACAGCATATCTTATGGACTTCCAGCTTCCTGCCCTTGGCATCCGCCATGCCGCACAATTCCGAATACGCCTGCCGGGCAGCATCATAAAACGGATGCGACTTGTCTTCCGTATAAATGCAGGCAACCTTCCCGGGCGCTATAAAGCAGGCAACGTCGTCAATATGTCCTTTCGTTTCATTTTGGTCAATCCCTCTTTCCAGCCAGAGCACTTTTTTACAGTTCAGATAATCGCAAAGCCTTTCTTCAATCTCTTCCTGTGTCAGTTGGGGGTTGCGCCCTTTATCCAAAAGGCACATTTTTGTCGTCAGTACGGTTCCTTCCCCATCTACATGTATCGAACCCCCTTCCAGCACAAAATCCGTCCGATACGAGTCCGTCTGCTCCAGTTCGCAAATCTTGCGTGCCACCAGGTCATCTTGATCCCACGGAAAATACAAACCGTTTTTCAGACCGCCCCAAGCATTGAATATCCAGTCACAGGCACGCAGCCCGCCCTTATCATCCTTTAAAAAAGTAGGTCCGCAATCTCTGCACCACGCATCATTGCTTGTCATTTCTATCACCGCAATATCCTCCGGCAGCTGACTGCGGCAATTGACATACTGTGCGGGGGACACCAGCATTATCACCGGCTCAAACTGCCGGATTGCCTTTGCAACCTCCGCATATGCGTACTGTGCCGGTTTTGCACCGTCCCGCCAATTATCCGGCCTTTCAGGCCATATCATCCAAACTTTCGTCTGCTCCTCAAATTCTCCCGGCATACGGTATCCATCCTGCTTCGGGGTGGAATACTGTATTCTTCGAGCCATA
>CAJTVK010000154.1 GCA_910579645.1 uncultured Lachnospiraceae bacterium | reverse complement strand
GCTGCCGCCGTCCCGCAAAAAAATCCCTCCCGTGCTGGGTAAAGTAGGAAGGAACCGGGAGTGTGCATTTATTGTGCCACTGCCCCGCCCGTATACAGTTGGTAGTACTTCCCTTTCTGCTCAATCAGTTCGTCATGGGTGCCCCTTTCAATCACTCGTCCCTGTTCCAGCACCATGATGCAGTCACTGTTGCGTACCGTGGAGAGCCGGTGGGCAATGACAAAGGTAGTCCGCCCTGCCATCAGCCGGTCCATGCCGTCCTGCACGATTTTCTCCGTACGAGTGTCAATGGAAGATGTAGCCTCGTCCAGAATCAGCACCGGGGGATCCGCAATTGCTGCCCTGGCAATGGCAAGCAGCTGCCTCTGCCCCTGGCTGAGATTGCTGCCGTCTCCGGTCAGCACCGTATAGTACCCTCTGGGCAGCCGGGAAATGAAGCTATGGGCATTGGCCAGCTGCGCCGCCGCATAAACCTCCCGCTCCGTGGCATCCAGCTTGCCGTAGCGGATGTTGTCCATGACCGTTCCCGTAAACAGATGGGTATCCTGCAGCACGATGCCCAAGGAACGCCTCAAGTCGGCTTTCTTTATTTTATTGATATTAATGCCGTCGTACCGTATTTTCCCATCCTGAATATCATAAAAACGGTTAATCAGGTTGGTAATGGTCGTCTTCCCTGCCCCGGTAGAGCCCACAAAGGCAATCTTCTGTCCCGGCGTAGCATATAATTTCACATCATGGAGCACGATTTTTTCCGGCACATACCCGAAGTCCACGCCGTCAAATACCACATCGCCCCTCAGTTCCGTGTATGTAACCGTCCCTTCCGCCTTATGGGGATGCTTCCATGCCCATATGCCGGTGCGTTCCCCGGCTTCTTCCAGCTTTCCGTCTGTCTTCCGGGCATTTACCAAGGTCACATACCCCTCATCCTTCTCCGGTTCCTCGTCCAGCAGCTTAAATACCCGCTCCGCGCCGGCAAGTGCCATAATGATGCTGTTAAACTGCATGCTGATCTGATTGATGGGCATATTGAAGCTTCGGTTAAAAGTCAGGAAACTGGCCAGTTTCCCTACTGTCAGCCCGGTCCACCCATTGAGCGCCAACGCACCTCCTACCATGGCGCAGAGCACATAACTCATATTTCCCAGATTCCCGTTGATAGGTCCCATCACATTGGCATATCGGTTGGCCAGGTTGGCATTATCAAACAGTTCGTCGTTCCTCTTGCGGAACTCCTCCAAGGTAGCTTCCTCCCTGCAGAACACTTTCACTACCTTCTGCCCGTTCATCATCTCCTCAATGTAGCCGTTCAGATTTCCCAACGCCCGCTGCTGCCCTACAAAGTTGCTGCCGGACAGCCCTGCCACCTTACTGCTGACAAGCAGCATGACGGCCACCATGAAAAGAGTGATTGCCGTCAGCGGAATGCTCAGCATCACCATGCTGACAAACACGCTGACAATCGTGATGGCACTGTTAATCAGCTGCGGGATGGACTGGCTGATCATCTGACGCAGCGTATCAATGTCATTGGTATACAGTGACATAATATCCCCGTGGGGATGACTGTCAAAATAGCTGATGGGCAGGCTTTCCATATGCACAAACATGGCATCCCGGAAATTACGCATCATACCCTGAGTAATCAGCGCCATGATCCTGGCCTGTGCATAAGCGGCCACGACTCCCACCCCATAAAAGCAGGCCACTCTTGTAATGGCCGCCGCCAATCCCGAAAAATCCGGATTCTCCTGGCCAATCAGCGGCATAATATAATCATCGATTAACGTCCTTGTAAACATCGTGCCCTGCACGCTGGCAAGGACTGTGACAACAATACAGATCAATACCACCATTGCAGCCGCCCAGTAATCCTTCAGCACAAATTTCATCAGCCGCTTAAACAATCCCATCGGATCCTGTAATTTCGGTTTTACTCCTCTCTGTGGTCCCGGCATCCTACATTTCTCCTTTCTCGTCAAAGTCCCCGCCTCCGGCCATCTGCTGCTCGTATACCTCACGGTAAATCACATTCTCCCGGCGCAGCTTCTCCGGCGTGTCAAACGCATCCACTTTTCCGTTCTCCATCACTATGACCCTGTCCGCATGCTCAATGCTGGAAATACGCTGGGCAATGATAATCTTCGTGGTTCCCGGGATTTCCTCGGCAAAGGCCTTCCGTATCCTGGCATCCGTCGCCGTATCCACCGCACTGGTGCTGTCGTCCAGAATCAGTATCTTCGGTTTTTTCAGCAATGCCCTGGCAATGCAGAGCCTCTGCTTCTGCCCGCCCGACACATTGGTTCCGCCCTGCTCTATGTAAGTATGGTAGCCGTCCGGCATTTTTTCGATAAATTCATCCGCACAGGCCAAGCGGCAGGCTCTTTTGCATTCCTCCTCCGTAGCCTGCGCATCCCCCCATCTGAGGTTATCCAATATGGTACCCGAGAAAAGTACGTTTTTCTGAAGCACTACCGACACTTCGTTCCGCAGCGTCTCAATGTCATAAGCGCGCACATCCAGGCCCCCGACCTGTATGCTCCCCCGGCTCACGTCATACAGCCGGCTGATCAGGTTCACCAGACTGGTTTTCGCACTGCCCGTACCGCCCAGTATGCCGATTGTCTCCCCGGAACCGATTTCCAGATGGATGTCGGAAAGAACCGGCTCTTCACTTTCTTCATTATATTTGAAAAATACATGGTCAAACCGGACGCTGCCGTCCGCCACTTCATAGACCGGCTTCTCCGGATTGGTCAGGCTGCTCTTTTCGTTAATGACCTCACAGATTCGTTCCGCACTGGCCATACTCATCGTCACCATGACAAAAATCATGGATACCATCATCAGGCTCATCAATATATTCATGCAATAGGTCAGCAAACTCATCAAATCGCCTGTGGTCATGCTTTCCGCCACAATCATCTTCGCCCCTATATAACTGATGCAGAGAATGCAGGTATATATGGTAATCTGCATCAGCGGGCTGTTCAGAGCCAATATATTTTCAGCCTTAATGAACAGACGGTACACATTCTGGCTGGCAGCCTTAAACTTTTCTACCTCATGCTCTTCCCGCACATAAGCCTTTACCACCCGGATGGCGGACACATTCTCCTGCACGCTGGCATTCAGTGCGTCATATTTCTCGAAAATGCTGCGGAAAGTCTTCATGGTCCGTGTGACAATCAGCATCAGGCAGCCTCCCAGGATAATTACCGCCACCAAATAGATGGTCGCCACCTTCGGACTTATGAAAAAAGACATTGCCATTGCACAAATCAGCGAAAAGGGAGCCCGGATGCACATCCGCAGAATCATCTGGTAAGCATTCTGAATATTGGTCACATCCGTAGTCAGCCTGGTCACCAGCCCCGCCGTACTGTATTTGTCAATATTGGCAAAAGAAAAACTCTGTATATTGGCAAACATGGCATCCCGCAGGTTTCTTGCAAATCCCGTGGAGGCCTTTGCCCCGAAATAACCTCCGGCAAAACCGGCAGACAGCGACACTACCGCAGCCAATACCATGCATCCCCCCATCAGATAAATATGTGCCATATTTCCCGCACCTACTCCGTTGTCCACTATGGAAGCCATCATCAGCGGTATGATCATCTCCATCACCACCTCCAGCATCATGCACAACGGCGTAATAATGCTCGGCACTTTAAATTCCTTAATCTGCGCCCCCAACGTCTTAAGCATATATTTCCAACTCCTTTCCGCTTCCATTATAACACTGTTTTTCAGTGTTGCCTATGCTCAAACAGCGCACTCACTTCCATCTTATCTACAATTCCCTGCGCATCCACGCCCGGATGCGTCACATAAACCCTGCAGACCTGCTCTACAAATTCCCGTTCCGCTCCCAGCCTGTCCGCTATCACATCCACCTTCTGCCCTGCCTTCATTTCCCGCAGAATTTTTTCCACCGTCCCCTTCAGGTTCCCTTCCGCCGGACTCTCCGGTCCCTTACCCGCTCCCTCCCGGCCGTCCCATTCTATTTTCACTGTTTTCCAATCCCCCGTCTCGCCCCGTACCTCCAATACCGCCATCGTAACCGGCTGCCAAAACCGTCTGGGTCCGCAGCTTCCGGGATTCAGGAGATGCATTTCCCCCTCTTTTTTCTCTTCATACTTATGGGAATGCCCATAGATGAAAAGACCGATTCCGTCCGTATTTTCCCTCCTGTGCTTTTTATTGTGCACCATATAAATACGCAGCCCGAACAGCGTAATTTCCAGTTCTTCCGCCATCCCTTCCGCCCATTCCTTATCGATGTTCCCACGCACGGCATACACCGGCGCTATCCGTTCCAGTTCCTCCAACAGGCTGCGGCTGCCGATATCGCCGCCATGCAGGATGGCCTCGCAAGTCTTCAGTATATCCGTCACCTCAGGCCGCAGCAGGCCATGGGTGTCCGACAGGACAGCTATCCTATGTATTGCCTTTTCCGTCCCTTCCATGTCTGCTCTCCTGCCTCACACCCGTTCCTGCGGGTACACCAGCCCCCACCCTTTCCGGATGGAGTCCATGGTTTCCATAACAAAAATACTGTCCGCCAAAGGCATGGAAACGCTCTCTTTCCGACCCTTTTCCACACACTCCGCACATTCCCGGAATTCATACTCATACCCGCTGATCTGACCGGGCATATCCAAATGTTTCACCAACCGGTCTGCATTGTCAAAAACGGAAATGCTTTGGGGATTATTAATGTTTTCCACCACCATGTAGCCCTTATCGCCGTAGAAAATCCCTTTCCGGTCCGACCTGCCGTATATGCCGTGGGTAAGGACGGCCATCCTGCCGTCTCCGTAAAACAAAGTAATGCTCTCCGTCCCGTCCACGCCGGTGTCCGTAAACCGCACCGACGACTCTATCCTTTCTATCTTCGTCCCGAAATGCATCATTGCAAAATTCAGCCCATAGACCCCTACGTCCAATAAAGCGCCTCCCGCCAGTTCCGGATCCACAATCCGCCGGTTCCCGCTTATGGCGTAAGACAGATTTGCCGTCAGGACCGATACCTTCCCGATAATCCCGCTCTCCAGGATTTCCCGGATGATTTCCCGGGAAGGCATGTATCTGGTCCAGATGGCCTCCGCCGCAAAGACCCCTTCCTTTTCCGCCAATTCCTTTATTTCCCTTGCCTGCGTGCCGTTCATGGTAAATGCTTTCTCACACAGGACAGGTTTCTTATGGGCAATGCATAGCTGCATATTTTCGTAATGACAGGAATGAGGCGTTGCGATATAAACAAGCCCCACTTCCGGATCGGCCGCCAATTCCTCATAGCTGCCGTAACTCTTTGCAAATCCATATTCCCCCGCAAACTGCCGCGCCCTCTCCATAGTGCGGGACGCCACCGCATAGCATTCCATATCTTTCATTTTCTTCAAGGTCGGAACTACCGTTTTCACTATTCCGCCCGTACCAAGCACTCCAATTTTCATATTCTCACCCATCCTCACCTATCCGCGCCCTGCAGCGCGCCCATTTGGTTTCCCGCTGCATATGCAAATTTATTCAGCCTTTTCCTTATCCTTCCGCCGTACTTTCCCCGGGACGCAGCTGCACGAAAATAACCGCCGCAAATACAATGGCACATCCTGCCAGTTCCCTGGCCGTAAGAGCCTGTCCCAAAATCAGCCAGCCCGCCAAAACCGACACCACCGATTCCATGCTGAGAATCAGCGATGCCACCGAAGGGTCCAATTCCTTCTGCCCGATAATCTGCAGCGTATAAGCCACCCCGCAGGACATCACGCCGGCATAAAGCACAGGGACTATCCCCTGCGCCAGCTGTCCCCAGGAAGGCTGCTCCGCCAGAACTGCCCCCACGGTACAGAGAATCCCCGCCGTGTAAAACTGAATGCAGGATATTGCCACACCGTCCGCTTTCGGAGAAAAAAAATCAATGACGAGAATATGGACGGTAAAAAGCACCGCGCATACGAAAACAAGCGCATCTCCCTTCCCCACCGAAAACCCTTCCGTCATGCATAGCAGATACATGCCCACGGCGGCGGCCGCTGCCGCGGCCCACACCCGCCCGGCTACCTTCCTGCGCAGGAACAGCCCCGACAGGGGCACCAAAATAATGTAAAGAGTCGTAATGAATCCGGCCTTTCCTACCGTCGTATATTGAATTCCCATCTGCTGAAAAAGAGAAGCCGCGCAGATTGCCAGCCCACAGCAAATCCCGCCTTTCAGCGCCATGCCCGATGAATGGATTTTCTGCCGCCTTCGTATAAAAATAATCGGCAGAAGCACCGTTCCGCCGATGAGAAACCTTGCGCCGTTAAAAGTAAACGGTCCCATATAATCCATCCCGACACTCTGCGCCACAAAAGCAATCCCCCAGATACATGCCGCCAAAAACAAAAGCAGGCTGCTGACAACCGTCTTTTTTTTCATCATTTTCCGTTTCTCCTTACGATATCCGCAATCTCTGCCGCAATATCCTTTATCATTTTATCGTCACAGTCCACCGTATAATCCGCATACTTCTCATAATACGGGATTCTCTCTTCGTATAGATTCTCCAAAGTCTGCCCGTCCCGCAGCGCAACTCCCCGTTCCTTCAGGTCGCCCAGCCGCTCCTTTACCGATGCACAGGCCAGCTTCAGATACACTACCGTCCCGATGCTTTTCAGATGCGCCATGGCTCCGCCGCCATATATCACGCTGCCTCCGGTTGCAATGACGCTTCTCTCCGTCTGCAAAGATGCATTGACATCATTTTCCGTCTTCAGGAACCCTTCCAGCCCCTTTTCTTCCATGATCCGGTGCAGGAGCATGCCCTCATGCTCCTGTATCACCAAATCGGAATCTACAAAACGGTATCCCAGACGCTTGGCAAGCACCACGCCTACCGTGCTTTTCCCCGCCCCCGGCATACCGATCAGAATCACATTAGCCATGGGATGCAATCACTTCCACTTCGCAAAGCACGTTCTTCGGAAGTTCCTTTACCGCCACGCAGCTTCTTGCAGGCTTATCCTTATCCGTGAAATACTTCTCATACACGCTGTTGAATTCCGCAAAGTCTTTCATATCTGCCAGAAAACAAGTCGTCTTTACCACGTCATTATAAGAATAGCCCGCTTCTGTCAGAATAGCCCCCACGTTCCTCATTACCTGCCTTGTCTGTTCCGAAATATCGCCGCCTTTGATTTCTCCGGTAGCCGGGTCCAGCGGAATCTGTCCTGACGCATACAATGTATGTCCTGCAATGACTGCCTGTGAATACGGTCCGATTGCTGCCGGTGCTTTACTTGTTGATACTCTTCTTGCCATCTGCTTTCTCCTCACCTTTCTTCAGCCTATACTGCCATAAATCATCTTAGGATTCCTCAAACCGTGCAAGAACATAGAACCCCCTCTCGTTCTCCACTATCCTGGCTACCACGCCTTCCCTGGCTGACAGTCTCTCCCGGAAAGGATAGTTTCCCGACATGGCAAGGGACGGATCGATGATATAATAATAATTGCTTGGAAGCACACCCTCCGTCACGGTAATATGATCGCCTACCTGCAGCAATCCCTGCCGTTCCATTTTAAATTCCATCTCCCGCATCCCCGCCTGCCTCCTTTCCCGAACAAACCTCCGAAAACGGTTATGTTTCTTACTCTCAAAAAGGAATCAAGATTTCTTTACCGCTCTATATTTTACTAGCACTTACCAGATTTTTCAATAGGGGGACGGAATTTTTCTATTACACAGCTATGGGGCTTATCCTTATTGTCCCTGTCATAATTTATGCCTGCAAGCACTATCTCCCCTGCATATCCTTCCAATGCCTCCGCCACGCTCTGCCCGTCTCCGGCCGATGTATCTGCCAAAAGCTTTTCGGAAGCCTTCAGAACCCGTATAATCTCCGGCCAGCCACCGGCTTTCATAGCATTCTCAAATTCCCGGATTATCTCCTTGTTAGGGATAAAAGCCTCTTCTGACTCCGAATCATAGGCAAGATAACCTAAATGAATCAGCAAGGTAAGGATATCGTCTTTTATCCTGAAATTATTCATATCATTCCGGAAGCTCAATGTATTTACCTTCACATGCCCCCCGCCCAGCATCCTCACCACATCCTCACGGAGTCCGTCAAAATCCATATCCATATAAATTTTTAATGCATCATACGTTTCCGTAGAAGTCCAGTAACTTGAAAATTTACGGCGGCGCATTGACTCTGTTACGGATTTCGGATTATAGATATGACGGAACCGGGTAAATACATATCCGTCATACCAACTGCCTGTCCGGAGGAAGTCCATGTCAAACCGGCTACACAGTTCTTTTACTTCCTCCTCCGTAAAGCCCGTATATTCCTCAAAGACATCCTGATCCGTCATGGAATATTCCGTGAACATGTTCAGCGCGGAGTGCTCTCCGTATTTTTTTACCGGAAGTATGCCTGTCATATAGGCAAGCGCCACATAAGGCTGATCTTTCAGCAAGTTCCGCAGAAAATCAAGATATCGCTTCTGCAATGCCTCTGACTCCTGCCTTTCACGCATCACACAGTCCCACTCGTCAATCAGAAAAATAAACTGCTTATCCGTTTTCGCATAAATCTTCCGAAATGCGGCCGCAAGCCCTATCTTCCGTTCCTTCAATAAACCGCCGAATTCTTCCCACAGTTCTCCGACCACCTCTTCCGTAAGATATTGCGTCACATCCTGATTTTCGGCTTCAATCAGAAACTGCTGCATATTCAGATAAATTACATCATATTGATTCAAATGTTTTCGGAATGTTTCATTTTCCTCTATCCTGAAGCCCTTAAATAAATCCGATGAATCACAGCCGCGGCTATAATAAGCCGCAAGCATTTTAAGAGTCATAGACTTCCCGAAACGCCGCGGCCTGCTGACACAGATATATTTTTGCTCCGTATTCATGTATCTGTTCGTATATGCAATCAGTCCGGTTTTATCCACATAAATTTCAGAACTAACGGCCTCCCGGAAGCCCTTATTCCTTGGATTCAGATAAATCCCCATAAACACCCTCTGCTTCCTTCTTTATTCTCCCTGCAATCAGCCCTCTGACGCAGGCAGTCAAACCCCGCAGCCGCACTGCACAGCACCCCTGCGGCCGCTTTTTATATTGTACCATGAAGCATCCGGTATATACAATAACAAATAATCTTCTTATGTTACGTCATATGCAAAGTAAATTCAACAGTTCCTAAGGGACGCACGTAAAACCAATTTTCGGCTTGCGTTGGCATCTCGGCCGGGAGGCTATGCAGCGGCAACACAGACCGACAAAATGCCCGGCGGGCATACAGAGTCATTCATTTTTCAGACCATCGAAAAACGCCGGTACTTAGGCACTGTGTTTTAGTGCCT
>CAJTVK010000153.1 GCA_910579645.1 uncultured Lachnospiraceae bacterium | reverse complement strand
GCAGAATTCCTCCCTACCGACAGAACTGCCCCTGCAGAAGCTGTGCGTTGGCATGAGTATAGTTTAAAAAGTATGGCTGTCTGTGTTTTCTTCATTTGAACAAGAGTATATATATTCCTGCGAAACAAATACACAAGGCGAGTTTCTTAAAATAGTTTACTGTGCCGGTAAACAGCGCCGGATATTATATAGTTGTCATAAGGACCGTCGGAAAACGCCGGTACTTAGTGAGGAACTTAGTACCGCTGCGTTTGACGCCGAGCGGAAGCGAGTCCTTATGACAACTATATAATATCCGGCGCGTCCTCCCCGGAACCAACCTACTCCGCCCCGCGTTTCATGAAATTTTTATGAAGTTGTTAAAAAATAGGTCAATATGGTGTATAATAAATGACAGTCCCGCCGGGCAGAGCCGGGCGGAAGATGGGAGGGTCGCTTATGATAAAAAGGGAAGAACTATACTTTGATTCCAGAGATAATAAAAATAAGATACATGCAGTTAAGTGGGTTCCCGGCACGGAGAAGCCGAGATGTATCCTGCAGATTATCCACGGAATGGCCGAGTATATTGAAAGATATGATGAGTTTGCACGGTTTATGGCGGAGAAGGGGATTCTTGTGACAGGGGAAGATCATCTGGGTCATGGCAAATCCGTAGGTGAGAACGGTACCTATGGCTATTTCTGCGAAAGGGATGCGGCTACCGTGGTAGTGAGGGATTCCCACAGGCTGAAGAAAATGGTGCAGGAGCAGTATCCGGGCGTGCCGTATGTCATACTCGGACATAGTATGGGGTCTTTTATACTGCGGAATTATTTATGCCGTTACGGTACCGGAATCCAGGCGGCGATTATCGTGGGGACGGGTATGCAGCCTAAAGTTCTGATTATGGCGGGAAAAGCGGTGGCGGCTGTTCAGAAGGTGTTTACCGGTTCCAAGCATCCGAGCAATTTGCTGAACGCTCTTTTTTTCGGTACGTTCAATAAGAGGATACCTGACGAAAAAACACAGATGGATTGGCTTACAAAAGAGGAAAGGATTGTGGATGCTTATTTGGAGGATCCTCTCTGTGGATTTACTTTTACGGTAAACGGTTTTCAGACGCTTCTGGAATTGCTGAATCGTCTGCATAAGAGGGAGAACCTGGAGAAGATGCCGAGGGAACTGCCCGTTTTGTTTGTGGCGGGAGAAGAGGATCCGGTGGGGAATTACGGGAAGGGCGTAAAAAAGGCTTATCAATCGTTCCTTGATATAGGCATGAAAAATGTGAAGATGAAGCTGTATGAAAATGACAGGCATGAATTGCTGAATGAAATGGATCGGGAGCAGGTTTACGGAGAGTTATATTCGTGGATGCAGTCTGTTTTGTGACGGATAGGAAAGAGGATATCCGTTCGCTTCGGGCGGATTTATGCCGGTGCTTCCCATGGGGAGCCGGCAGGCAGTATGGAGGAGGATTATGAAAAAAATTTTTTGGATGGCGGCAGTTTTGTTTTTGCTGACGGGTGTGTTTGGCATGGATGCCCATGCGCAGAGTATTTGGAAGGAAGACGGCAAGGTAGTGGTGGCTTTGGGGGCAGATCTGACCGAAGCACAGAAGGATACGGTATTGGGGCTGATGGGGATTACCCGGGAGCAATTGGCGGGTTATGAGGTGATTACGGTGACCAATGCGCAGGAACATCAGTATTTGGACAGTTATTTAAGCCCTTCCGTAATCGGAAGCAAATCCCTTTCCAGCGTTATGCTGAAAAAGGGAGCGGCGGGCAGCGGTGTGTTTGTCACTACCAAGAATATTAATTACTGTACTACCGGGATGTACCGCAATGCGCTGCTGACGGCGGGGGTTCAGGATACGGAGGTGATTGTGGCGGCTCCTACGCCGATTTCCGGAACGGCGGCTTTGATTGGAGCCGTAAAGGCTTATGAGAAGATGGAAGGGACCACAATACCGGATGCCGCCCTGTCCAATGCGCTGAATGAACTTATCACTACCGGGGAACTGGCGCAGGCAGCCAAGGATATGGAAGTAAGCAGCGAGGAAATCGAGCAGTTTATGGCATGGCTGAAAGAAAAAGTGGCAAAGGGTGAACTGGATTCGGACGGGGATATCCGGGCAGCGGTGGAGGAAGGAGAAGCTAAATTCGGAGTTTCGCTGACGGACGGCGAGGTTCAGAAAATTCTTGACCTGATGGGCAAGCTGCAGAGCATGGGACTGGACAGTGAATATTTGTTCAGTCAGGCAGAGAAGCTGTATAATAAATATGGGGCGGGAATTGTGGAGCATGCGGACGAAGCTATCAGCGAAGCCGTGAGCGGTGCGGTTTCCAATGCGGCTGACGGATTTTTGGATAGTTTGAAAAAATCGGTGAAGGACTTCTGGGACAGTCTTTTCGGTTAAAGGGAAAGCGGACGGAACCGGTAAGGCCGAAAGGCTGTCTATTGCATAACCGGCAGGATTTCTGTAAATGATATAGGTGGATACGTCAAATATAAGTATATTTTGGAGATGGAGGAGGTCGGATATGAAGATTGCATTTTATGGAACAAAGCCATATGACAAGATATGGTTTGAGCCGATGGCAAAGGAGTATGGGTTTGAAATCCGCTTTATAGATTTGCCCTGTAATGAGGAAACTATTTTTCTGGCAAAAGGCTATGATGCCATTTGCATATTTGTCAATGATTATGTCAATGCGAAAATGATTGACCAGCTGTATGAAATGAAAGTAAAAGCGATTCTGCTAAGGAGCGCCGGGTTCAACCATGTGGATGTGAAAGCGGCGGAAGACAGGATTGTCATACTGAGGGTTCCAAGCTATTCCCCGGAGGCGGTGGCGGAATTTGCCATGTCTTTACTGCTGACGGTGAACCGGCATACCAACAGGGCATATAACCGCACCAGAGATTTTAATATGAGCCTGAACGGATTGATGGGCAGCGATCTGAATCATAAGGTGGCCGGGGTAATTGGAACGGGGAAAATAGGGCAGGCAATGATAAGGATACTGAACGGCTTTCAGATGCAGGTACTGGCCTATGACCCATATCCGGCCAAAGGTCTGGAGGCGGAATATGTGTCCATTGAAGAACTGATGAGAAAATCGGATGTTATTTCGCTGCACTGCCCGCTGACTTCCGAGACGGAGCATATTGTAAATAAAGAAACCATTGCCCTGATGAAGCAGGGAGTTTATCTGATCAATACTTCCAGAGGGGCGTTAATTGATACGGACGCGCTGATAGACGGGCTGCTGCAGAAGAAATTCGGCGGTGTGGGGCTGGATGTCTATGAGGAGGAAGAGGGTATTTTTTATGAAGACCGTTCCGGGGAAATTATTCAGGATGAGAATTTGGCAAGGCTGATGACTTTTCCTAATGTGCTTATCACATCCCATATGGGATTTTTTACTTCGGAAGCAATGAAAGCGATTGCCACGGAGACTTTGGAAAATGCCTATGCATTGGAAAACGGGCTGCCGCTGGTGAACCGTGTGGGCGTGGAAGCGGCAGTGTAACGGTTCGTCGGGGCCTTTCGGTTGCTGTCCGCAGGGTGAGCAGCAGCCTGGGCTGTTTCCGGGAAGTGTATGTTTTTTCTTGTAAAAGTAATAAATATTCGTTATAATTACAAATATCGGGATTTTGTGCGGCATATATCCCGACGGGGGAGAGGGAAAGGGAATGGTGGAAGAAATGTTTCCGTATGAAGTCCGTATGGCATATGAGAATGAATGGGAAGATGCCATGGCTTTGGCTTGGAAGACTTTTCTGCAGTTTGAGGCAGAAGATTATGAGCCGGAGGGCGTGAAAAGCTTTGAGGATTTTATTACGGATAATACGCTGCACCGGATGTTCATAATGGGGGCGTATCAGATGTTTGTGGCATTGGACGGCGGCTATATGGCGGGGATGATCACCGTAAGGTCGAACTCTCATATTTCATTGCTGTTCGTGGATGCCGAATATCATAAAAGGGGAATCGGAAGGGCATTGATGAATCACTTGTGCGGGTATCTGAAAAATGAACTCGGCATTAGGCGGGTGACAGTCAATGCTTCGCCTTATGGCGTGGGATTTTATCATAAACTGGGGTTCCGCGACCTGAAGCCGGAACAGGAGTCGGAAGGAATAAGGTATACGCCGATGGAACTGTATGTATAGCGGAAAGCATGGCAGCGGAGCCGGTTCTTCGCATTTTGGCGGTATTTGCGGAACGGAGAATAGGTATGGGCAGGCAAAGAAAAAAGTAAAAGAAAGAGACGGGTAAAGATGGGAAGGATTTTTGATATTGACAGCCCTGTGATGCGTTTTCTGTCAAGGGTGGCGGATTTAATGATACTGAATGTTTTGATGGCACTGTGCTGTATCCCGATTATAACGATTGGGGCAGGGTTCACAGGCCTGCATTATGTACTGCTGAAAATAGTGCGTAATGAAGAGGGATACATAGCCAGGGGATTCTTTAAGTCTTTTAAAGAGAATTTCAGGCAGGCTACTTTAATCTGGCTGATTGTGCTTGTGTTCCTGGGGGTATTTGTGGGAGACTGGCTTATATTTTATTTTTCGGGGCTGAAGTTCCCCAAAGCGTTGATGGTAGTTCTGCTGGCATTGTTCATGATGGTCTGTATGGTAATTTGTTATGTATTCCCTATGCTGTCAAGGTTTGAAAATACGGTATTCAACACGCTGAAAAATTCTTTGTTCATGGCAATTTTAAGCTTTCCGAAAACTTTGCTTATGTTGGTGGTGCATGCGGCTCCGGCAGTGCTTCTGTACTTTGTGCCGCATTCGTTTCCGTTTGTGCTTTTATTTGGTTTTTCCGTGCCCGCATATATTTCGGCCATGCTTTACAGCGGGACTTTTAAGAGATTTGAGCCGCAGGAGGAACCTTTGACCGATGAATTCAGCATTGACATGGAAGGCTATGAAACTGCGGGAGCCATGGCGGATACGGCCGTGAAGGAAGACGGGGGAGGCAGCAGTGAAGGAGCGGAGAACTAGGGCAGCCATATTGCAATGGTTTATTCCCACCTGTGTATTGGTGGTTATCATCGCGGCAATGCTGTATAATTTTTCGGTGGAGAGCAGCCGGTCGGTGGCAGAGGACGTAGACGGGATGTTTGTGGAAGCCGCTTACGGCTATGCTGCCAGGATGCAGTATGAACTTGCCCGGATGTCTGATGCAGGAAAGCCGTTTCAATATCTGATGCGAGGGGATATCGGCTCCGACAAAAGATTTATGACGGAGATGGCGGAAGCCCTTTGCCGCAGTACGGAGGCTTATGAGGTCATATACATTCATGGGGAGGAAGGATTCCGGCATGACGGCGGCCTGGTGGCAGTGACGGAACTGCCTTATTTTGCGGAGATTGAGGATGCCGTGACAGAGGCGGGCTCAAATTCTTCGGGAGATGTGGCGGTGCGTTATATATATGCGGAAAATGACGGACTTGATACCGGCTGCAGGGCCATTGTGGCAGTGATATCGGCAGACGGCAAAACGGACGGGGAGGTTTTGCTGATGTATTATCCCACAGAACTTCTGCAGGGGATCTTTAAAGAAAAATCTTATGACGGCCATTGCTTTTTTGCCGTAATGGGGATGGGCGGAGAAATCTTGGAAAGAGCCGGTGCGTGGAGTGAATTTCTTGCGGACGGGAACCTTTGGGAAGCGTTGCGGGAAGCCGGGGTGGACGATGCCGTGATTGCGGAGACGGTGCTGCGTATGGAAAGCCGTGCCGGCGGCAGCTTTTATGCAGAAATAAGGGATGAAAGCAGGTTCTGCTTTTTTGCTCCGACAGGGTTCAACGGCTGGTCGGTGGTAGTAGGCGTTAACCGGTCATATGTAGACCGTGTCAGGAACCGGGAGTGGAAAAGCACGAAAGAAATGGTCTGTCAGTTATTGGCGGCTGTTTTCATTTTCTTTGGACTGGTAATGGTGCTTAATATATTCAATAAAATTAAGGCAGGGCAGGAGAACCGAAAGCTGGAGGAGAAAGCGGATACGGATCTGTTGACAAGCCTGAACAATAAGCTGGCAACGGAACGCAAGATTGAAGAATACATAGAAAAAGAACACGGAGGCCAGGCTGTCTTATTTATTATGGATATCGATGATTTTAAGAAAATCAATGATACTATGGGGCATGCATTCGGAGATGAGGTGCTCAGGACATTCGGGCATTCCATAAAAGGCATATTCCGTGCGTCGGATATCATAGGACGGGTAGGCGGAGATGAGTTCATCATATTTCTGAAGGATTTGGACAGTCAGGACACAATGGAGAAAGAGGCTGCCAAACTGGCAGATTTCTTTAAGGATTTTAAGGCAGGGGAATATGTAAAATATGCGGCGACGGCAAGCATAGGCGTGGCATCGTTCCCGAAGGACGGAAGAGATTTCAAGACGTTATATAAAGCCGCCGACAGTGCGCTTTATGTGGCAAAGAAACGGGGGAAGAAGCAGCTTGCTTTTTACGGAGAGGAAGCTTCGAAAAGCGAAGGGATGAAACGGGTAGAGGCAGAAAGCAGGATTCTTGACTGACAGATTGGAGATATAGCAGGACTTGTACATTGTGTATAAAAAAAAGTATATTTATTGTTCAAGTTGTTGGATTAATAAAAAATTAAGAAGTATTGTAAGCAAAACCCACAATGTGCAGGAAAAAGTTTGTGGAATGTTGGTATAGCAAAAAAACGTTATGTTAGTTATACTATCTCTAAGGTAATAAAGACTACGGGTGAGACCCGGAAGAACGTAAAGTACATGAATATAGGAGGCTAATTAAAATGGCAAGTTTATCATTAAAGAATGTCTGCAAAGTATATCCTAACGGATTCGAAGCAGTAAAAGATTTCAACCTTGAAATCGCAGATCAGGAATTTATCATCTTCGTAGGACCTTCAGGCTGTGGTAAATCTACTACGCTTCGTATGATTGCAGGTTTGGAAGATATTTCATCCGGTGAATTGAAAATCGGTGACAGGGTAGTAAACGATGTGGAACCTAAGGACAGAGATATTGCGATGGTATTCCAGAACTACGCTTTGTACCCTCATATGTCCGTATATGACAATATGGCTTTCGGGCTTAAGTTAAGAAAAGTTCCGAAGGATGAAATTGATAAGATGGTAAAAGAAGCTGCTAAAATCCTTGATCTGACTCCGCTCCTTGACCGTAAGCCGAAGGCTCTTTCCGGTGGTCAGAGACAGCGTGTTGCCATGGGGCGTGCTATCGTTCGTAACCCTAAGGTATTCCTTATGGATGAGCCTCTTTCCAACTTGGATGCAAAGCTGCGTGTACAGATGCGTATTGAAATTGCAAAACTGCATCAGAGATTAGGCACAACCATTATCTATGTAACACATGACCAGACAGAGGCTATGACGCTCGGTACCAGAATCGTTGTTATGAAAGACGGCGTTGTTCAGCAGGTTGACACACCTCAGAACTTATATGAGAAGCCGAGAAACCTGTTTGTTGCAGGGTTCATGGGCTCCCCTCAGATGAACTTCTTAGATGCAGAAGTAGAAGTAAACGGCAGCACAGCCAGCCTGAAAGTTGCAGGCAGTAGCATTCCGCTTCCTCCGGCAAAATCCAAGAAGTTAATCGACGGCGGTTATGCAGGCAAGAAAGTTACATTCGGTATCCGTCCGGAAGATGTATATGATTCCGAAGCATACATCCAGAATGCAAAATGTGTATTTGAGTCAACCATCAAAGTTTATGAATTGCTCGGTGCAGAAGTTTACTTATACTTTGATTTGGCTGAGTTCCCGATTACTGCAAGGGTTGATTCCCGTACAACGGCAAGACCGGGCGATACAGTTAAATTTGCATTCGATGTTGAAAAGATTCATGTATTTGACAAAGAAACAGAGCAGGTTATCACAAACTAGTACATCCATATTTAGAAGTTATGAGGGAGATGCGGAAGCATCTCCCTCATTATTTATGCACAGCCCTGTGCAGATGAAATATGCCGCTGATGCGGCGCACAGGGCGCGTGGCGGGCAGGGAAGAACTTGATTGCACAGACAGGAAAATTGATTTCCGTGGTTTTCCGACGAATAGCCTTGCAGAAATGCATAAAATAATTTATCATTATATATAGATAGGGTTACAGAGCGGCTTATATAATTTGGGAAAGGCATGGGATTAGAATATGATATCAAGTCAGGTGATTAAGACAAGCATTGAGGAATTGCACGGCATAACAAAAGTGGATCTTTGTGTATTTGATTTAGACGGTATGGCGGTTGCCTCCACGTTTGACGCAAAATTGGTCATGACAGGAATTGTCACTGATTTTGCGGCTTCTCCTGCAGACAGTCAGGTGATTGGTGCGGACCATTTGCTGAAGATACGGGATGAGGGAGAACTTGTCTATATTCTGATTGCCAGGGGGACAAGCGACGAAGCATATATGATTGGGAAAATAGCAGTTTGTCAGATTCAAAACCTGATTGTGGCATATAAAGAGCGTTTTGACCGCAACAATTTCTTCCAAAACTTATTGCTGGATAATTTGCTGCTGGTTGATATTTACAATCGTGCGAAGAAACTCCATATCGAGGCATCTGTGCCTCGGGTCATTATTATCGTGGAAACGAAAGTGGAGAAGGACGGGACTGCTTCCGAATTGCTGTCAGGGTTATTTTCCAATCAGTCAGGGGATTACATTACGGCAGTGGATGAAAGGAATGTCATTCTGATTAAGTCGTTGGAAGAAGGGGAAGGCTATGAAGTGGTGGAGCAGACGGCACAGACGATTGTGGATATGATGAGTACGGAGGCCATGCTGAATGTGCGCGTGGCATACGGAACGATAGTAGGGGAACTGAAGGACGTGTCCAAATCCTATAAAGAAGCCAAAATGGCCTTGGATGTGGGGAAAATCTTCTATGTGGAGAAGAAAGTGAATGCTTATAATACTTTGGGAATCGGAAGGCTGATTTATCAGCTGCCGATTAATCTGTGCAAGATTTTTATTGAAGAGATTTTCGGGGATAATGTGCCCATGGAGTTTGACGAGGAGACATTGAATACCATAAATAAATTCTTTGAAAATAACCTGAATGTCTCGGAAACCTCAAGGCAATTGTTTGTGCACCGCAATACTCTTGTATATAGGATTGAGAAACTGGAAAAAAGCACGGGGCTGGATATCCGTACCTTTGATGATGCCCTGACCTTTAAAATTGCCTTGATGGTTGTTAATTATATGAAATATTTGGATACCTTGGAGTATTAGAGCGCACGGAAATCGATTTTGGGTTTTCTGCCTGCACAGCTGCCGGACCCGGAACCCTGCGGACAGCCAATGCCCTGCGGCAAGACAGCCGGCCCGTGCACAGAACCATTGATTTTTCAGA
>CAJTVK010000152.1 GCA_910579645.1 uncultured Lachnospiraceae bacterium | reverse complement strand
GGAGCCGAAAAAGCAGTAAGAAATATCATCATTTTTTCAGACGGAACCGGAAACCTATATGCCGTCCCGGCCGGCCCATGCCCCAAGACAGGGAGCAAAGACTGCCAGGCCCCAAGTGCTTCTCCGCCTCCTCTGTCCTCTGTCCTCCGTCCCCATCATAACTTACCGGATAAAACAAAGGAAAAAGGTTTGCATTCCGCCTGCTTTATGATACAATTTTTTTCAAAAGAGGTAATCGCCAGGGGAAAGAAAGGCAGGCATACAGGAGAAAAGACAGGAGCCAATGATCTTGTGAAAGCGAATAAAGAAAAAACAGACAAAAAGAAAACAAGAAATAACAGAACGAAAGGCGGAAAAAAGAATGCTTAAGAAAGAACTGGACGGCATATGGAAAATGCGTATATTGGGAGATAATGTGTATGGAATTCCGGAAGAGTATATAAATACCGCGGTACCCGGGTCTGTATACGGCACTTTGCTGGAAAAAGGCTTGATGCCGGACCCGTATTACAGGGATAACGAATTGGATGCCCTGAAGCTGATGGAAAATGATTTTGAGTTTCTGACGGAAGTGGAAGTGGAGGAAGAACTGCTGCAGGCAGACGGGCTCCTGCTGCGGTTTGACGGGCTGGATACTTTGGCGGACATTTACTGGAACGGAGAATACCTGGGACATGCCTGCAATATGTACCGAAGCTGGGAATATGATGTACAGGAATTGGCAAGAGCCGGAGTGAACGAACTGAAGGTGATATTTCATTCCCCCACGCAATTCTGCAGGGAAGAAAACGGAAAAGTCTATACCGGCGGCAGCTTGGAATGCATCGAAGGCTTTCCCCATTTACGGAAGGCCCACTGCATGTCCGGGTGGGACTGGGGGCCGAGGCTGCCCGATGCGGGTATTTTCCGAAAGGTATGGCTGTTGGCGGTGGAAAATGCAAGACTGGAATCGGTGTATGTGACACAGGTGCATGAAGCGGATGCGGTGGAACTGGATGTGGATGTAACGGTGGAACTATTCCGTGACGGATCCTGCGGCAAAGAGGGTGACCATAAAGAAAGTGGACATAAAGAGAGCGCAGGCGGAGCCGGAGCGCAGAAAAATGCAGACGGAACCGGAGGGAAGGAAGTAAGGGCTGACCGTACGGAAGTGAAAATCAAAGTGACCGGGCCGGACGGACAGATTTATGAGCCGGGGACAGGGGAGAATAGGTATAAACTGCGGATTGAAAATCCGGCTTTGTGGTGGCCCCACGGTTATGGGGAACAGCCGCTGTATCAGGTACAGGTAAGGCTGGAAGACGGGGACGGGAAGCTGCTGGACTTGTGGGAAAAGCGTATCGGGCTGCGGACGATGACGGTGAATACGGAAGCCGACCGGTGGGGGAACTGTTTTGCCCATGAGGTGAACGGCGTGAAAATATTTGCCATGGGTGCGGACTATATCCCGGAGGACAATATTCTTGGCCGTGTCACGGCGCAGAGGACGAGAAAGCTGTTAGAGGACTGCATAGCGGTCAATTACAATTGCATCCGTGTCTGGGGCGGCGGCTATTACTTGGACGACTTTTTTTATGATATATGTGACGAATTGGGGCTTGTGGTCTGGCAGGACTTTATGTTTGCCTGTGCGTCCTATGAACTGGACGATGAATTTGAGGCCAATATCACGGAGGAAATCAGGGAAAACGTAAGGCGGATCAGGCATCATGCCTGTCTCGGGCTTTGGTGCGGCAATAATGAGATGGAGACGCAGACTCTGGACGGGGCATGGAAACCGTCCGAGAAACAGAAGTATGATTACATTAAAATTTTCGAATATATTATCCCCAAGATTCTGAAAGAGGAGGATCCCCAGACCTTTTATTGGCCGTCCTCCCCTTCTTCCGGCGGCAATTATGACAATCCTTGGGACGAGAACCGCGGGGATACCCATTATTGGGATGTATGGCATGGCAATAAGCCTTTTACCGAATACCGGAAATTCCGGTTCCGTTATCTGTCGGAATTCGGTTTCCAGTCGTTTCCCTGCCTGAGGACGGTGGAGACCTTTACCCGGGAGGAGGATCGGAATATTTTCTCCAGAGTGATGGAGATGCATCAGCGGAATCAGGCGGCAAACGGTAAGATTATGAATTATCTGTCGGCAACTTACCTTTATCCGAAAGATTTTGACAGTTTACTCTATGCCTCCCAGCTGCTGCAGGCGGATGCCATCCGGTACGGGGTGGAGCATTTCCGCCGGTACCGGGGACGCTGTATGGGTGCGGTAGTATGGCAGCTGAACGATATCTGGCCGGTGGCTTCCTGGTCCAGCATTGATTATTACGGCCGGTGGAAAGCCCTGCACTATGCGGAAAAGAGGATGTTTGCGCCGGTGATGGTTTCCTGTGAGGAAAAAGGGGAACTGAGCGAAAGGCCGTTCTGCATAGCCCAGCCCGCACCGATTGAGAAGTCGGCAAGGCTCCATGTGGCAAACGAAACCATGCGGGAGGTAAGCGGTCAGGTGCGGTGGAAGCTGCGCAGCCCGGACAGCAGCGTGCTGACGGAGGGCAGTGAGCAGGTGACGGTTCCGGCGCTGTCCGGGGTATGGCTGGAAAAAATGGATCTCGCGGCGTACGATGAACTGTCCATAAACTTGGATTATGAGTTTGTGGTGGACGGGGAAACGGTATCCGCCAATAACTGCCTGTTTACCGCACCGAAGCATTACCGTTTTTTAGACCCACAGCTTACCTGCAGCGTGCAGGGGGATGAAGTGGTGGTAAGAGCGGCGGCATTTGCGCAGAAGGTCTGCATAGAGGGGACAGACGGGGATGTGCGGCTGTCCGATAACTTTTTTGACATGCAGGCAGGGGAGAAACGGGTGAAAATCGTGGAAGGGGATGCAAAGCAGTTCCGGGTGCGGTCGGTGTTTGACATTGCGCATTGAAAAGGCTGTGGGAAGGAGGCGGGATGGGGATTTATCTGAATGCGGGAACGGAAAAGTTCGGCAAGGCACTGCGTTCCAAAATCTATGTGGATAAAACCGGATTGCTGGAATATACCAATTCGGTGATTGACACCGAGTCAGGGAGGATCTGCGTCAGCCGGCCCAGACGCTTCGGGTAGAGAAAATATGAGGCAGAGAAAGTGGGAAATGAAAACGGAGTCGGCGCGGCATCCGCAGCTATGCCGGATGTAAACGGCCGCGCAGAAATGAGGGAAGAAATGCAGGAAAGTATCAAGCCGCCGGTAGAGGAGAGGTATAGGGAAGAATTGGAGGCACTGAAAAACACGGACACGGGGCGCAGGCCGGCAAACTGGCAGATGTCGCCCAAGGCAGTGCGCACGTTTATTCTGGGGAGTGCGAAACCCGTTATTTATCAGGGGAAAGAATATCGGGTGGAAAAGAAATATTTCGGCAATGACGCTTTGGTGGAGCGGTGCATCGTCACGCTGGCGGGGAACCGGGGGCTGATGCTGGTGGGGGAGCCGGGGACGGCAAAAACCATGCTTTCGGAGATGCTTTCGGCGGCAATCAGCGGCGTGAGTACCAATACCATTCAGGGAACCGCAGGGACTACCGAAGATATGATAAAATATTCCTGGAATTACGCTTTGCTGCTGGCGAAAGGGCCGAACCGGGAAGCGTTGGTTCCGGCTCCGCTGTATGTAGGCATGGAGAAAGGGATTCTTACGCGGTTTGAAGAGATTACAAGGACTCCGGCGGAAATTCAGGACAGCTTAATCAGCGTGCTCAGCGATAAGGTATTGAATGTGCCGGAATTGGGGGACGAGGGATTTTTGTTTGCACGTCCGGGGTTCAATGTCATCGGGACGGCCAATACGAGGGACAAGGGTGTCAATGAGATGAGCAGCGCGCTGAAACGGCGTTTTAATTTCGAGACGGTGATGCCGGTCAGGGAAGTGTCCATGGAAAAGCAGATAATTTTGAATGAGGCAGGGAAGCTGGCAAAAGAAAGCAAGCTTGAGACGGAGTTGGATGAGGATGTGGCGGATTTGCTGGCTTCCACCTATCATGAACTGCGGGAAGGGGTTTCCTCTTACGGACATCGGATTGATAAGCCGGCGGCGGTCATGAGCACGGCGGAGGCAGTGTCCGTTTATTATCAGACCTTGCTGACCGGATATTATTACGGCGACGGGCGGATGGACGTGGACTGCCTGGTTCAGAATTTGGTGGGAGCCGTTTCCAAGGAGAATAAGGAGGATTTGGAAAAAGTAAAGGGATATTTCCAGACGGTGATAAAGGATAAGAGCAGTAAAGAGGGTGGATTATGGAAACAATATTACGAAGCGAGGAAATGGCTGAAATAATGCTGCTTCCGGTACGGCATCACAGCCCGGCCTGTTCTCTTCAGATAAGGAAAGTGATGGAGGAGTGGAAGCCCTGCGCGGTTCTGGTGGAAGGGCCGGACAATGCCAACGCTTTGCTGCCGGTGATGACGGATGAGGGAACGAAGGGGCCTTTCGCCATATACTATTCTTATTATGACAAGACAGGGAAGATTACGCAGGACAAGGGGCATTACAAATGCTACTATCCGTTCCTGGAATATTCGCCGGAACTTACCGCCGTGCGCGCGGCGGCGGAAAGAGGGATTCCGGCGGCATTTATCGACCTGCCTTACGGGGATATTCTGGCGGCGTCTTCGGAAGGGAAAGGGCTTCGCAAGGACGGGGAAAAGAATAATTATAACGATGACTACCTGCTGTCCCGGAATGCATATATCCGGCGGCTTTGTGAAAAGACAGGGCTTCGTAATTTCGACGAATTCTGGGAAAAATATTTTGAACTGAAAGGGCTGTATGAGGAAAGCGGCGCTTGGTTTTCCCATCTGGGCGTTTATTGTAGGCTGGCCAGGGAGAATACGCCCGAGGAAGCATTGGCAGAAGAGGGCTGTCTGGAACGGGAGGCGCATATGGCGGCGCGGATTGCGCAGTGGGCCGCAGGGCACGGCCCGGACGGAAAAGCCTTCCATGGCGGGAACGGGACGGAGGAAGGCTTGTACCGGATTTTGGTAGTTACCGGAGGGTTTCATACGGCAGGGCTGGCGGAACGGCTGTCCGGGGAAAATTGGGAACATACGCTGAAAGAAGCCGGAAAGCTTTCGGGCAGAGTGCCGGAAAAAGACCAGAGTGTATATATGATGCCTTATACCATGGAAGCCGCGGATTCCCTGAACGGCTATGCCAGCGGCATGCCTTTTACCGGGTTTTATCAGAAGATATGGGAAGGGATGGAGGAACCGGAAAGGACGTATGGCAAAGCGGTATTGGATTTTCTCGTCTCTTCGGGCAAGGAGGTGAGGAAGAAGGAAGGATATCTTTCCACCTATGACGAAATCTGCGCCTGGCAGATGGCAGAGGGGCTGGCCGGGCTGAGGGGGAAGCCGCAGCCGGGGGCTTATGAACTGTGGGATGCGGTTTTGGCATCTTATGTGAAAGGGGAATATAATATTGCCACGGATACGCCCTTGCGGATTCTGCGGAAGCAGATGACGGGCCGGGGGATGGGAAAGCTTTGCCGGGAGGCGGACGTGCCGCCCATCATCAGAGACTTTGAACTGCAGTGCAAAGGTTTCGGGTTAAAGGCTCATTCTGCCATGGAGACAGAGGTGACACTGTCCATATTTTCCGGAAAGAAGCATCGGAACATGAGTATGTTCCTGCACCGCATGGTATATCTGGAGACTTCTTTTGCCAGACGGATCAAAGGACCCGACTTACAGAGGAAGAAGGATAAGAACCTGCTGCGGGAAGTATGGAAATATAAATGGAGCGCACAGGTTCCGGCGGCGCTGATTGACGTATCCGTCCATGGAGCGACGGTGGAAGAGGCGGCGGACAGTCTGGTGCGGGAGCGGTTAAGGAAGGATATGGGCGCCGGGGAGGCGGCAGTGCTTTTGACGAAGGTATTCGAGATGGGGCTGTCCGGGCAGCAGGAGGCGGTCTACGGCCGGGTGCAGGAAATGATTTTGCAGGACGGGGATTTTTATTCCATTGCCGATGCGCTGAAATCCCTGATGATGATGGAAGAACTGAGCCCCCTGTATAGTTCGGAACTGAAAACGAGGGAATTGCTCCATGCCGCCGTGCGGAAGCTGATTATGCTGCTTCCTTCCATGGGGGGCATTAAGGACGAGAATCTGGGTTCCTGTATGGATGCCCTAAAGCTGCTGTATCAGGTTACGGGCAGGGAACATATGGATATGGGGCAGGAAAAAGAAGCTTACTATGATGCGTTGTGCCGGATGCTGCGGGATACGGGAATCCATGCGGGGCTGTATGGATGCATCCACGGAATACTGTACGGAAGCGGGCGGGAGACGGCGGAAGCGGTGGAAGCGGCCTGCCGTGGGTATCTGACAGGGACGAGGGAACAGATGCTGCAGACGGCGGTATTTTTCCGAGGGCTTTTTTATACGGCTAAGGATCTGATTTTTATCGGGGGTCAGATATTGGGGATGCTGGACGGTTTTTTCGGGCAGGTGGAAGAAGGGGAATTCATGGAACTGCTCCCCCAGCTGCGGATGGCGTTCACATATTTCACGCCGTCGGAAACCGACCGGATTGCAGGGATGGCAGCCGGGCTTCACGGAAGCAAGAGAGAGGATATTATGCGGCTCGGGGAAGTGATGCCGGATTGGTACGGGTACGGCAGGGAACTGGATGAATATGCAAGTGCAGCCATGCATAAGGCAGGGAAAGTGTAAAGATAATTGGCATACATGGAAATCTATTTAGGTTATAGGACAATGCTTTTTCATAAAGCGGCCGGCTGATTCCGGGAACGGCGGCGGAAGAGAATGGCCTTGGGCTATGAAGTGAATGTGAAACATAGGTGGGAGAGGAAAATATGGCGGACAAACAGGAGATTCTGAACCGCTGGCGGCTTGTGCTTGGGAAATATGCTGCCGGGCAGATATCTTTTTCCGAAGAAAATGTGAGACTGATGGATATGGAAGAAGCCTTGGACTACCTGTATGACAGGGAATATGGGGAAGAGCAGGGAATCAGGAAGGAAGGGGGCGGGAGCGGGGATTCCCGGCTTACGGTTCCGCACTGGCTTGCTAAAGTGAAGAAGCTGTTTCCGAAACAGACCGTAGAAATCATGGAGCATCATGCATTGGAGAAATACGGCATGACGGAACTGCTGACGGATCCTGAGGTGCTTCGGAAACTGGAGCCCAATAAGGAACTGCTGAAGACGATACTGGGGCTGAAGCATATGATGAAAGGGGAGGTGCTTGTTCTGGCCCGGGAAATTGTCCGCAAGGTGGCAGAAGAACTGATGCGGAAATTGGAACAGGATATGCAGAAAGCTTTCTTCGGCAGGCTGAACCGGAATTCCAGCAGTCCCGTGCGTTCGGTGCGCAATCTGGATATGAAAAAGACCATAAAGAGGAACCTGCAGAATTATGATACGGAGCGGCAGCAGCTTGTGCTGAAGCAGGTTTATTTCAATGCCCGCATGAAGAAATATAATCAGTGGCGGGTAATCATCTGCGTGGACGAAAGCGGCTCCATGCTGGATTCCGTCATACACAGCGCGGTTATGGCGGGGATTTTTGCAAAGCTTCCTATGCTGGATACCAAACTGGTGATTTTCGATACCAATGTGGTGGATTTAAGCGGTTATGTCAGTGACCCGGTGGAGACTTTGATGAGCATCCAGCTGGGCGGCGGGACAAATATTGCAGGAGCGCTTTCTTATTGTGAGCGGCTCATTGATTTCCCTTACCGCACCATGGTGGTTTTGGTTTCGGATTTGTATGAGGGAGGCGGATACCAGAATATGTATCAGGTCAGCAAGGGGATTATTGAGAGCGGGGCAAAGCTGGTGGTATTGACCGCATTGGATATGGAGGCAAACCCCAATTATGACAGGCGTGCGGCGGCAGTCCTGGCCGATATGGGAGCTTCGGTGGGGGCGATGACGCCGGAGGAGCTGGCCGGGTTTATTGCGAAGGTGGTGTGAAGCTGTGGGAAGCTGCCGTCTTCTTCCGGTTATAGTTTTGCTTTGCATGGTTTGTGCCAGTGCCGCGTTGTCATCGGTCAACGATGCACCGCATCGCCTCCCTCTTCCGCCTTGTCCTGACGCAAACATGAAGCACTGATTACTCAAGGACTAATGCAACGATGTACTAGAAATTTTAATGCGGTAATGGTGCGGAACAGGCAAAGCGGAGCCGTAACTTACCTTCATTCAGCGGTAAATGTGCCCGAAGGAAAGTAAACTACGGTTCCGAGAATAGATGTTTCTTATTCCGGCTGACCGCCAAAAATGGCAAAGTATTCCTGTGCTTTCTGCGGGGATATGTTTAATTTTGTCTGCAGCCTTACTAAAATGTCATGTTTGGACAGACCCAAATCTAGTCCTGTTTCAATGATGCCCTCAGCTTTACCTTCAGCTTTACCTTCAGCCCGGCCTTCTTTTGCAATTTCTTCAAATAAAGTACACATATCACCATCTCCTTTTTCAAAAGCATTATAATCAATATGGCTGTTGGTTGCTCCTGCAACTGTCATGATTACGGTTTTGTCTACATTATGTTTTACTGCATAGTCTATGATTTTTTTCTTTGCTTCATTCTTCGGTATGCTTCTATCTAAAATAACTTTCAGCATATCAAAAAAAGCGATATTGTTCATATTATGGAGTATTAGGTTATTCTGTCTGGCTTCTACGAGGATCATTTTATAGTCATTGACAAATGGCTTCATTTTGTCCGGAAGATTCAGCATGCCGTGAAGAGTGGTGGATCCGTCCCATGGATTTTCGCCATAGTATAGACAACAAGGGTGATGACGGGGGTGAGGCGGTCTGTTCTTTTCATGCCCGACAGGTATTCCGCATCGGTTAACCCGTCTGCTTTGCGGTATTTCTTTGCATTACAGTCATATTGCTTTCTGTAGGTGCCATAATCATATCCCATGACGCGCATCGGCATGGCGTAGTGTATATGTTCCTGATGCTCCAAGCCGAGAATGACGAATGCCGTTCCGTATGTCAGAGATTTTTTACATATTTTTATGCCGTCTCTGGATGCGGTGATGCTTTCGGCATATTCCCCATGTTCCAGAACGGAGGACTCTTCGGTATCCATTTCTTCCAGTTCTTTTGGAGAAATTACCGGTTCGCCGTGAAAAAGCACGGCATTGAACAAATCGGCAAACTGTCCGTTGTCGTTCCAGTAATTTTTCAGTACCGTATCGGGCTTTAACTGCTGTGTCTTCTTTGGCATAATGTGGATTCCTTTCCTATCATGTAATGGCAGTATACCGAAAGCATGATAATTGCCGGCGCGTGAAGCGGATGGAAAAAAGAAATCAATTCTAGATGTACTAGTGCCTTGTAAAGTTTAAAAGTTTATCAAAAGTTTCAATTTCAAGGCCAGGG
>CAJTVK010000151.1 GCA_910579645.1 uncultured Lachnospiraceae bacterium | reverse complement strand
TCTTTCTGTTCCGCAGATTCCATTTGCAGATAGTCTTCCATATGAAGTTGTCTGTCCTTGAACCCATCTTTGGTTACATTCATTTACTCACATCTCCTAAAGTTCAGCCCTTTCCATGGCGTTTGCAACCGCCATGGTACTATGGCCTCTGCTGACTTCTCACGGCTGGTTTTGCTCCGTGGCCACGAATATTTTATCGTCTCTGCCGCGTCCGTGAGACCTCCCCGGGTATCACACGTTTCTTTCTCTCCACATATCTGCCACATTTACTATGCACAGTTCCGTACAGTTATTGGGCTTTGACCTGTTTTGCGGCCTTACCCCTGTGCATAGCCTGATGTAGTTTCTGTTCGTCAGACCAGAGATTTGCCTTCACCTTCCTTCAGATTCCCCTCGCGGTGGACACCCTTGGTGTTCGGCTGTATCCTTCCCACTGCCGGGCGGATTGGGGACTTTCACCCGTTAGAACGTGTGCCCACCGGGCACACATGCAGAAAACCGGCACGGCCCCTGCCACACCGGTTTTCCGGGAATTCTTCGTATTTCCTTATCCGCTTCTATGCGAAACCTTCCTCATCTCATCGCCCGCATGGCATTCAATATGGCAATGACCGCCACTCCCACATCGGCAAACACCGCAGCCCACATGGAAGCCATCCCCAATGCGGCAAGCAACAGCACAAGTACCTTTACGCCAATGGCAAACACAATATTCTGCTTCACGATTCCCAAGGTTTTCTTTGAAATCTGTATTGCACGCACGATTTTTGACGGTTCGTCGGTCATGATTACCACGTCTGCCGCTTCGATTGCCGCATCGGAGCCAAGGCCTCCCATGGCCACGCCGATATCCGCCCTGGCCAGCACCGGCGCGTCATTGATGCCGTCGCCTACGAAAATCAGCTTCCCTTTCTCGGACTTTGCCGCAATCAGCCGCTCCACCCGATCCACCTTATCGCCCGGCAGAAGTTCGGAATATACCTCCGGCACGCCCAGCTGCTCTGCCACATAATCCGCCGTCCTTTTCCTGTCCCCCGTCAGCATGACAATCTTTTTCATTCCGGCGGCCTTGAAACCTTCCACCGCTTCCTTCGCATCCGTTTTCACTTCGTCCGCAATGACGATATATCCCAGATAAGCCCCATCCTCTGCCACATGCACCACGGTTCCGATTTCGTCCACGCTTTCCGGCTCCAGTCCTTGCTTCCTCATCAGCTTGTCGTTACCGGCATAGATATTTTTTCCGTCCAGCGACGCACGGACACCATGTCCCGCAAGTTCTTCCACGCTGCCCACCCGCGCGGCATCGATTTCCTTCCCCCGCGCCAGATAGGCTTCCTCCAAAGAGCGGGATATCGGATGGTTGGAATAGCTTTCCGCATACGCCGCCTTCTCCAGCAATTCCTCTTCCTTTGTCCCTTCCGCCGGAACCAGCTTATTCACGGTAAAAGTTCCTTTGGTAAGTGTTCCCGTTTTATCCATCACCACCATTTCCGCATCCGCAAGAGCTTCCAGATAATTGCTTCCCTTAATTAATATCCCTGATTTGCCGGCACCGCCCAAACCTCCGAAGAAACTGAGGGGGATACTGATGACCAACGCGCAAGGACAGGAAATCACAAGGAAACTCAGTGCCCGGTATATCCATACAGACCAGCCTCCCCCTGCCGCCAAAGGCGGGATAACCGCCAAAAGCACGGCACAGCCTACTACAATGGGCGTATAATATCTGGCGAATTTGGTAATGAAGTGTTCCGCTTCCGACTTCTTGCTGCCGGCATTTTCCACCAAGTCCAATATCTTTGCCACCGTTGACTCGCCGAACTTCTTGCTGACTTCCACTTCCAGCACACCGGTTAAGTTAACGCAGCCGCTTATGACACCGTCCCCCGTCTCCACATCCCTGGGAACGCTTTCCCCGGTCAGTGCCATGGTATCTAAGGAAGAACTGCCCTTCAGAATCACTCCGTCCAAAGGAATCCGCTCCCCCGGCTTTATCAGAATCGTTTCTCCGATTTCCACTTCCTCCGGCATTACTTCTGACGTTTCCCCGTTCCGGATGACATTGGCGCTGTCCGGCCGGATATCCATCAACGCCGTAATGGACTTTCTGGACTTATTCACCGCATAAGACTGAAAACACTCTCCGACCTGATAAAAGAGCATGACCGCCACTGCCTCCGGATAATCGCCTACGAAAAAAGCACCTACCGTGGCAATCATCATCAGGAAATTTTCGTCAAAGATCTGCCCGTGCCCAATATTCATCACCGCATTTTTTACCACATCCCCGCCAATCACCAGATAAGCCGCCAGGAACAAAACCAGTGTCATATATCCGTTCATGCCGGGAAGAAAACGGGACAGCAGCACTGCCGCCAAATAAACCGCCGCCCCAATTGCCACCCGCCTTATCCTCTTTTTCAGTTTTTTACTCATACTTACCCCCTGCCGGTTCCGTCTTCCGCCTTATTTTTCCACCACTTCCACATCCGGCTCAAACTTCTTCACAACCTTCTTTATTTCCTTAGTAATCTTGTCTGCCTTCGCATCCTCCACTTCCACCACCAGCTTCTGTGTCAGGAAAGTTACCGTGCTGCTCGTGACCCCGGCCAGCTTACCTACCGCAGCCTCGATTTCCCCCGCACAATGTGCGCAATCCAAATCTTCCAAAATATAAGTTTTCCTCATCTCTTTCTCCTCCTGCTTTCCCATAAATTTTTTCACCTATACGGTTACATCCGGCGGTTTGCCTGCATGCCATCCAGTCCGCCGGCAGCCCGCTCCCCAAGGAGCCTAACACAGACGCGCAGGCAGATGCAAAAGTGCATAAGCTGCCGCGGCTTCAATCCTCTTCCTCAATGTGGTCCAGCCCCTGGCTCAGTATGGCCTTAATATGCCCGTCTGCCAAAGAATAGAAAACCGTTTTCCCTTCCCGCCTGTTCCTCACCAGATCCATCTGCTTCAGCGTACGCAGCTGATGGGAAATCGCCGACTGGGTCATATTCAGAATCCCTGCCAAGTCGCATACGCACATCTCGGAGCACATCAGCACATAAAGTATTTTAATCCTTGTGGAATCCGCAAATACCTTAAAAAAATCGGCCAAGTCATACAGCTTATCTTCCTCCGGCATCTGCTTATTCACTTCTGCCACGATGTCCTCATGCACATGGATATATTCGCACCGCTCAATGGGTTCTTCCTCTCTCCTACGCACCTGCCGCCCTCCTTTTTCCCGGAACCTGCCCGAAAACCCTTCCTGTCATCTTAAACTCCTGCAAATGATAGATAATAACAAACGTATTTTCATTTTCCATTTACTATATATCACACATCCGTCAGAAAACATTTTCAAATATGTTCCGAGACTCTGTATTATCATATGAACAACTGCTCATATGTTCATTATATCATAATTTTTCTATATGTCAACCAACAAAAGAAAAAAATACGGGAATCAATTTTCGGTTCTGTGCCTGCGTTTGTGTTTCGGCCGGAAGAATACGGCAACGACAATGCAAGCCGGCAAAATGCCCGGCACAGATGCAAATCCGAAAATTGATTCCCGTGGAAAACGTCAAATTACCATTACCAGTGTCCCGGCGGTAATCAGCACCGCCCCCGCCAATGATTTTACGGTAAAGCTTTCGTGCAGAAAGACAAATGCCAACGCCAGCGTAATGACGACGCTCAGCTTGTCAACCGGCACTACCTTCGAAGCTTCCCCCATCTGAAGCGCCTTATAATAACAGAGCCAAGAGGCTCCGGTAGCCAGTCCCGAAAGGATAAGGAATATCCAGCTTTTCCTGCCGATTCCCGCCAGTCCTTTCTGTGCCCCGGTGACAAATACCATCATCCATGCCATTGCCAATACCACCACGGTCCGGATTGCCGTGGCAAGATTGGAATTCACCCCTTCTATGCCAACCTTGGCAAGTATGGAAGTCAGCGCCGCAAATATTGCGGATAAAATTGCAAATAAAAACCACATATAACAGTTCTCCTCCTTTTCCTAAGTAAATTTATCGGTTTTCGGCATAACACCATTTTGCGATTGTCTCAATCAGTTCCAGCGGCAGCGGCTCGCTGTAAGGAAATTGGATGGCTCCCTTACTGGTCTTATATTCCTTGAGCCGGTCTGCAAAAAATGCCACTGCCTCTTCTCCGGGATATAAACCGATATGGTTCTTGTTTGCCGCAAAATGTATAATATTGCGTCTCTTCCAATATGTTGGCATCCCCCATGAAATGCGTTCCTCCGCTTCCGGAAGAGCCGCCCCGACGGTTTCCCGCATTCGGTTCAAAAAGGGTCGTACCGATTCCGTCTGTGCCTGAATATATTCCTCGATTGTCTGGGGTGCTTTCCCGCAATAGTGGGATTGATTCCGATGTTCAAAACTGCGCCCGCATTTTGTGCATGTCCACATATTCCCGCCTCCTTTTCCTGTTTCCGCATTTCCGAACGCACAGATCTGCATTCAAGAAAAACAAAATTTCTTTTATTTTTTTACTGTCCGTCATATATCCCTCCCATTTATTATATACATTATCCGTATTATACTCCGTTCCCCCATTTTTGTATATAATGAACGGATGATATCTCCCTGCCGGAGGGAAACGGCTCATTGTGCCTTTACACTTTTTCCTCCTTTTGGTATAATACAGTCATGTCTATAGGCCATGGCTGTTTCCGCATGCCATGGCAGCAACAGTTTCATTACATAATATCGGCGCGTGCCGAAACATCTTTTCTGCCGCCTGCACACCGCAATCCGTGTGATTTTGTGCACACATGCTTTGACACTCCCGCATCTTGCGGCGCATATCGGACAGAAAGCATTTCAAGGCACGTTCCAAGAAAGGACGATTGCAATGTTTGAATTTACCGACGACTGTATGATAGGAATAGAACAGGTTGACGAAGAGCACAGATATCTTTTCGACATACTGAACAGGGCATATATCCTTGTGACGACGGATTATCACAGTGACTATTATCAGCGGCTGAAAGATATCATTTCGGAACTTGACCAATATGCCGAAGAGCATTTTACCCACGAAGAGGAATATATGGCTAAAATCTGCGACCCGGAGTTAATTCTCCAGCGTCCCCAGCATGCTTTTTTCCGTGAAAAAATACTTGAATTTGACTTAATCAATATTGACGACATGAAAGATCAGCAGCGGGTTCTTGCCGACTTGGTTAGCTTCCTGGCAAAATGGCTTTACCGCCATATCCTCAGCAGCGACATCCTGATCGGGAAGCTTCCTCCTTTGGAAGAATGGATGGTAAAGGAAAATCCCTGCGAATTTACCGATGAATATTTGGTAGGCATTGAATTGGTGGACAGGGAACATAAGGAACTTTTCCGCATTGTGGACAGAGCCAGCCAGTTGGTAAAATCCTACGATGCCTCTTCCGGCTACGACAAAATCATTGATATCCTGGATGAACTGAAAGCCTATACCATAGAACATTTCGGCGACGAAGAAGAATATATGGAAAGCATCCGTTATGAAGGCCTTCCTGCACAGAAACGGGCGCATGAAGCTTTTATTGATAAGCTGGAAAATATTGATTTGAAGGAAGTGGATAACAATCCGCAGGAATACCTACAGAACCTGTTGGAATTTTTGCTCGGCTGGCTTATTAACCATATCCTCCACACCGACAAAAAAATACCTAAACCGAACCAAAGCATGTCTTAAAACATTTTCTGACGAATGTTCGTCACAATTGAGTGTAGTAAAGCAGCCGATTTCCTTACGCACCCTACGCATCGCAAAAAGCCTGGAAATCCGACAAATAACCGGATTCCAGGCTTAATTCTGTATTTGCCGAAGTTCGTCCCTCCTCAAGGGCAAACGCCTTTCTCCTCTTCCCTTTCCCCTCCCCTTCCTTTATTTCAAATATCTTCCAAGCACTTCGATAAAGACATCCACATCCAGCGGCTTTGCAATATGCGCATTCATTCCGTTCTTTAACGCCGCCTCCTTATCCTCTTCCAATGCATTGGCAGTCATGGCAATAATGGGAAGATTCTTCACGTCTTTCCTCGGCAGGTTCCGGATTGTCCTAGTGGCTTCATATCCGTTCATAATCGGCATCTGTACATCCATCAGAACCGCATCATAATAATACTCCTCCGAATCCCTTACCATGGCCACTGCATCCGTCCCGTCCGGTGCCGTCTCGACCAAAAAACCGGTTTCCGTCAGGATCACTTCCGCAATTTCACGGTTCAGTTCAATGTCTTCCACCAGCAGGATACGCTTCCCGCTGAAGTCGGCCAAAGTCCATGCCGCAGCTTTGTCCTCTTTATCCGTCAGATTATTGGCCGCCAGCAATGCCGACTTCAGATCCGACATAAAAAGAGGTTTCGCACAGAATGCCGTCACTCCCGCTTCTTTTGCTTCTTCCTCTATATCCGTCCAGTCATAGGCCGTCAGGATAATAATAGGTGCCTCTTCCCCCACTGCACTCCGTATTCTCCGTGCCGTTTCCACGCCGCTGATTTCCGGCATCTGCCAGTCAATAATATAAGTATGGTAGGAATCCCCTTCCTCCCGAGCCATCTGTGCACGATATACCGCTTCCCTGCCGGACGTAGTCCACTCCGACCGCAGGCCAATCTGCTTCAGCATTTTGTTTACGCTGTCACATACATGGAAATCGTCGTCCACTACCAAGGCACGCAGTCCGTGAAGTTCCTTAATCTGCTCCGCATTTTTCTCCACATCCTGCAATTTCAGGCTTAATTCTACGGTAAAGGTGCTGCCTTTCCCCATTTCGCTCTCAACGGATATGACGCCGCCCATCATCTCCACGATATTTTTCGTAATCGCCATTCCTAAGCCGGTACCCTGAATGCCGCTCTGCGTCGTAGTAACTTCCCTTTCAAAAGGCTCGAAAATATGCTCCACAAATTCTTTGGACATCCCGATGCCGTTATCCTTAATGATAAAAATGTAGTCCCCATATCCATGGCGGAAAGTAGTTTTCTGCATAATGCGGAAAGTAATGGTGCCGCCTGCCGGCGTATATTTTACCGCATTGCTCAGCAGATTGATAAACACCTGATTCAGCTTCAGGGCATCCGCCACCACATCTTCATTTGCCACCTCAAAAGTATCAATGAAAAGTTCCAGCTGTTTCGCCTTCACCTGCGGCTGGATAATATTTACCAAATTGTGCATCAGCTCGGAAATATTGCATTCCTGCTCCTTAATCTGCACCTTTCCGCTTTCAATCCGGCTCATATCCAAAATATCGTTAATAAGGCTGAGCAGATGATTGCTTGAAGAAAGAACCTTCTGCAGGCAGTCTTTCACCTGTTCCTTATTGTCTATATGGCTGACGGCAATCGTGGTAAATCCTATGATTGCATTCATCGGCGTACGGATGTCATGGGACATATTGGAAAGGAACGTAGTCTTGGCACGGTTGGCATGCTGTGCCTGCATCAGGGCATCCTGCAAAGCCTGCGTCTGCTCCCTCTGCTTGCGCACCTGTCCCGTGATTTCCTTGGACAATACCATCGCAATGATGTCGCCGGTGTCGTCGTCCTGCGTCATAATAAAGGACTGACGGACACAAATCTGCCCATCCGCCGAATCCTTTCCCCAGAATTCTGCCACCACTTCCTTGTCGCCCTGCCGGAACCGTTCTTTCAGATACTCCACGTTCACCGTGGACGAATAATCTTCCAGCGACTCCCGCAGCACGAAATGTTTCCACTTCTCAAAACATTCGGAGGCCTTGCACGGTGCTTCCAACCCTATTTTCTCCAGCAGGGATATCTGCCGTCCGTCTATCGTGCGTACCACATCCTGCTCAATCAGATCCTTTGTCACGTTTATTTCAAAGTTGCAGAACGCACCGGACGTAATCGCAATCCGATACTGTCTTTCCTTACGGTTTGCCAGCGCCATCTCCGCCCGGACACGCAGTTCTTTTTCCTTCACTTCCGTAATATTCTGACGGGTAAATAAAACCTTGCTGGCTTTTCCGTCCTTTCTTTCCAGACAGATTACGTTGGCATGCTCCCATTCCGTCCTGTCCCCGCGCCGCACATAACATTCCAGACGCAGGTCGTCCTGCCCGTCCAAAGCCTCAATAATGGCTTCTTTCTTTATCTGTGCCGCCAATTCCTGCCGGTCTTTTTCTTCTGCCAGAATAGAACATAAATGTTCCGCATAATCCTCATATCTGCCCTTCGCTTCCAAGCCTACGTTTTCCGGCCTGGTTCCTGCCAGATACTGATAAGTCCCCGCTTCCAGGTCCACCATGTTAAAACGGGTAAACAAAGTATTCACGCCGCTTATGATATAGCCCATCTCCCTGTTTTCCTGCTCCAGCTTCTTCTTTTCCCGTCCTGCCTGAATAATCACTGCCAGAATATATAGGACAAACATTCCCACCAGCATCATCTCCAATTGGATTCCGACCCAGTTTTCCGCCCTTATCATAGTCTGCGTAACGCTTTCGGGAAATGTCTGCACAAGAATATAATCATGATCGGGAAGGTGCTTCACGCAGATATTGTCCGTTTGGCTTTTGACGCTGCATACCAATATGCCTTCCTCATTGTTATCCAGCATACGCTGCACATCGGCTGCGGAAGTTTTATCCAATATCCCTGATTCCACCAACGTTTCCAGCAGATTTTCCCCGTAAGCCATGCCGTCGGAACTGGCAATTACCCTTCCGTCGGGCATGCAGAGATATACGCCTGCCTCCTCGCCGAAATAAGTAGTGTGAAGCATGTTTTTCAGATATTCTTCCGCCAGATATGCTCCCCTGAGCACACCTATGATTTCTCCGCCGCTATAGACAGGCGCATAGAAACACGCCATCGTCTCATCGAAAAGATGCGGCTCGAAAATAATGGATATACCGCTGTTTCCGCTGATGCCGTCCGTATAAAAGCTTCGGTCCGTCACATCCGAGGTCCGCCCGTCGGAAGCATAGTCCGTGCCGTCCCGATCCGTGAACAGCAGCGCGTCAAATCTGGAGTTCGCTTCCATTTCCTTCAGCATCTGTGCGCTGATGGCGGACTCCGTAAGGCTCTCTCCCAGGAAATAAATATATGCATTGACAAGATTCTTCGCATTTTTCAGTTCGTCATTTATCTGCACAACCTTCAGCCTTGCGGAATCCTCCGCATAATTTTTATTCCGTTCCTCCATACGTTTTCTGTTATTTGCAGTATACCAATGGAATAAAACGATAATAGCCGTCAAAAGAAGCAATACATAAGTTATTTTCCGCAGCGTTCCCTCTCTTCCCTTCATAAAAGGTCTCCTCCCTGAACAATATTCCCCGTTACAGACATAAGCCCCTGTGCCGGTTCCGGCTTCCCAACCAACCATCTCTTTACATCCCGCCCGGCTACGGTAACCTTTTATGAGTATACCACAAATCCCTATGCAATTATAGTATAAAATAATTGAATTTCAACTTTAAGCAGCAGTCCGCCACGGAAATCAATTTTCGGTTCTGCGCCCGCACGGCCTGCGCCGGGAGCCTGCGGACCGCCCGTCCCACCCGGTAAAAAG
>CAJTVK010000150.1 GCA_910579645.1 uncultured Lachnospiraceae bacterium | reverse complement strand
CGTTTGCCGCAGAGCGAAAGCGGGTCAGAAAAATCAATGGTTCCGCATGCAGGCCGGATGCCGTCGGCGGTTTAGTGGTTCCCGGTGTGTAAGGATGCTAAAACATACCTTAGCCTTCCGATTCCAAAACTTCCCACCGTTCCATTAATTCCTCCAATTCGGCGGCAATCCCTTCTTTTTCTTTCGTGAGTTCCTGCAATTTGGCAACATCCCTGCAGACATCCGGCCGTGCCATCTGTGCGTCAATGTCCGCGTCTCTTTTCTCCAATTCCTCGATACGACTCTCCGTTTTTTTTAAGTCATTTTCGCGTTTTCGCTGTTTGGCCTGCAGTTCCTTCTGCTCTTTCCAGCTTATTTTGGCGGCCGATTCTTCGGCGGAGCCGGCAGGAACCGGGGACGTGCCGGAAGTGTCGGCGGCAGCGGTTTCTGCCAGCTGCATTTTCTTTTCCGTATAATAATCGTAGTTGCCCAGGTAATTGGTCAGCGTGCGGCCCGACAGTTCCAGTATGCGGCCGGCCGTCCGGTTGATGAAATAGCGGTCATGGGATACATAAAGCACGGTTCCCGTATAATGGTTCAGGGCATCCTCCAATATTTCTTTGGAGGCAATGTCCAGATGGTTGGTGGGCTCATCCAAAATGAGGAAATTGGATTCCGAAAGCATGAGTTTGGCCAGGGAGACACGTCCGCGTTCCCCGCCGCTCAGATCGCCGATGCGCTTGAACACATCTTCTCCGGTAAACAGGAAAGCAGCAAGAGTGCTGCGGATTTCCGTGTTATTCATGGCAGGGTATTCGTCGGAAATTTCTTCAAACAGCGTTTTTTCCATATGCAGCACATGGTGTTCCTGATCATAGTAGCCGATATGAACATTGGTACCGAGGCGTAGCGTGCCGCTGTCCGCGGACACCAGGCCGTTAATTATTTTTAAAATAGTGGTCTTTCCGGTGCCGTTGTCGCCGATAATGGCTACATGTTCTCCCTTTTTTATGTCAAAACCTATCTTTTGGAACAACCGGAGGTCGCCAAAGGATTTGGACAGGTTTTCCACGCACAGTACGTCGTTGCCGCTGGCATATCTCGGTTCCAGCGTGATGTGCATATCGGTGCGGGCCTGGGTGGGCTTTTCCAGACGTTCGACCTTGCTCAGCAGTTTCTCACGGCTTTCGGCACGTTTTATGGATTTCTCCCGGTTGAAAGATTTCAGCTTGGCAATGACTTCTTCCTGATGTTTGATTTCCTGCTGTTGGTTCATATATGCCTTTAACTGTGCGGCACGGAGCTGCTCTTTTTTTGCCGCATAATCGCTGTAATTGCCGGTGAAGACAGTGGCCTTTGTCTGATCGATTTCAATCACTTTGTTGGCAATGCGGTCTAAAAAGTAGCGGTCATGGGAAACGATGATGACGGCTCCTTTATAGTTCATCAGATAGGTTTCCAGCCAAGTGATGGAGGACATGTCCAAGTGGTTGGTAGGTTCATCCAGCATAATCAGGTGGGGCTTGGATAAAAGCAGCTTGCCTAAAGCTACCCGGGTTTTCTGGCCGCCGGACAAGGCAGAGACTGATTTGTCAAATTCTTCTTCCGTGAAGCCCAGTCCTTTCAGCACGCCCGTAAGCTCGCTCCGGTATGTGTAGCCGCCGTCGGTCTCAAAGCGGTGAGTCATCTGGGCGTAGGATTCCATAATCCGTTCCAAGGCCGGCCCTGCGGCAGTTTTCATTTCCAGTTCGGCCTGACGGATGCGGCTTTCCAAGGCAATTAAATCTTGCTTTACCGTCAGCAGTTCTTCGTAAATTGTGTGGTCCGAATTCACGGATTGGTGCTGAGCGAGGTAGCCGAAGGTTTTCTCCTTGGACAGCGTTACGATTCCCTCGTCTGCTGCCATGTCCCCTACGATGATTTTCAGCAGCGTGGTCTTGCCTGCGCCGTTAATGCCCACAATAGCGGCTTTGTCATAGTCCTCAATGTGAAAGGACACATTTTTCAAGATGCTTTTTTCGTTAAATGCCTTGGAAATATTTTGACATGATAAAATCATGGTGTTTCCTCCTTATTTGAAATTCCATATTCTATTTTAAGGGCGATAAAACCTGCTGTCAATTGATTGACATTATTTTGACAGACCTTTATAATAAAAATATTGGGCAGGCTTTTAGGAACCGTTTCATTTTTTTACGGTTCTTAAGGAATGGAGGGAAGCACTGTGGAAGAGAAAGAGATATCGCAGGCGGTCATCGGCCGTCTGCCGCGCTATTTCCGCTATTTGGGAGAACTTAAGGATCAGGGCATTGAGCGTGTGTCTTCACAGGAACTTAGTGATATTATGAATGTGACCGCATCACAGATCAGACAGGATTTTAATAATTTCGGCGGTTTCGGCCAGCAGGGTTACGGCTATAACGTGGAATATTTGTTTCAGGAGATAGGCAGGATATTGGGACTGAACCGGGATCATAACCTGATTATTGTAGGCGCCGGGAATTTGGGGCAGGCATTGGTGAATTACGGGAATTTTGAGCGCAGAGGCTTTTTGTTTAAAGGGGTATTCGACAAGAATCCGCAGCTTTACGGGAAAAAGATAAGGGATAAAGAAGTGCAGCCCATGGAAAATATGGAGAAGTTTGTGGAGACGAATCAGATTGACATTGCGGTGCTGACGATTCCGAAGACAGAGGCGGAGAAAGTTGCGGAACGATTGGTGGGCTGCGGCATTAAGGGGATTTGGAATTTTGCCCATGTGGATCTGAGAGTACCGGAAGAAGTGCAGGTAGAAAATGTCCACCTTTCCGACAGTCTCATGAAACTGGCATATAATATCAGCAGAAGCCGGAGCAGCTGGGAGGCTTAAGAGCGGGGAAAGACACTTTGGCAGAATGCGGGGAATATAAGGCAGGGGCATGAACGGGCAAAAGGCATGAACGGACGAAGGCCATTGAAAGATGTGAGATAAAAAAGGACATAAGAAAACAGAGGACAGAATGGAGTGGAATGTATGGCAAAATCAGAGGAGGCGTTTCGGCAGGCATTGTCAGGGAAAAAAGTGCCGGTCTTGACGCTGGACAATAAGTGGCATCAGCTTTTTACGCAGGCACAGACGGAAATACCGACGGATGTGCGCCGCAGGGAAGAAAAACTGAATGAATTGCTGAAAAGGCAGGGAAAGCTGAATACGGAGTCCAAAGAAATCCGGAAACTGAAAAAAAAGCTGATGGCGGAAATTATGGAATTGGCGGATGAGGCCGGGGGGAACCCGGACGGTAAGACAAAGAAGAAGATGGAAGAGAAGCAGCGCCTGATTAATGACTGCAATGAGAAGCTGGAGGATTATGCGGAGGAACTGAAATTCCTCCCGGCAGAAATCGAGAGTGTCAATTATAAGCTTATGCTTTCCACGATGGATATCTGTTATCAGAGAATTGCGGAAAATACAAAGGATATTGATGTCATCAACGAATGGGTGAAGAACGTCAGGATAGAAATAAAGAAGAATCTGGTGCGTAAGGAGGAGCGGGAGAAATCCACGTTTGATTTGTATTCCTATATGCATGACATTTTTGGGGCAGAGGTGATTGAGATATTTGACATGAAGTATAATCCGGAAGACCGCAGGAAGGAGCGCGAACTGAGGAAGAGCGCGGCAGCGGGGAAAAACGGAGGAGCAGGTAAGGCAGGGACTGTGAAACCGTGATAATTATGGAGGAATGCGCCGGAACATTAGTTTCGGCGTTTGTTAATAAACTGACTTGGCGGAGCGCGGGCCGGTCAGCGGATGTTTCGATTATTTTGGAAGGGAATGTTGCATATGGGCAGAAGAGAGTGCGCAGAGACAAGAGCGGGCCGGATGGGGACGGGCAGCAGGAGCAGGAACATAGAAGAAACGGGAAAGCGGTACCTGGTGTCTTCGGAGGAAATGAAAAGATATGACAGGAATACGATAGAGTATTTTGGCGTGCCGTCGTTAGTGCTGATGGAAAGGGCGGCGCTGGCGGCAGCGGAAGAAATAGAAGCCAGATGCAAAACGGGAAAAAGAGTCTTGGTGGCTGCGGGCTGCGGAAATAACGGAGGCGACGGGGCAGCCGTAGGGCGCATGCTTTTACTGGACGGATATGACGTGGAGATATGTCTGATAGGGAGCAGGGAGAAGTGCAGCAGGGAGACGGAGGTGCAATTGGGCATTGCGGAAAAATACGGGTGTCCGATAAAAAACAAAATAGGGGTAGGGGAATATGATATTATTGTGGATGCCCTTTTCGGAATCGGGCTGTCCAGAAAGCTGGAAGGTATTTATGCGGAGGCAGTAAGGGAAATAAATTCCAAAGATGCTTTTGTGTGCGCATTGGATATTCCGTCGGGAATCCATGCGGACACAGGAGAGGTTATGGGCGTGGCGGCAGCGGCGGATTTAACCGTAACTTTTGCATTCCGGAAATTAGGCCATATATTGTACCCGGGCTGTAGATATGCAGGGGAAGTGGTATGCAGGCAAATCGGGATTACGGAGGAGAGTTTTTTGGGAGAAGGACCAAGGGCGTATACGAGGCAGGGGGCGCCCTGCGGGCTGCTGCCATGCCGGGATCCGGGGGGAAACAAAGGAACCTTCGGGAAGGTATTGGTGGTTGCGGGAAGCAGGAATATGAGCGGCGCCTGTAAGCTGTGCACAGAGAGTGCATACCGTGTGGGGGCCGGCATGGTGAAAGCGGTCACGCCGGAGGAAAACCGGCTGGCGGTTCAGCTGGGAGTGCCGGAGGCTCTGCTTCTTCCCTATCCTGCATGGGAGGAAGAGGGGCTGTCCGGAACGGGCAGGGAAATGGAAGAGAAGCTGCGGGAGGCGTTTGAATGGGCCGATGCAGTGGTGGCCGGGCCGGGAATCGGAACCGGTAAGGAGGCGGAAAGGCTGTTGGAATGGTGCCTGACGCAGACTGAAAAACCGTTGGTCATGGATGCGGATGCCATCAATCTGCTGGCCGGGAGGGAGCATCTGCGGCATTATTTGGAAGAACATGCATCTGCCGGGAGGAAACTGATTATGACACCTCATGTGGGGGAGTTTGCCAGGCTCTACGGCTGTTCGGCAGCGGAGGCAAAGAACGGGCTGGCGCAGAAGGCTAAGGAACTGGCAGACCGGTACGGCTGCGTCATGGTGGCGAAAGATGCACGAACCGTGGCGGCATGCTGCGGAAAGGATGAATGGTACCTGAATACATCAGGAAATGACGGCATGGCAACGGCCGGCATGGGAGACGTGTTGGCCGGCATGCTCGGAGGGTTGTTGGCACAGGGCATGGATGCGGCGGAAGCGGCAGTGGCCGGTGTCTATATCCATGGCATGGCCGGGGATTTGGCAGCGGAAGAGATGGGACATTACGGTCTGACGGCAGGGGATGTGATCCGTATGCTGGGTGCGGTGACAAGAAAATAGGATGGGTTGGAGCATGGAAAAAAAAGAGATTTCAGAAAAAGAGAATCTGGAAAAAGAAATTCCGGAAAAAGAAATTTCGGAAAAAGAAATTCCGGAAAAAGAGGTTTTCGGAAAAGAAATTTTGGCGAAATATAAAAGAATATATGCGGCAGTGGATTTGGATGCCATACGTTATAACCTAGAGCAGATGCAGAAAAAAATTGCACCGGGCACAAAAATTATGGGTGTGGTGAAAACCGATGGCTATGGGCATGGGGCAGTTCCCATCGCAAGGGAATTGGAACCCTTGGATTATATGTGTGGTTTTGCCACGGCTACGGCAGAAGAAGCCGTCATTCTCAGAAAAAGCGGCATTCAAAAACCTATTTTGGTTTTAGGCTATGTCTTTCCTGATTTTTATGAGGAGATGATTGAAAAGGACATTAGGCTGACGGTATTCCGTCCGGATATGGTAAGGCAGCTGGCGGAGTCCGCCAAGGGGCTGGGCAGGAAAGCGAACGTGCATTTGAAAGTGGATACCGGGATGTCCCGGATCGGAGTCCGGCCGGATGAGGAAGGGGTGGAACTGGCAAAAGAAATATTGAGTATGCCGGAATTGGTTTTGGAAGGGATTTTCACTCATTTTGCAAGGTCGGATGAGAAGGATAAGTCATACACGGAAAAGCAGCTTCTGCTTTTTCGGCAGTTTACGGATCGCATAAAGGAGGAAACAGGATATCAGGCTCCGGTCTGCCATTGTTCTAACAGTGCCGCGATTCTGGAGATGCGGGAGGCGGATTTGGATGCGGTGCGGGCGGGCATTGCGCTTTACGGGCTTTGGCCTTCCGCGGAGGTGACCGGAGATACCGTTTCCCTGAAACCGGCCATGGAGTTAAAGAGCCGGATTATTTTTGTGAAAGAAGTGGGGGCCGGAACGCCGATCAGCTATGGGGGGACTTTTGTCGCCCCGAAGGAAATGAGAGTGGCTACTATACCCGTCGGGTATGGGGACGGGTATCCGAGAGGGCTGTCCGGAAAAGGCTATGTGCTGGTGCATGGAAAGCGGGCGCCTATCCTCGGAAAAGTCTGCATGGATCAGTTTATGGCGGATGTGACGGATATTCCGGAGACGGCGGAGGGCGATTCGGTGACGCTGGCAGGCAGGGACGGCAGGGAAGAGATTACCTTGGAGGAACTGGGGGAACTTTCGGGAAGGTTCAACTATGAGTTGGCCTGCTGTATCGGGAAAAGAGTACCAAGGATTTATTTAAAATCAGGTAAGGTAGTCGGAACAAAAGATTATTTTCAGGATTTTGAATAAAAATTGAATACCTTCAGATAAACTGGCAATAATTTAGCCATGAAAGTTTATAATGAAGGGTGAGAATAATGAAACGTGGAGATATTTATTATGCAGATTTGCGGCCTGTCATCGGTTCGGAACAGGGAGGTGTCCGTCCGGTGCTGATTATACAGAATGATGTGGGCAATAAGCACAGCCCTACGGTTATTTGTGCGGCTATTACATCGAAACTGAATAAAGCAAAGCTGCCGACGCATATCGAACTGGATGCGGGCAAATATGATATGGTCAAGGATTCCGTGATTTTGCTGGAACAGCTTAGAACCATTGATAAGAAGCGGCTGAAGGATAAAATATGCCATTTGGACAACGAGATTATGGGGAAGGTGAACGAGGGGCTGCTGATTAGCCTGGAACTGAACGTATTATGCCATAATACATAAGATATTGCCTTGCGGCATGAAATCAAGCCTGCGGCCATGCGGCCGCCTGAGCCGGACGCATATGCTTTGCCGGATGATATCGGCAGGCATGTGCGTCCGTTTCATTTCCTTAGGGTGGGAAGGCAGATTGCGGAACGGCAATTTCTGTCCGGATGGAGCTCGGGCGGGAAGCGGGATTTGCCTATTTATCATAAAATTGGCTCAATATATTTCTGAACAAAATCAACACGGTCAAAAATAGTCGGTTTGAAATATGAGGTTACTGCTATAACAAGGTTATTGACTGTATTGACATAGATGATATTACCGCTGTTTCCGATGGCGGAATAGTTATTGCCTTTCTTATCCGGTATCCACCATAAATAACCGTAAGACATATTCTGATATTCTTCGCCACATTTTTGATAAGGCTCTGTCATTTCTTCAATCCATTTTGACGACACGATTTGTTTCCCGTTGCACATTCCTTTATCTAAGCAAAGCTGCCCGATTTTTGCCGAGTCCATAGCAGACAGACATAGGCCATATCCGGCAGCACCTACGCCTTGTGGGTCACAAAACCAAATATGGCCTTTGGGAGCTTTGGACATGGTAAATTCCTTATGTTCTTCGGCTGTTTCGGCTAAATAATTTTGATGAATTTCCACACCTATTGGCTCAAAGAGATATTTATTTGCGAAATCCACCGTTTTCATGCCGCTTACTTTAGTAATTATGCCTGTTAAAATATGGATTCCTAATGTAGAATATTTAAACTCACCAGTTAATCCGGCTCTGCCGCCAAGAAAATCTAAAGCTGAAACAGTCCAATCTTCGCTGGAACAAATTTTTGTCCACGGTTCATATTTGTATTTGTAGGGTGCTGTCATTGTCAGCAAATGCCTGACAGTGACCTTTTGGATTGTTTTTTCCCCGCGTTTGATTTTGTAGTCCGGAAAGAAAGACAAAACGGGTTGATTTATATTTTCTATTAAATTTTGATCGATTGCTATACCCACCAACAAAGCTACAATGCTTTTGGTTACGGACATAACATGGCAGGCATCGTTTTTCCTGTAGTTATTCCATTCATCCGAATATGCTTCCATTCCGTCTTTATATGTTGCTATCTGACAAATATTGGGCTGCTGTTCTGCTATGAAACTATGGAGTTCCTCTTTGCTTAATGGCATAATATATCCTCTCTTTCAATACCTCGAATAATTTCAGGCTTGCCGAATTGCTTGACACCATTGGTTTATCATAAATGCACACAATTACACTGAATTTTGTTTAAATTCCCTTTGCATTATGAGATTACTTATCATACCGTGGTTGGCTGTCTTTATCTATGTCTATATTATAGCATCATATCTGGCGGGTAGAAACTTTTTGTTTATGATTTTTTATAATCCGATTTAATCTTTACAACTTTATAAATGATGCTTTCGCTGCTGAATTAAGGCATGTCTTAAAATTGATTTCCGTAGGCTCTGCGGATATTTTATTGCGCAGCAGTATCCGGTATGCTATACTGAAATAACGGGGGAGAAAGGAAACTGCTATATTGGAAATTGAAGATAATATACAATGGCATCCGGCTTTCTGCTCTGCCATGGAGTTGGAACTGCGGGAAAATAAGAAGGATTTAATATATGAGCGGGAGCATAATTTAAGCAGGATGCCGCTGAAAATTGACTTTTTGGTAATCAAGAAAAAACCGGACGTGATAATTAAAAATGAGATTGGCGATTTTTTTCTCGGGAATAATATTCTGGAATACAAATCTCCGGGTGACGAGGTCAATGCCGGAACATTTTATAAGGCACTGTCCTATGCCTGTTTGTATAGGGCAGAGAAAGACGGTGCCTCTGAGGATATGGATGCGGATGTCACAGTCTCTATTGTGCGTGAACAGAAACCGGTGAAATTTTTGAGACAGCTTGGCGAAAGGTATGCAGTGACCGAAAAAGCCGGCGGCATATACCGTATCAGCGGGGCATTGTTCCCGATGCAGGTTCTTGTGACAAAGGAACTGGACAGGGAGGAACATGTGTGGGTTACGTCACTGACAAGGAATCTGAGCAGGAAGCGGGCGCAGAAGCTTCTTGGCAGCTGTACCGGACTGTCGGATGATGAAGACAGAAGAAATGCGGATTCCGTTGTAAATGTTGCATCGGAAGCAAATATAGAATTGTTCAGAAAAATGATACAGGAGGGTGATCAAATGTGTGAAGAATTGAAGGAACTGCTGGCACCTGAAATAGTGGAATTTAAAATACGTCTTGCCGAACAGAATGCACAGCTTATGGATAATGCCGCCAAATTGGCTGATAAAGATGCCAAACTGGCCGATAATGCCGCAGAAATTGCTAAACTGAAAAGAATGCTTGCGGAGGCGGGGATTAAGGCATAGACAGCACGGAAATCAATTTTGGATTTTCTGCCTGCGCAGCTGTCAGACCCGGGAGCCTACGGACAGCCAATGCCCTGCGGCAAGACAGCCGGCCTGCCCATAGAACCATTGATTTTTCAGACACGCTTCCG
>CAJTVK010000149.1 GCA_910579645.1 uncultured Lachnospiraceae bacterium | reverse complement strand
AATATCTCATTTTTGACGCAGAAATTACATGGCTTTCAAACCGGCAAGCCGGCCGCGGGCATCTCCCGCCGGGAAGCCCATCGCCCATGACACAGGCCGGAACCATCCGCCGGATGCGTCCGCCCCTCCACTACACCCGCACCGTATCCCTCAGCCTCTCATCCAACAAAGAAGCCCCAAGAACAATCTCATACTCACCCGATTCCACCCGAAACGCCCCCATCCCCTCATCATAATAAGCAAAATCCCTCTTCGACAGCCGCATGCTCACTCTCTGGCTCTCCCCGGCTGCCAATTCCACTTTCCTATAACCCCTTAATTCCTTCACAGGCTTATCAACCGTGCCGTTCTTATCCTTAACATAAAGCTGCACCGTTTCTTTTCCCGCACATCCCCCCGCATTCCGTATACAGCAGCTTACCGTTATCTCCAGTTCCCCTGCCATCTCCTGCCTTACAATGCTCATATCACTATAAGCAAACGTACTGTAAGACAGGCCATGCCCGAAACAATACTGCACCGGCACATTATTTTTCTCGTAATACCGATACCCCACATAAATACCCTCCCGGTAATGCAGCAGCCTTTCCTCCGCAAAATCTCCCACACAGTGGGCACTGCAGTCCTTATGGCTATAGGGAAAGCTTTCCGGAAGTTTCCCGGACGGGTTCACCTCGCCCAGCAAAACCTCCGCCAAGGCATTGCCGCTTTCCATCCCCGCATACCAGTTCCAGACAATGGCCTTGGCCTTTTTCTCCCAACGGCCCATCTCCACCGGAGAGCCTGCCACCATGACAATGACGGTATCCGGATTCGCTTCCAGCACTGCCTCTATGACTTCATCCTGTCCGTAGGGCAGTTTCATATCCGTCCTGTCCTGCCCTTCCAAATCGTATTCGTGGTTCAGACCTCCAATAAAAATAACACGGTCATATTCCTTGGCATATTTTACGGCTTCCTCCAGCAATGCCCTGCGCCTGCCGGCTATCTCTTCACTGATACGGATGCTTTCTCTTTCTTTCCCGCCCCCGTCTTTCAGGCTGTCCTCCTGCCAGTTTTTTCCGTTTCCTTTCCCTTCGTCTTCATAATACCCTTTCACAAACTTTACCTGACAGTTCCCTCCCAAACGGCTCATCAGGCCCATTAACGGTGATATTTCATATAAAGCCTTGATTTCCGCGCTTCCTCCGCCGTCGGAATGAATCCGGTTGCCGTTCTGTCCGATAACCAGCAGCCTTTTTAATTTCTCCTGCTTAAGCGGGAGGCATTGTCCCTGATTTTTCAGCAGCACGATGGACTCTCTGGCCGTCCGCAATGTCACCTTCCTATGCTCCGGTATATTATAGCAGCCGGTTTTCCGCTTTGCCGGCAGAACGGTCTTTTTCTCCGTATCCACATCCAGCATGTTCAGCGTCAGCATCAGCCATAAAAGATGCCTTACTTTTTCATTGACTGCCTCTTCTTCCACTTCGCCGTCTTCCACCGCTTTCTTTAAAGGCTGTGCCAAATAGTATTCGTCAAAATTATTGGTCACGGACATTTCCAAATCCAGGCCTCCGGCAGCCGCCTCTTTTGTCTGATGGACCGCCCCCCAGTCGGAAATGACCGTTCCTTCATATCCCCATTCTTTGCGGAGTATTTCATTCAGCAGAAAACGGCTTTCACAGCAATGCTCCCCCCGGACCAGATTATACGCTCCCATGACGGAATAAGAGTCCGACCGGTTCACCGCTGCCTCAAAGGCGGGCAGGTAAATCTCCCGCAGTGCCCTCTCACTGACTTCCGTATCCACCCAAAGACGCTGTGTTTCCTGGCTGTTTACCGCAAAATGCTTCACGCATGCCGCCACGTCATGCTTCTGTATTCCCCGGATGAAAGGCACGCACTGTTCCGCCGTTAAATAAGGATCCTCACTCATATATTCAAAGTTCCTGCCGTTTAAGGGGCTTCTTTTTATATTGATGCCCGGTGCCAGAATCACGTCTTTTCCCCGCCCTCTGGCCTCTTCTCCCAAAACATTGCCGCACTCATATGCCAGTTCCCGGTTCCAGGTGGCGGCGATGGCGGAATTGCTGGGCAGATAAGTTACATAGTCCTCCGTGCCTCCCGAAGGAATCCAGGCATCGTTCCGGAACTCCGCCCTTACCCCCATGGGTCCGTCGGACATGTGAAGTGCCGGGATTCCCAGTCTTTCCACCGGCTTTGTCCGAAACAGCCCGTCTCCGTGTATCATGCCAATCTTCTCATCCAGTGTAAGCTGTGCCAGCAGAATTTCCGCCTTTTCCTTAATCCCCTGACTGATTTTCATTTTCTCTTTCTCCACTCTGCTTTTCTTTCGGTTCCGCACTCTTTCTGCCGGCACCTTTTCCGGCAGACCTCACTTCGGGTTCCTGCCCCAAGGCTGCTGTTCCGGTTCCGCAGTCTTTCCGCTACTTAACTTCTATTTTAATCACTACGGGAAAATCGCTTTTCATTCCCGGGGCGGAAACATGCAGGCCGTCTTCCGCCTGACTCCACAAAGTCTCTCCCTCATACCCTAACACGGACACTTTTCGGATAAGCCCGTGGAAAGCTGCTTTATTCATGTTCTTCTCTCTGTAAAGGGAGCGTACCGTAACCTTCCCGTCCTCCGGAAACTTCAGGCAGATGGCATAAACATTTCCGTGAGCCGCCGTAAAGCGGAAGTCTGCCGAAGTATATGCCGCTGCGCTGCCGTCGGAAAAAGAGCCGTCCGTTTCCTCCGTAGGGCCTTCCTGCGCAAAGCGGAAACACCTGCTGCCATACACCGCTTCCCCGTTTACGGCCAGCCACCTTCCGATATCCCCAAGAATTTCCCGGTCCTTCTGCGCGATGCTTCCGTCCGCTTTCGGTCCTATATTCAGCAGCAGGCTGCCGTTCTTGCTGACTACATCGCATAAATAACAAATCAGTTCATAGCTTCCCTTATAATCCAGATTTTCCGTATAACACCAGGAATTACGGGCCACTGCCGTATCCGTCTGCCAATAATAGGGCTTGGCCTGCGCAAATTTTCCCCGTTCCACATCCACAATGCCGCTGCCGAAAGCGCAGGCATCCTGCTTATAGCAGACTCCTACGGGAAACCCGTATTCCGCTCCCCGGTTATAGTAATAGGCCATCAGCATGGGCAGCGCCTTCGAATAGGCATCATGCTGCACCCACCAGTCAAAATACAGAAGCCGGGGATGATAACTGTCCACCAGTTCGCAGGTGCGCAGCAGCCAGTCCTCCAGATATTCCTCCGTAGGATACGGCTTGGACAATTTATCCGTCAGTTCCGGCTGTTCCCGGTCGGAAGGCCAATAAAAATCTCCGCATTTCAGCGGCTCTTTTATATCGCTCTCAAAAGCTTTTCCGTTCCCCATGAACCACTGATGCTCCGCCCGGTGGGAAGAAGTGCCGAAGATCATGCTTCTTTTTTCCACTGCTTCCTTCAGGCTGCCGATAATATCCTTGCCCGGCCCCATCTGCGCCGCATTGTACCGGGATATCCTGGACCGGTACATCTGGAAGCCGTCATGATGTTCCGCCACCGGAACCACATACTTGGCCCCTGCCTGCCGGAAAATATCCGCCCATTCCTCGGCATCAAATTTTTCCGCCGTAAACATAGGTATAAAATCTTTATACCCAAAATCCTTATGCGCTCCGTAGGTTCTGATATGGTGCTCATATTCCGGCGAGCCCTGAATATACATGTTCCTCGAATACCATTCGTCCCTGAACGCCGGAATGCTGTACAGCCCCCAGTGCAGGAAAATGCCGAACTTTGCCTGCCTGAACCAAGCCGGTACCTCATATTGCGACAGCGATTCCCAGTCAGCCGAAAACGGCCCTCTGGCAATCACTCTCTCTATTTCCTTCCGGTATTCCCCCCTCTCTGCCTCTGTCAGTATGCTTCTCTCTTCCTTTCCCATCCTCGTATCCCCCTGCTTCCGTTTCTTATCCGTTCACCGCAGTATCGCTTATAACCCTCACTATTGCCACATCCTTTTTCTCCAGCCGCAGCTTCTCCCCTTTTTCATACCTGCTGCCTGTCAGAAGTTCCTCGCCGCCCCAAGGCAGAACCGTTTCCTGCGCGTCCTCCCCATGGTTCAGCAAAAACAGAAATTTCCCGTTCCCGTTTTCCCGCAGGGTCACTTCTATCTGCGGCGGCGTCTCCATAATCGGTTCTATCCCGGCTTCCTCACAGACATCCTTTATAAATTCCGCATAAAAATCATCGTCGGAACGGGCTGCCACATAAAAAGCCTTCCCTTTCCCGTAAGGATGTGCCGTCAGCACCGGCATTCCCTCATAAAAATCCTCTTCGTATGCGCTGAGTGCCTCCGCCCCCTGCAGATGCAACAGATCGCACAGAATCTCTGCCCGGTATTCTTTCCCTCCATATAGGAAACGGTTTCCTTCCCCTTCCGGAAGGGCATCCGATTCTTCCACCCATATGCCTAAAATATCCTTCAGCCTGCCCGGATATCCTCCCGTCACCACCAAATCATGGTCTTCCACATAACCGCTGAAATAAGTCGTCAGGAAAAAGCCGCCTTCTTCCACAAATTTACGCAGCTTTCCGTCAAATCCGTCCTTACACATATACAGCATAGGCGCAGTCACCAGTGCATAGCCGGACAGCTCATCCTCCACGCTGATGATATCCACCGGAATGTTCAGCCTGTAAAAAGCTTTATAATAAGCCAACAGTTCTTCGCAGTAATTAATCAGCTTGCTGGGGCCGGCAGAATATTCCGCTGCCCACCAGTTATCCCAATCCATTACAATGGCCGCCCGCGCCTTTGACCGGCCGTCCAGCAAAACGTCCCCCAATCTATCCAGTTCCCTGCCCAAAGCGGCCATTTCCCGGAAGACCCGGGTATTTTCATGGCCCGCATGGTCAATCAATGCCCCATGGTACTTTTCACAGGCACCGATGCTGCGGCGCATCTGGAAAAACATCACCGCATCCGCTCCGTGCGCCACCGCCTGATAGCTCCACAGCCTCATCACCCCGGGCCGCTTTAAAGCGCAGTAAATGTGCCAGTTGCTTACGCTGGGAGTCTGCTCCATCAGCACATAGGGCATTCCCTGCTTCAGTCCCCGCATCAGGTCATGGGCCATTGCCGCCTGCTCCGGCACCGCCCCGTAAGCCGGATAATTATCCCAAGAGACAAAATCCATGCCGCGCGCCCATTTCTGATAATCCAATCCCTTATAAAATCCCATGAAATTCGTCGTCACCGGAATTTGCGGTGTATATTTTTTTACCGCTTCTTCCTCCAGACGATAGCATGCCAGCATGCTGTCCGACTGAAAGCGGCGGTAGTCCAAAGAAATCCCCTGAAAATTCGTCCGGATACAGTCTCCCCAGTAAAATTCTTCCGACTGCAGATTCGGCGCCACCACTTCTTCCCAGTCATAGAAAGTATGCCCCCAAAAAGAGGCATCCCACACCCGGTTCAGTTCTTCCAACGTGCCGTATTTTTCCTTCAGCCATTCCCGGAATGCCTTTTCGCAATTTTCACAGTAACATTCCCCGCCGTATTCATTGGCAATATGCCATGCCACAATATTCCCGCGGTTCCCGTACCTCTCGGCCAGTCTGCCGGCCAAAGCCGCCGAATACTTCCGGTAAGTCGGGCTGTTGGGGCAGGAGTTGTGCCTGCTTCCGAATTTTCTCCGCATGCCGTTATGCTCCGTGCGCAGCACATCCGGATATTTTCTTGCCATCCAGGCAGGATGGGCTGCCGTGGAGGTGCCCAGGCATACCTTCAGTCCGTTGTCCGATACCAAATCCATAATTTTATCCAGCCGCGTAAAATCATAAACCTCCTCGCTCGGCTGCAGCGATGCCCAGCTGAACACATTCAGCGTCACCACGTCAACATGCGCTTTCCGGAACAGGCGCATATCCTCTTCCCATACTTCCTCTCCCCACTGCTCCGGGTTATAGTCCCCCCCGTATAAAATCTTCTTTACCTCACCGTTCCATATCATATCCCCGTTCCTCCTCACTGATTTTTCCCTGCACGCCGGCTTTCTTCACTCCCGCACCCCTCCGCCACGCAGACCCTTCTCCGCTTACCGCGCCATATATTCATATGCTTCCACCGCTTTTTCCCTTGCTTCCCGGTATGCTTCCACATTTTCCCTGTCCACGGCCAAAACCTCTTCGTACCCCAGGCTGACCGCCTCTTCCTGCAGCTTCCCAAGCAGCGCGTAAAATTCTTCCTCATCTTCAGCAAAAATCATTTCCCAAGAATATTTCTGTATCACCTTTTTGCACTGTCCGCGAAGCGTGCTGATTTCCGATGTCTCCGCCGGCAGGACAAAATCACAGCCGGCAGACACCGTCATACGGCCATTCTCTTCCAGAAATTCCCTTACATTATCGGCTCCCATATGCTCTTTCCAGTCCTTGTCAAGGGCGGTATCATGCATTTCCGCCACGCTGTCCCACCGCAAATAGGCATAAGGATACCCTTTATCGTCCGATTCGCAGGGCGCCACCGGCATAAAATTAAGTCTGGAAATCCCCTCCGCCCAAGTGCCGCCTCCCCATTCCTCCGGCAGTTCCGCATGACTGTCCAATAACGCACTCCAGCCGAATTCCGTCAGATAAGGCTTTCCCTCTTCGTCATAATCCCAGCTTAAGCCTCTCGGCCCTGCCGTGCCGGCGGAACTCTGCACGCCGTTGCTGGCTATCCCGTCCGGAGAATAAAACCAATCAATAAAAGCGGCCAGACGTTCCGGGTCACCCGCCCGGGCGCCGATTCCGATTACCAGCTTACGGTTCCCCCCATGATTGCAGCCGTTGGAATAAATCCGCATATCCTCAATGTCCACCAGCATAAATCCTTTCCCCTCTTCTTTATGCGCCAAAGTATTATACTTCTGCTGTGCCTGCCAAGGCCATGGGGAATAGAGAATCCGCCCCTCCTCATATTTCTGTTCCAGTTCCGTGTAGCTCTGCACGGGCGACTCCGGATCCACCAGACCCATCCGGTTCGCCTCGAAATACAGCTTCAGAGCCCGCACATACATAGAGTCCGAAGCAATGATGCTCTGAAAATCGCTCCCGTCCGCTTTTTCCAGCCCGAACCCGAATTCATCATATCCGTAAAAACAGCAAGGCTGTTTCGCCGCCGTCATCATATTGCCGTCCCAATCCTTAAAAAAGGAAAAAGCATAAGTTTTTGCGCCGTTTTCCGCTGCCGGCTCCAGATCCTGCATTTTCTTCAGCACAGGAAGCAAATCCTCCAGCGTATGTATCTCGGGATACCCGGCCGCTTTATACAGATCCCATCTTATATAGGGACCGAAAACCGGCTCCATGCTTTCTTTGGGCGTAAGGGGCGAATGAACGGAAAGTTCGGAAGGGATGACATAGATTCCCTTCGGCTCAATCCCCGCATTCACTTCCTCCAGCACTTCTTTATACCGCATAATGCCTCTGCCCTTCAGATAAGGCTCCATATCCAGAAGCAGCCCGGACGACACCATATCCTGAAGGGAATCCTGCTCCCCGTTGCAGATGATCAAATCCCCTAAGTTTCCCGCCGCGGAACGTATTTCATACAGCGTATTGCCACCTCCCGCCACATTGGGAGCAATAATGTTCAGTTCCATGTTAAACTTATCTCTTACAAGCTCCGCAAACCATCCCGGCTGTATCCCCTGAAAATTCGCCACGCTGTCAAACACATCCACCACCAAGGCTTCTTTATGCCGGTATCCCCCTTTCCTGCCTCCCCAGGCCAAAAAAACAGAAATCCCACATACCACGGCAGCCGCAGCCGCAGCAGACGACACTAATATTCTCGTTCTTTTCTTCATGGCTCTCTACCTCTTCTGGGTATTATAGCAAGAAATACGAATGGAAAATACTTTCATTATTAGAGATTGTATATGGTTGAAATTGCAGGTTCCGCATATACCGGACAGCGCCGTTTGCCGGAACAAATCAAGGAACCGCAGCCGCCCTGACAGAAAGCCGTTTTCATTTTCATTATACAAACCATCCATAGGAATTACAAGCATTTCCGCACAAGCCAAATCCTCCCCCATGCCCGCCGTCAGCCAAAAGCCGCCAAAACCATGAGAAACAGCGGCTTTAAGCTGCCACCCGCAATTTGCATGAAACGCTGTCTTGTCAATTAGTAATTTTTCACATATAATATAAGTCATCCTTAAACCTCAGACTCTATCAGGAGAAAAACATGTATACCGTACTGATTGCCGATGACGAACAGAATATAAGGGAAGGCCTGAAATATATTATAGACTGGGCCGCGCTGGGCTTCTGCATCTGCGGGGAGGCCTCTAACGGAGAGGACACCCTGCGGCTTATTCTGGACAAAAAACCGAATCTTGTGCTTCTGGATATCCGCATGCCGAAAATATACGGAACCGATATTATACGCACGGCACGGGAAAAAGGATACGACGGAAAATTTATTATACTGAGCGGATATTCCGATTTCGCATATGCACAGACGGCCGTCCGCTACAATGCCGGCTTTTACCTGACTAAGCCCATAGATGAAGACGAACTGGCCGAGGCCGTGGAAAAGATTGCACGGGATCTTACGGCCGAACAAAACGAATCGGAAAACATTGCCCTGCTGAAAACGAAAGCCCGAAATGTCATTCTGCAGGAAATCATCACCGGCACCTATGACGTTTCCCATATATCTCTGCTTTCCCCCGGCCAGATAGAAGAAATGAAGCTGTCCGCAAAAATTTATCAGGCAGTCATCTATGAGAATTACGATGCCCTGCGTCCCGAAGGAAGCCAAGGCTTCGCCGAACTTTTAAAGATTACCAATAAAAACAATCTGTCTTTCGAGTATTTGGAGGAAGACGGCGGCAATGTGATTCTGCTGAAAGGACAGTTTGCCTTAGGCAAGTTTCAGGACTTCCTGAACGGCTGCAGGCAGGAACCGTTCCGGCAGGCTGCTGCCTCCCCTTCTTTTTTCCTCTCCTACGGACATCCTGTGACTTCCCTGGAAGAAGTCTGCCTGTCCTATAGGGAAGCCCTGACGCTCCGGAACCGGAAGTTCTTCTGCCGGCAGGGACAGCTTACTTTAGGCTATGACGAACTCCCCGGGCATATGAACTGCCTGCCGCCGGACCATACTGTCTTAACGCAATATTGCGGAAAGCTGACGGATTATCTCCTGTCTTTTAACCGCGGCATGGTAGCCGAAACCCTGTTTGAGCTGGAAAGCCTGCTGTCCCATACCGGTGACATCTCCTCCGTCAGGCTGTTCCTGACCGATTTATACTTAAATATCAAAGAAAAAATTAACCTGACCTATCCTATGGCGGACATCCCTTTTCCCTCCAACGGCGCCGCCGTTTCCCATATCGGGAAATGCAGCTATCTCTATGAGATTATCCGTTATATTTCGGAAATGGCGGAAATGATAATCAATGCCACCGGCAATCCGTCCCGCGCCACCGTGCTGGACGATATTGTGTATTATATTAACCACAATTACCAAAATAACTTAAAGCTGGAAAGCATTGCCCCCCTTTTCGGCTATAACAGCGCCTATCTTGGAAAAATATTCAACAAGCACTTCGGGGAAAGCTTCAACTCCTATGTGGATCATAAGCGCATTGAGCAATCTCAAGAACTGCTCAAGGAAAAAAACATGAAAGTCTATGAAATTGCGGAAGCCGTGGGATACAAAAACGTTGACTATTTCCATAAGAAATTTAAGAAATATGTGGGCCTAAGCCCTGCGGAATACCGCAAGAAATACGAAATCGAGTAAGGAAGAGCCATCTTCCCCTGCTAGAGCGTGTTTGAAAAATGCTTTCTGTCAGATGTACGCCCCACTTTGCGTGATATTTGCACCAAATTCAGGTTACATAGCCCGCTA
>CAJTVK010000148.1 GCA_910579645.1 uncultured Lachnospiraceae bacterium | reverse complement strand
GGTGCTATCGGAGAAAAAGACAAGCAATATGAAAAGTTATTTTTGAACAGTTCCTTAGTACCGCTTCGTTTGCCGCAGAGCGAAAACGTGTCCGAAAAATTATAGGCAATTCTTTTTGTGTGCAAAATGCAGCTTCTTACTGCTTCGCCGGATTCGGGCATGTAATAATCCATGAAAAACCGAAACGGTCTTTCGTGAGAGAACCGCATCCGCCGTCATCCGGTTCCGGATGCGGCTTTAAGGGGGAAAGTATGGTTCCGCCCTCCGCCAGTATCGATATGGCATGTAACGCCTCTGTTTCGGAATCCATATGAATCATCAGGCTTATACCCGTATTCACTCCGGCACAGTCAAAACTGTCTCCTGCTGACATGCGAGTACTGCCGATCGCAAATTCTACATGCATTACTTTTCCGATTCGCTCAGTCATTGAATCGCAATTCGCTTCGTCCCAACGTGACATATAATAAATTTCTCCGCCAAATGCATCCATATAGGCATTGACCGCTTCTTCACAGTTTCCTTTAAACGCCAGATATGGTATCACTTCAATCTTCTTATTCATTCTTCCCAAGCCCCCTACATAATCGTCCGAACCACCTTCGGCTGATATCCGTTCTTTTGCAGGGCCGCAATAATCTCCTTTTTATGCTCCGGCCCGAAAGCCTCCATCGTAATCCGCAGTTCCACGGCCGCATTGCGGTTAATGGAAACAAACTGGTTGTGCTCCAGCTTGATTACATTGCCGTTCTGCTTTGCAATCACCTCGGCCACGCGGCTCAGTTCCCCCGGCTTATCGGGCAGAAGCACCGAAACGGTAAAAATCCTGTCCCGTAAAATAAGTCCCTGCTGCACCACCGAGGACATGGTAATCACATCCATATTGCCGCCGCTTAAGATTGCCACTACCCGCTTGTCCCTTATTTTCAGATGCTTCAGCGCAGCCACTGTCAGCAGCCCGGAATTTTCCACCACCATTTTATGGTTCTCCACCATATCCAGGAAAGCCACCACCAGTTCCTCATCCTCCACCGTAATGATGTCGTCCAGATTCTTGGATAAATAAGGAAACAGCTTATTCCCCGGCGTCTTTACCGCCGTGCCGTCCGCAATGGTGCTCACACGGTCAAGGGTAACTACCTTCCCCTCCTTCAGCGAAGCCTGCAGACAATTGGCCCCTGCCGGCTCCACGCCGATTACTTTTATCTTGGGATTGAGCAGCTTGGCCAAGGCGGAAACCCCCGTGGCCAATCCGCCTCCCCCGATAGGGGCCAATATATAATCCACCAGCGGAAGATCCTTGAAAATTTCCATGGCAATCGTTCCCTGCCCGGTAGCCACCGCCAGATCGTCGAAAGGATGAATAAAGGTATAGCCGTTTTTCTCCGCCAGTTCATATGCATGCCCGCAGGCTTCGTCGTACACATCCCCGTAAAGCACCACTTCCGCACCGTATCCTTTGGTGCGGTTTACTTTAATCAGAGGCGTAGTGGTAGGCATTACAATCACTGCCTTCACGCCGTAGCACTTCGCCGCATAGGCCACCCCCTGGGCATGGTTGCCGGCCGATGCGGTAATCAGTCCTTTTTTCCGCTCCTCATCCGTCAATGTGCTCAGCTTATAATATGCCCCCCTTACCTTATATGCCCCCGTAAACTGCATATTCTCGGGCTTTAAGTATACTTTATTGCCTGCCTGGCCGCTTAAGTAATCGCTGTATAAAAGCTTCGTCTCCTGCGTTACCTGCTTCACCACCTCCGATGCTTCTTCGAATTTATCCAAGGTCAGCATTTTATCATCCATCCTGCCATACTCCTTTCCCAATGAAAAGCACTCCTCCCGGATATGCTTTATCCCATCTCTTCCTCTCCCGTCTTCCGGTCAAACAAAGCGTTCACAAACTGGTCGGAATCAAATTTCTGCAAATCCTCTATCGTCTCTCCCACGCCGATATATTTTACCGGAATCTGCAGTTCCGACTGTATTGCCACGGCAATGCCTCCCTTTGCCGTCCCGTCCATTTTCGTAAGGATAATGCCGGTCAGGTCTGCCACTTCTCCGAAATCCCTTGCCTGCTGCAAAGCATTCTGCCCGGTGGTGCCGTCCAGCACTACCAGATTCTCCCGATGAGCGTCCGGGAATTCTTTGTCAATAATCCGGTTAATTTTCTTCAGTTCCTGCATCAGGTTCTTTTTATTGTTCAGCCGCCCGGCCGTGTCGCAGAGAAGCACGTCCACATTCCTGGCTTTTGCCGCATTCACCGCGTCAAAAATCACGCTGGCCGGGTCGGAGCCTTCCGAACCGCCGATGATATCCACGCCTGCGCGGTTCGCCCATTCCGTCAGCTGCTCCCCTGCCGCCGCCCGGAAAGTATCCGCCGCCGCCAGAAGCACTTTCCTGCCCTGATCTTTCAGTATGCCTGCCAGCTTTCCTACGGAGGTAGTTTTCCCTACCCCGTTGACCCCGATGACCAGCACCACCGACTGTCTGTGCTCAAATTCATAGGCAGTCTCCCCGACTCTCATCTGCTCCTTTATGCTGTTTATAAGAAACTCCTTGCATTCCGAAGGCTGCTTAATATGATTTTCCTTCACCTGCACCCGCAGCTTCTGAATAATGGAATTTGTGGCATTGACGCCGATATCCCCCATAATGAGGATTTCCTCCAGTTCCTCGTAAAAGTCCTCATCAATAGCGGAAAAGCCGTTGAATACGGAATCAATCCCGTGCACGATATTGTTCCTGGTCTTGGCAAGCCCTTCCTTTAACCTGCTGAAAAAACCTTTCTTTTCCTCGCCCATATTGCCCTCCCGTTCCTGCTTATTTGTCTGTGCCGTTCCTGCCTGTTTGCCTGTCCGTTCCTGCCTGTTTGCCTATCCGTTCCTGCCTGTTTGCCTATCCGTTCCTGCCTGTTTGCCTATCCGTTCCTGCCTGTTTGCCTGTCCGTTCCTGCCTATTTGCCTGTGCCGTTCCTGCCTGTTTACCTGTGCCGTTCCTGCCTGTTTGCCTGTCCGTTCCTGCCTATTTGCCTGTGCCGTTTCTGCCTGTGCAAACGTTCTTCCTGCCCTCCGCAAAAGGATAACCCTTCCCCTATCTGCCACGGCACGCCGTTTCCTGCCGTCCGGAACGCGGCAGCTAATCTTCCAAATCTTTGTCAATCAGATTGACGCTCACCAGAGTGGAAACCCCCTTCTCCTGCATGGTTATGCCGTACAGCCTGTCCGCTTTCTCCATTGTACCACGTCTGTGGGTAATTACAATAAATTGTGTATATTTTGTCAGCTTATGTAAATATTTTGCAAATCTGGCCACATTATTCTCATCCAATGCCGCCTCAATCTCATCCAATAAGCAGAACGGGGACGGTTTCAAGTTTTGGATTGCGAACAGCAGCGCAATGGCGGTCAGAGCCTTTTCACCGCCGGAAAGCTGCATCATATTCTGCAGCTTCTTGCCGGGCGGCTGGGCAATTATCTTAATGCCCGCTTCCAGGATGTCTTCACCCTCCATCAGTTCCAGCGTCCCTTTTCCGCCTCCGAACAGTTCCCGGAATACGGAGTCAAACTCCCTGCATATTTCCGCAAACTTCTCGTGAAACTGTTTACGCATGGAAACGTCCAGTTCTTCGATGATATGCATCAGGGTTTTCTCGGCCTCTGCCAAATCGTCGTGCTGGGTCTTTAAGAATTGATAACGCTCCATCAGATTTTTATAATCTTCTATGGCATTGACATTCACGTCTCCCAGTTTCTTTATCTGCTCTTTCAGGGAAGCCGCCTCTTTCTTCATGGCCGGCAGGTCCGTCATCCCTTCGTCCCGCAGAGAAGCCGCGTCCGACAAGGTGATTTCATATTCGTCCCACATATAATTAATCTGCGTCTCTATGGATTCTTCCAGCTTCTCCCTCTGAGAGTTCAGGCGGTACGTTTCCTTATCCAAGGCTGTCATCCGCTCTGCCAGTTCCTCCCTGGCGGCAAAGAAATTTTTCTGCCGGGAAGCTAACGCTTCCTTCTTTCCCATATCCTCCTTCAGTTTTTTCTCCGCATCGGAATGGGTCGTATCGGAAGCCAGAATGGTTGCCTCTATTTCCTTAATGTTCCGTTCTTTCCGCTCCATCTCTTCGGCATTGGAGGCCAAGCCTTCCCGGATTTCTTCCCTTTCCCCGGCAAAACGCCGGATTTCGCCTTCGATACGCTCCGCATTCTGCCTTTGGAACTCCTGCCTCTGCCGTATTTTTTCCGCTTCCACTTCGTGCTCCGACAGCACCTTGGACTGCTCGGCCTCTTTCGCCCGCTGCCCCTCCAGTTCCTTCTGCAGCAGTTCCATCTGCGCCTGCACGTTCTTTTCCAGCTGCTCCGAAGCTTCCAGTTCTTTGGCCGTTTCCGCCTTTCCCTTCCGTATTTCCTGCATCCGGCTCTCAATCTCAAGTTCTTCCGTCTTTAAGGTTCCGAAACCCTCTTCCGCCTCGTTTTTCCGCTCTTGCGCCTTAATGACATTCATGCGGGCGGTATTCTGCTCAATGAATTTGTCCTGCAGGCGGGCTTTCGTATCCTCCAGCTCCATCCGCAGCCTGCCCCGCTCTTTTTTCGTCTCTTCAATCTCCTCCAGCAAATCGTCAATCTGTATCAGATATTTCCGGACTTTCCCGCCCAGTTCTTCCATCTCCCGCCTTCTTCCCAACAGATTGCTGCTGTTCTTAAACGCACCGCCGCTGATGGCTCCCCCGGGCACAAGAAGTTCCCCCTCCAAGGTCACCATCCGGACCGTATAGCCGGACATACGGGCAATTTTCACCGCATTGTCCATATTGTCCACTACCACAATCCTTCCCAGCATGGATTTGGCTACCTTCCTATATTTTTCCTCTATCTGCACCAATTCATCCGCCAGCCCGATTACCCCTTTTTCCCTCAGGATGTCCTGATTCCTAAACTCCTGAGGTCTTGTAATGCTGGTCAGGGGCAGGAACGTGGCACGGCCTGCCTTATGCTGCTTCAGAAAAGCAATCATCCGCTTGGCAGTCTCTTCATCCTCGGTAACGATATTCTGTATGCTTCCGCCAAGGGCCGTCTCAATGGCTGTCTCATACTTCTTTTCCACCTTAATGATATCCGCAACTACGCCGATGATGCCTTTTTCCTGCGCCCGCCGCTCCATCACCCGCTTCACGCTGCCGCCGTATCCTTCATAACGTTCCGTCAGATTGGCAAGAGCCTCCAGCCTGGACTTCTCCTGATGATACGCCACCTGCGTATCCCTTAGTTTCTGATCCTTTGCCGACAGTTCGTCGTGGATATGGCTCAGTTTTTCTTCCGTCACAGTCTGCGCGTCGTTCAGCCTCTGTATTTCCCTGCCGATATTCTCAAATTCCTCCTGCAGCTGCCGGATTGTTTCCTCCTGTTTCTCCTCATCCGATTTCGCCCGGAGCAGGCGGGACGTAAGTTCCGCCTTTCGGATATTGATTTGTTCCGCCATCGTATCGTAACGGCCGATTTGAGACTTGATTGTGGCCCGGTTGTTCAATGCTTCGATAATGGCGTTCTTCCCCTCCTCCAAGCGGCCGTTCACTTCCTCAATCCGGCTCTGGACATGGCGGAAAAGAAGTTCCGCTTCTTCCCGGAGTTTCTCGGTTTCGACCAGCATCCTGTCGGTTTCGGCTTTTTCTTTTAATATGGCTTCCCTGTCTATGTCCTTGGCATCCATTTCCTTCTGAACGGCGGCAAGCCTGGCCTGCAGATGACCGGCATTGCCTTTCGCGGAGTTAATCTGCTCCTTCAGCACGTTCATCTCCCCTTCCAGCTTCCCGCGCAGAAGGCCGGTATCGGTAAGCCGAGTCCTTGTGCTTTCTATTTCCCCGTCCAGCCGCTCTATCTGCCCCTGAACCTGTTCGTATTCCTCCTTGATTCCTTCGTATTTTTCCGTCGTCTCCTGTAAATCGCCGGCGGCAATCCGATATTTCTCCTCCGCTGCCTGCAGCTGCTCCCGGATGCTTTCATTCTCCACCAGGAACATATTGACATCCACCGTTTTCAGTTCTTCCTTCTTCTTCAGATAAATTTTCGCTTTTTCCGACTGTTTCTCCAAAGGGCCCGTCTGCTTTTCCAGTTCCGACAAAATATCGGACACACGCACCAGATTCTGTTTCTCATCATCCAATTTTTTCTGCGCCGCATACTTCCGCCGCTTAAACTTCACAATCCCGGCGGCCTCGTCAAATAATTCCCGGCGTTCTTCCGGCTTTCCGCTTAAGATTTTGTCAATCTGCCCCTGCCCGATAATGGAGTACCCTTCCTTGCCGATTCCCGTATCATAAAACAGTTCATTGACATCCTTTAACCGGCATGCCGTGCCGTTCAGCAGATATTCGCTCTCCCCGGAACGGTAAATCCTCCTCGCCACCGTCACTTCATTATAATCAATGGAAAGCTGATGGTCGGAATTATCCAACGTAATTGCCACATATGCATAGCCTAAAGGCTTACGCAGTTCCGTACCCGAAAAAATCACATCCTGCATGGATGCCCCCCGAAGCTGCTTGATTCTCTGCTCGCCCAGCACCCACCGGACGGCATCCGCCACATTGCTTTTTCCGCTTCCGTTGGGTCCCACGATGCCTGTGATTCCGTTATGGAACTTAAAATCTATTTTATTGGCAAATGATTTGAAACCGTGTATCTCGATACTCTTTAAATACATATTTTCTCCCAATAACTATTTTGCCGCCCTCAGAGCCAAAATGGCCTCGTAAGCCGCTCTCTGTTCCGCCGTCTTCTTTGTCTTTCCGCTGCCTCTCCCCATCTCTTTCCCGTTCACCTGCACTTCAATGACAAATTCCTTATCATGGTCCGGTCCCGTTTCCGTCAATACCACATAGTTCAGCGTATTCCCGCTGTCCATCTGCACATATTCCTGAAGAAGCGTCTTGCTGTCAAAAAACAGTTCTTTGTCTTCCAAATCCGACAATATGACCCGGTAGATAAAGTCCTTTGCGCTCTCATATCCTCCGTCCACAAAAATGGCCCCAATCAGCGCTTCCACCACATCGGAAGTAATATTCTCCTTCTTCCTGCCCCCGGTGGCTTCCTCTCCCTTCCCGAGCAGAATATAGTCCCCCAGCTTCATATCCTTGGCGCAGAAAGCCAAAGATGCACCGCAGACAATCGTGGCTCTTTTCCTCGTCAGTTCCCCCTCATGCAGATTCGGATATTTTTCATATAAAAAGGCGCTTGTAATCATCTCCAGCACCGCATCTCCCAGAAATTCCAGTCTCTCATAGTCCTTTTTCCTGTTAATCCGCTGTTCGTTTGCAAAAGAACTATGGGTCAGCGCCTGCCTTAACAGAAGCTTATCCTTAAAATGATACCCTATTTTTTCTTCCAACCGTTCCCTATCATAATCTGCCGACATAACTTCCACTCTTTTCTTTTTTAAACATCGAAAAAGCCCTATAGAAAGGGCTTTCGATTCCTCGCCGCGTGACGCAGCTTACCTCTTTGCTGCCAGAACATACCTTAAAATCGTTACCGTCCGCTCCATGCCGGTAACGCGCTTCGCGATGCACAGAAATTGCAAAAAGATGCTTAATTTGTGGCATTCTTAATCAGTTCCACTGCCTCTTCCACTGTGCTGATTTTTTCCGCTGCTTCTGCCGGAATCTCAATGTCAAACTCCTCTTCAATTCCCATGACAATCTGAAATACATCCAAGGAGTCCGCCCCCAGATCATCCGTAAATGTAGTGTCCATCGTGATTTCGTCCGGGTCTACGTTGAGTACCTCGGCAATGACTTTTCTTAATTTTTCAAATTCCATTTCCACAGCCCTTTCTCATTCATCTTCCAAAGTAATTTTTTCTTTTATTTTATCATTAATCTTCTGTTCCTTAAAGGTGACACATTGGAGAACAGAATTTTTAATTTCTATCGCCTCGGAACTTCCGTGAGTCTTTACCACCAACCCTTTCAGCCCCAGCAAAGGCGCGCCGCCGTACTGTTCCAAGTCAAATTCCTTCAAAGTCTCTTTCAATGCCGGCTTTACCAAAAGAGCGCCTACCTTGCTTCTCAGGGAAGTCATCATCCCTGCCTTTACCTTCTTAATCAGAGTGCCGCCCACTCCCTCATACAGCTTCAGTATCACATTCCCTACAAAAGCCTCGCATACGATGACATCCGCATATCCTGCCGGAATATCCCTGGCTTCTATGCTGCCGATGAAATTGATTCCGGGACAGTTTTTAAGCAGCGGAAAAGTCTCCTTTACCAAGGCATTTCCCTTTTCCTCCTCCGCCCCGATATTTACGATGGCCACCCTAGGGTTTCTCACCTTCATGACGCTTTCCATATACACGCTGCCCATCTTGGCAAACTGCACCAGATGAGAAGGCCTTGCGTCCACATTTGCCCCGCAGTCAATCAGCAGCGCCGTCCCCTTCTCCGTAGGAATCAGCGGCGCCAGCGGAGGCCGCTCCACCCCTTTCAGCCGTCCTATGATGACCTGTCCGCCCACCAGTACCGCACCCGAGCTGCCGGCCGAGACAAAGGCATCGCATTCCCCGTTCTTAACCAGCTGCAGTGCTTTCACAATGGAAGAATCTTTCTTTTTCCTTATCGCCATTACCGGCGGTTCCGCCGTCTCTATGATTTCCGTGGCATTCACAATTTCTATCTGCTGCGGTTTATAAGAATGTTTTTCCAATTCCCTGCGGACGGCATTTTCCGCTCCCACAAGGAAAACTTTCACATGCCCGTTTTCATTGGCCGCCTCCACGGCGCCTTTTACGATTTCCGCCGGTGCATTGTCCCCGCCCATTGCATCCACAGCAACCTTTACCATTTCTGCCATGATAAACCTCCTACTATCTTTCTCTAATATACTAAACCCCTATATAAAAATCAAGTATTTTAATTAATATTCTTTACTTTCCCTGCTCGCGCGCGACCCGTGCGCCACTTTAGCGGCATATTTCATCCGCACGGGCCTGTGCATAAAAAAACCAAGGAACAAATTGCTTTTCTGTCCCTTGATTCCCTTATGCCACTGCGCTTAATCCACTGCAATGATTTCTTTTTTGTTATAAGAGCCACATTTCTTGCACACTCTGTGGGGCATCATCAAAGCGCCGCACTTGCTGCATTTCACCAATGTAGGAGCAGTCATTTTCCAGTTTGCTCTCCTCTTATCTCTTCTACTTTTGGAAGATTTATTCTTGGGACAAATAGACATCGTTACACCTCCTTATTTGCGTCAAAGATATCTTTTATCCTTGCCATCCTTGGATCAGGCACGAATGTGTCACAGCCACATTCTCCCATATTCAGGTCTTTCCCGCACCGCATGCATATGCCCTTGCAGTCCGGTTTGCACAAGACCTTCACAGGCAAGTTCATAAAACACTCACTTCTGATCAAGTCGTCCGCATCTAACTGATAACCTTCCATGAAGCTTTGGTCATCATCTTCTGCATCCGATGTATGTTCCTCCGGCCCCCTGACTTCCCTTGCAATGTCAAGCGTCACTTTCTGCGGCACAGGTTTTAAGCACCTGTCGCACTGCATGGAAAAAATCAGTTCCGTCCTGCCCTCTATGAGTGCTTTATTCTTTCCGATATTCGTCAAAGTAAGTGACAGCGGTGTCTTTGATTCTATTTTGTATGTGCCGGACTTACAGACAATTTCCGTAAATTCGGGTTCCACCTGCACTTTCACTACTTTTCCTTCGGATGTCAATACATCAGTTAAGTTGATTAACATATAGCAGACTCCTTTGTGCCCAAAACGGTGTGTTTGGACTTACACCTTGTCAATTATAACCAGTGAGCAGAAATTTGTCAAGCAAGTTTTGCAAAAAAGCACGGAAAAAGCGGAATAGTTCAGGCTGAATGTTGTGTTGGGAGGCGGACGCCCGTGCGCGAGTTTTTTTAGTGGCCGGCAG
>CAJTVK010000147.1 GCA_910579645.1 uncultured Lachnospiraceae bacterium | reverse complement strand
CGACTTTAATATTTTCTTTTTGGGATTTAGTAAGGGATTGCGGACGCCCAGGCTGTTTGCGTGGACGGAGAGCCTCAAACCCATACTCATCAACAGACCTGACCCAGTTAGAAAGAGTCCGGTCGGTTTCGCCAGAGGCATCGGCAAGCGATTTAGCGTTCACACCGCGGAGCAGGAGATTAACAATAGTTACTTTTCTTATGAATTTGGCATCATCTGAAGACGAAACGATCCGATTGCCTTCTGCTATTAAAGCGTTTTTGTCCGATTTAAACTTTCTAACATTCATGCTATCACCTCAGTATTATTTTACTAAGGGATATCTGAAAAGTAAATAGAAAATATTTATGTCGTTTACTATAACTCACTTTCTCCTGTTCTTCCATCAGTACTGCAATAGTCCCTTGATCTCCCAAACCCCAGATTTCTCCATGGGGCCATGCTGCCTCATATTTTGCAGCAGCCTGATTGAAATCTACCATCTGCCTGAAAAGATATTCCCCAATTTTTCCACATGGGAAAACTTTCAACTGTAACTCAGCCAACGACACTGCCATTACCTTATACAGACTGATCGGTATCTGCCAGAGCGGAACCCGGGAAGAAAAAATTACATTTGCCGCATGAATATCCATTACCAAATTAAACTCAAATCCTCCCTTTGGGTAATCGCCGCCACCAATCCAGATGACCGTCATCCGGTCCGCAATCTCAGGCTGAATCAAAAGTGCAGATGCTACATCAGTCACCGCCCCCTGACAGGCGATATATAGCGGGCGTTCATCATCCCTCATAGCCTCCTCAATGATAAATCTTGCCCCTTCAGAATCAACAGGTGTTTCTTCATCCTTCATGCCCGTGGCCGCCCCCATGAGTACCGGATATTTTCCTTCCAGTCCCATTAAATTCAACACTTTGATAATTTCATCGTAACTGGCTTTCGCAGTTCCTTCCACTCCATATGTCTGAGGATTCTTCCAGAAATGTCCTGCAACAATCCCTTTTACATCAAATTTAGGAGTCATCAGGTGATGTGCCAGAGCAAACTGATCATCTGCCTCGTTTTTACAATCCGTATGTACAATCACACGCACTTTCTTATTTTCTGGTACAACATATTTATAGTTCCACGCCATCTACAATCCTCCTATCCAGCACACAGTATAGAGATGTCTCTGCAAGCCGCCCGCTTGGATTTATCTCCCCATAGAGCAGACGGCCACAGGCTTCCCCGACAGACACCCTGTCCGCCTAAATCCATCTTCTTAATCAAACAACATCGCAATGTCAAATGCTTCTCTGGTTGCATTAATCGCTCTTCTTGCCTTCACTGCATCTCCGACTTCAAAGTAACCACAGCCAATCCTGTCGCAGGCCTCTTGCAGTTCACTTCCATCGCGTTTTCTTGCTCCGACTGCAATCACAGCAGCATCACATGGAAATTCCACTGTATCCCCATGCTTCTCTCCTATTACAACGCCTTTCTTTATCTCCGTTACTTTCACTTCCGTTACCGGGGTGATTCCGGCAACACGAATATTTTCCGTTACACAAATTTTCCTGGTACTTCCCATATCCGCACAAAATTCCTTCATCATCTCCAACACAGTTACTTTTGCGCCCTTTTCTGCCAGATATTCCGCCACTTCCATGCCAACCATGCCGCCGCCAATGACTACTATGTTTCCGGACCCTGTGGACTTTCCGTTTAGCACTGCATGAGAATCTATGACAAAATCCTGCTCCACGCCCGGAATCGGGGGAATTACAGGCTGTGCTCCAATCGCATTGATCACAGTATGTGGCTTCATCTCCTGAATCATTTCTCCCGTTACCTTTGTATTTATGCGGATATCAACACCAATACGTTCTGCTTTTTTTCCCATGGAAATGACGGCTTTTTTCATCTCTTCCTTTCTGGGCGCTTCTCCTGCCGTCAAAAACTGTCCACCAAGCCTGTCAGACGCCTCACATAAAATCGGATAATGTCCGCGCTGTTTCAAAATAATCGCCGCTTCCAGCCCGGCAATACCTCCCCCTGCAATCAAGACTTTTTTAGGTTTCTTTGTTGGAATGATTTTACATTCGGCTTCCCTCCCGACAGCCGGGTTTCTAAGACATGTGATATGCAAAGACTCTTTGTTCTCAAAGCCGTCATAACACCCCTGGTTACATCCTACACAATAATCTATTTCCTCAGTCTTTCCGGCTTTTGCCTTGTTGCAGAATTCCGGATCCGCCAGCTGCGCCCGTCCAATCACAACCAAATCGACCTGATCCTCTTCCAGAATCTTCTCTGCCAGTTCCGGCGTATTGATCCGGCCTACGCCGATTGTCGTCATCCCGGTCTCCCTGCGGATTCTGGCGGCGTTCCCAATATTAAAACCATGAGGAATATCCACCGGGGGAACCTCATATTTTAAACCGGCAGTCAGAATATTTCCACGGGAAATATCCAGTACATCCACCCCTGCTTCTTTTGCCAGTTTACAGAACGTAATCACATCCTCAATAGTAAGGCCGTTCTCCAAATAATCGTCATGTGCATCAATCCTCATAAAGAGCGGCATTCCTTCCGGAATATTCGTACGGATAGCACGGATACATGCCAACGGGAATTTCGCACGGTTCTCAAAGCTGCCGCCATATTCGTCCGTACGGTGATTGATTCCCCCGGACAAGAAGGAATGGGGCAGATAATTATGTGCACAATGAAACTCTACGCAGTCAAATCCCGCCTTAACAGCACGGCCGGCCGCCTCCCCATAGCTTTCGACAATTTCTTCAATCATTTCTCTGCTGATTCCCGGCAATGTAACTCCTGGTGACATCTCCATATCACTTGCCAATAAAATCTGCGCATCCGTATCCATACCCACTGCCAGACTTCCCTGCCACAACTGCAGCCCCGCCTTTCCGCCCGCTTCATGAATGGCTTTCGTAAGTCTTTGCAGCCCTGGGATATATGTATCTTCACTGATAGAGAGAAAACCTTTCGGTGCGCTTGGCGTATGTACGCTGCAAACTTCTACAATATTTAAGCCGCTGCCGCCTCTCACACGCGCCACATGATAATCAATCAAAGTTGGCGTTACATCCCTCGTCTTTCCGGAAAACTTTGTCCCCATAGCAGGCAGGACCACCCGATTTTTCAGTTCCATATCTTTCACTGTTAACGGGCTGAATAATTTATCAAACATACCGCTTCCTCCTCTTATCCTTATTAATTCTCTTCTACAATTCCATTAGTTTGTCCAATACATCCAGCACTTCTTCTTTTGTACAGATTCCAAACGAAACCAGTGTGCGCATCGGCATGGAATCTACCAAAGCGTACTTTACATCCCCGGATAAGGTTTCATCTCCTTCATATTGGTCAAAGAAAGCATATGACTTGCTTTTCAGATATTCGCCGTATTTTACCGTCCTGTCATCGGCAGACAGTTCAGCCAGTGTGGTATTCAGATCCAGTTTTAACGGAAGCCTGATACTGGAATTTATCTGTACGGATGCGGACAGACAAATCTGCCGTGATGATGTCCCGACCATAACATCGTACTTCCCACTGGCCGCATACCAGTCCTTCAGGTCTGTGTTATACCAAGCAAAGCTTCTGTAATCCAGCATCATGGTAACCGTTTTTGTCTCTCCCGGCTCCAATGCAACCTTTTCATAACCTTTCAGTTCTTTGTCCGGACGTCTACAGGCACGGGTGTTGTCACGAATATATAACTGCACAATCTCTTTGCCTGCCACATTCCCGGTATTGGTGATATCAACGCTGACTGTCAGAGTCTCCTGATCTGTTATTTCCTGTCTGTCCAGCCTCAGATTACTGTATGCAAATGTAGTATAGGACAGCCCATAGCCAAACGGGAACGCCACCTGCATTTCCCTGGTGTCATAATAACGGTAGCCGACAAATATGCCTTCACTGTAAACCGTTTTCTCACTGTCTCCAAAAGTTAAATAGGAAGGGTTATCGGCCAGCCTGCAGGGAATCGTTTCCGCCAGCTTTCCGGAAGGATTAACCTTGCCGTACAAGAGATTGACTTCTGCCTCGCCCACGGCCTGTCCGCCTAAGTACGCCTCCATAAGCCCCTTTACATCTGACAGCCAAGGCATTTCTACCGGAGAGCCATTATGCAGGACGACTACCGTATTCGGCTGTACCTTGATGATTTCCGCGATCAGGCGGTTCTGGCAGTCCGGAAGCCGCATATGCGACCGGTCATAGCTCTCAGATTCAAAACTTTCCGGCAGTCCTGCAAAGACTACCGCCTTATCCGCCCGGTGCGCTGCTTCGATTGCTTCCGCGGCAAGCGCTTCGTCATAGACATCCTGCTCAACGGAAAACCCTTCTGCATAGGTTACGTTTTCCGAAGCCTTAGCCATGTGGGAAACCGCCTCTAATGCACTGCTGACACGAAAACTGTTGATATGGGAACTTCCGCCGCCCTGGAAGCGCGGTGTTTTGGCAAAACCGCCAATAAACGCTACCTTCTCTTCTTCCTCCAACGGGAGCACTTCTTCATTTTTCAAAAGCACCATGGACTGCTCTGCAAGGCGACGGGCAAAATCATGATCCGCCTCCAACGTAAAAGGCTGTCCCTTCCTGTTGTCCAGATAAAGAAACGAAATGCGCAAAATCCGCTCCACAGCACGATCCAATACGGATTCCTCCAGGCTGCCGTCCTGCACGGCCTGAATAATCTCACGGTCCGTAACGCCTCCAGAGGAAGGCATTTCCAGTTCAAGGCCGGCCTTCAGCGCCAGAACCCTGTCATTGACTGCTCCCCAGTCGGACACCACATATCCTTCAAATCCCCATTCATCGCGAAGCACCTCCGTGAGCAGCCATGGGTCTTCCGAAGCATAGGTGCCGTTGATCCGGTTGTAAGAGCACATCACCGTATAAGGCTGCGATTTCTTTACGGCAGTCTCAAATGCCGGAAAATAAATCTCCCGCAATGTTCTTTCGTCAACTTCTGAGGAATTGCTCATACGGTTGAATTCCTGATTATTTGCGGCAAAATGTTTGATTGACGTGCCTACATGCTGCGACTGCACTCCATTGATAAAAGCTGCCGCAGTTTCCCCTGCAAGGTAAGGGTCTTCCGAATAATACTCGAAATTCCGCCCGCACAGAGGAGAACGCTTAATATTCACTGCGGGGCCAAGAATGACAGATACATCGTTGGCCTGCGCCTCCTTTCCGATGACCTCGCCAAACTCTGTCATCAGTTCCCTGTCAAATGAACATGCGGACAGACATGCCGGCGGAAAGCATACAGCTTGGATGCTTCCATTTAACCCCAGATGATCTCCCTTCTCATCCTGTTTACGCAGTCCATGAGGGCCATCGCTGACCATAACTTTAGGAATCCCCAGTCGGTCAACACTTTTCAGGTACCAGAAATCAAAACCGGAACACATACCGGCTTTTTCTTCCAATGTCATTTCAGATATCAGTTCTTTTAAATTACGTTCCATAAATATACGCTCCCTCCTTGTATCATATAGTTATTCTCCTACAATATACAGCCGGCAGGCCTTTTATCCTGACCGGAATTCTTTTTGCTTATACATATCCCGGTACTGTCTGGGTGTCATATTCATATACTGCTTGAATACACAGCCAAAGTGGCTCTGGGAATGGAAACACAGGTAGTCGCTGATTTCTGCCAGTCCGGCCTCCGAATACTTCAAAAGATTGGCCGCACGCTCTATCCTGAATTTCTGGATGTAATCCTGGACGCTTATACCCATATCTTTACGAAATATTCTGGATAGATGCCCCTGGCTGATTCCAATCGCGTCTGCAATATCTTCAAGATATATTTTATTATGAAAATGTTTTTCAATATAATCTCTGCACTGTTCCGTATAGACAGACATCCCCTTTTCTTTCTTTGTTTCCGCTACCAGCTTCGCAAATTCACAGACTATTTTTCCGCTGTACCCTTCCAGCTCATCTATGTCTGTGCACTGGTCAATCCTGTTGATATAAATATCGCTTAATTGATAAGCGCTTGCCGGAGATACCCCGCCTTTCATAGCTTCCCTGGTCGAAAGGGCTACTGCCGCAATCGCAAGATTTTTATAGTGGTTCTTCTCCTTAAGTGAAAGGGTTCCGGTATTTCCCACCGGAGCGTTTATCCGCTCCCTCGCATCCTCCGGTCTGCCCTCCCTGATACATTCCATAATATAGCATTCTTCAAGGTAAGTATGGTGACACATCTCTTCATAAGTACCCTGCATTTCCAGAGCCGCCTCGTTGATTTTCTTCCGGGTGATATTCTCCGTGACAAGATTATTTTCCTTCAGGATATCGTTGATATCTCCCGCTATTCCATTTTCAATCTCATAGATTACAGCCGCAAAGGCGGCAATCCTGGAAAGCGTTGTCCTTAAAGGATACTTTTCTTCCTTTCGTGTAATCCCATAGCATTTATAAAAAGAATGAAGCCTCACAAAATCCATTTTGTTTGTGCATGCCGGCCCCGTCAGATAAAATCCTTTCTTTCCTTTTACACAGATAAAAAGCAGCTGGTTTTCATCCTTGTAAATCACAGGGAGTATCTGCCGCTCTGCCCTTTCTATCAGCAGCTTTGTCAGGAACGGCGCATGCATAAACGGGCTTTCCTCCGGGAACGTACCAAAGCTCTTTGGATTTATTTCCTTATCTTCCGTGTAAAAAATCGGAAGTTCCAAAAGCAGCTCCATTTTCTTCATCAATCCCTGCATGCATTCTCCTCCCTGTCATCTTTGGCCTCTCGAACTAAAAAAATCATTTCTCTGACAATCTTTGCATTACGATTCTGACTTCCCTGCTCTGCGGCTATCCAAGTCTGCGCGGATTTCCGGATATTTTTTATCCAAGTCATATGGAAGCATTACAACAATCGCAATGATTCCAGAAATAATAGATATCCCGCTGAATGCAAAGTTAATCGCCATATGGGTCTTTGGATACACCTCCGCTATCTTCTGGCCTGCAGCTACCGCACTGTCAAGTTTCGCAGCGTTATATCCTCCCCAGGCAAGGCAGGCTGAAACAGCAGCCGATGCAAAGGCAGACGCCAGCTTATTTAAGAAGCCGGAAACAGCCGACTGTGTTCCGGCAAGGCACCTTCCACATTTCCACTCAGTATAATCAAAAACATCCGGCATCATTGCAAAAAACATACCTGACCGGAAACCGAATCCCAGCCCTATCAGTCCTAGGGATGCTGTTGCAACCGTACTGTTGGATGTAAAGAACAGAATCAAATAACCAATCAAATCTACTACGGCTCCAAATTGTGTAATCTTTGCTTTATGAATTCCTTTTCCATTCAAAAAGGCAGCAACCAACATGGTCGGAATCGCAAGAATTGTCAAAAGCGACAGCGCCATCGGCATTGCGGTCACATCCCCTACAACATAACTGTAATAATACTGCATTGCCCCATACATTCCCAGATAGCCTGCAAACATTACGAAAATCAAAACCAGCAGCATGATATAATATTTATTTCTGAATACATCTCCCAGGTCTTGCAGAAACGTGGATTTCTCCACTGTCTGAGTAGGCGGATTGATTTCCACAATACTGAATACACATATGCACATAATGACAATCACCATGATTCCCAGTATAATATTCGTATTTCTGTATCCTGCTGCCAATGCAGCACCTGTTGCATCGGGAGAGCCCGCAAAGTAGTAAACCATAGGAATCACAAACAGTGAAGAGGTCAGTGATCCCAGAGTCGCAAACACCTGACGTGTTGTTGAAATTTTGGTACGTTCTGCCGGATCAGGCGATAAGGCTGTAACGATTGGCGTCAGGGGAATATTGACCAGCGTATACCCGAAGGAAAAAAAGATATAGGTAACATACGCCCATGCCAGCTTTGCACCTGCCGACCAGCTTGTCGGCACGGAAAACAGAAGAATCATGCCTACGGCAAGCACCGGGGCGCCAAAGAGCATCCACGGGCGGTACCGTCCCATTTTTGTATCGGTATGATCCAGCATAGCGCCTACAATGTAATCTGTACCTGCATCAATAAATTTTGTAACTACGAACATAAAACCTACTGCTCCCGCAGATAGTCCCGCACAATTAGTATAATAAAATAACAGGTATGTATTTGCCAGCAGATAAGCCAGATTGCAGGCGTAATCACTGATACCAAATCCTATACGCTGTTTCCACTTAAAACCTGTCGTTTGATAATAACTTGATTCATGTTTTAATATCTGCATATTCTTTCTCCCAATCATATTGTTGTTTCTAAAAGAATGATTTCCTTTACTTTTGTAAAACTGCAAAATCAGTGCTGTATTTTTTCTGTATTCTCATACATTATCCTTTCAAATACCGGTCCCATATATTTTGCAAGCAAAGGAATCAGTTCTGCGTCATGGTTGCATCGAAGCTGTGTATTTTTACCAAATACCATAGTCTGTTCTTCCTCCGGTGTACTTGCCGGCCAATAAGGTATGCCCTCATGGTTTGGCTCCCCCGTTCTGGCAAATGCAATCACACTGTTAAAAATCTGTGCCTCCAGCTTTTCTGTCACGCCCCGATCCTGTGTCACGGGAACTAATTCCGTATTATGGAATACATAAGGGATATCCGCACAATGCCACGGTGCGCTTCCGCCATTGACAGGCAAGTCTAAGTTGAATAAATACGAATAAGTAAATTGATTTATGGCGCTGCGCTGCCGGATATACTGTTGCGTAGGCAAACGGAACAGAAAGTCCAAAGACAACATTTCTACCGGATTCCGCTCCGGATACGCTGCCTGAAACAAGGGAACGAGTTCCTCTGCTTTTTCTCCTGCCGTCTGTCTTACAATCTGAATTCCCTCCTCACGTGTCAGTCTGTTTTTATCATAGGTACAAGGTATAATTCCTGAGAATTCTCCGTAAACTGTTCCTACTAACAGAGGGATATGTGCCGTTTCCATGCGAAATCCGTTCTCATTCGGGGTTCCTTTATAAAACGCATTAGGATGTGGGGTACAGCCCAAATATTTTCCTTCTGCTGCAAGCTCCGGCTTCACATGCAGATAAGCTTTTGCCATACTTTCATAGGATATGGTTTCCAATTCCCGTATGTCGCCGTCAATCCCCAGTTCTGCCATCAACGCAATGGCAAGGTCTTCTCCGTTTCCTTTGCTGTCTCCCATAATGGTCTCAGCAACACCGCTCATATTAATTCCTTTCGCAAACAGACCGTCGGCTTTGGGCGTCTGCAAAAGGGTCGTTATTTTTGCTCCGCCTCCCGATTGTCCAAAAAGCGTCACATTTTCCGGATCACCGCCAAAATTTGCAATATTATCCTGAATCCACTGTAAGGCCATAATAATATCATCGGTTCCTGCATTCCCGGAATTCGCATACTCGCTCCCATAGGCCGACAAGTCAAAATACCCCAGCAGATTTAAACGGTGGTTGATTGAGACAACCACTACCTGCCCGATACGGCACATATTTTCTCCTTCATATGCTATGTTCTCAATCGCTGAACCCGCCTCAAAGCCTCCGCCGTGCAGCCACACCATAACCGGGCGTTTCTCTCCGTCACATGCCGGAGTCCATACGTTCAAATTCTGGCATTCCTCGTTCATGATCCAATATCGATGCGGTATATTTAATTCGCCATAAGGTTTCGGAAGTTCTAAAAGCGGGCATACATATCCATAACTGGTCGCCTCAAATATCCCGTCCCACCGCTCCACTGGTTCCGGTGCATGAAAACGTCTTGCCTTCGCATAAGGAATACCTTTAAAAATAGTAATACCATCGTACTCATACCCTCTGACTTTTCCAGATTTTGTCTCTGCAATCGCCGTATCCAGGGCATATGCAAAACAATGCTCCATAAATATTCCTCCCTATATTGTCAAGTGATTTTCCTTAAAAAATCAAGGAATTTTTATTGTTACTCTCAGATGAATGAGCCAAGGAG
>CAJTVK010000146.1:3297-10002 GCA_910579645.1 uncultured Lachnospiraceae bacterium | reverse complement strand
CTGCGTTTGCCGCAGAGCGGAAGCGTGTCCGAGTAAAAAACATCATTCCGGAAGCAGGCTGCGGTTGGACTTAATGACATTGGGGCTGAACTTAATGACATTGTGGGCTGAACTTAATGACATTGTGGGCTGAACCGTTACGAAAAGTTTACACCGTTGGTTTTTGGATGATGTATTTGAGGGGAAAGTGTGTTATACTATAAAAAATCAGTTCCCGTAGAAATACGGAAAGTAATGGTAAACGATAACCGCACGGGCGGATGCGGGAATGAAATAGGAGAGTAAGATGTGGGAAAAAGGGATGCTTGTTTTAGCTATGCCGGCATTGGCAGCGTTGGCCTTTCTGACGGGGGTGATGGTACGGGACAGCAGCCGTTTTACAGCCGTCACTTACCGCATAGTGTCGCCGAAGCTGCGGAAGGGCTGCCGTGCGGTGATGCTGTCCGATTTGCATAATAAAGAATATGGGGAGCATAACGGCAGGCTGGTGCGGGCCATAGAAGAGCAGAAACCGGATTTTATACTGATTGCAGGGGATATGGTCACTGCCAATAAGGAAAAGACGCAGGTGAGGGTGCCTTTGGAATTGCTCCGTCAGCTGACGGAACGGTATCCGGTATATTACGGAATGGGGAATCATGAGTATCGGATGAAAATATTTCCGGAAGATTACGGAGATAAGTTCAGCCGATATGCGGAGGAATTGCGAAGCTGCGGCGTACGGCTTCTGGAAAACGGACGGATTTGCCTGCCGGAATATGGCTTGGAGGTCTGCGGCCTGGAGGCAGAATGGCGTTTTTATAAAAAGTTTCGGCGCAGTCCTATGGAGGAAGAGTATATGGACGGTCTTTTGGGAAAAAGCAGGACAGACTGCATGGAGGTGCTGCTTGCCCATAACCCGGATTATTTTAAACAGTATGCCGCCTGGGGGGCGGATTTGGTGCTGGCAGGGCATGTGCACGGGGGCATGGTGCGGCTGCCGGGGCTTGGCGGCGTTATTTCTCCTTCCGTGCATTTTTTCCCTAAATACGACGGCGGACTGTTTGAGGAATACGGAAGCCGGATGATTTTGGGGAGGGGACTGGGGGCGCATACTATTCCTGTCCGGCTGTTTAATCCGGGAGAACTGGTGGTGGTGGATTTGGTGGCGGGCAGCGGCAGCCACAAAGCCGGGAATTCATCTCCGTGTCCGCGAAAAATAAAAACTTGAAATTATCCGTATTTATATGTAGAATAGGAAATGCGGTTTTGAATAGGGCATGCGGTTTGGAGGAGAGACGGGAAAGGCGGGATGTAATGGCGATACCGGTGAAATTGGAAGTGTTTGAAGGGCCGTTGGATCTGCTGCTTCATTTAATAGAAAAGAATAAGATAGATATATACGATATACCGATTGTGGAAATAACGGAGCAATATTTGGATTATATCCGTCGGCTGGAGACGGAGGATATGAATATAGTCAGTGAATTTCTGGTGATGGCGGCGACCTTGATTGACATTAAATGCCGGATGCTGCTTCCGAAGGAAGTCAATGAAGAGGGCGAGGAGGAAGATCCCAGGGCAGAGTTGGTGCAGAAGCTGCTGGAGTATAAGATGTATAAGTATATGTCCTTTGAACTTCGGGACAGGCAGGTGGATGCCGGGCGGGCATTGTACCGGGAACAGCATTTGCCGAAAGAGGTGGCGGATTATCGGCAGCCCATTGATTATGAGGCATTGCTGGCGGAGGTGGATCTGAAAAAACTGCACGAAGTGTTTCAGTTTGTCATGAAGCGGCAGGAGGATAAAATCGACCCTGTAAGGAGCACTTTCGGTAATATCGAGAAAGATGAAGTGGATATGGACATGAAAACCGTTTATGTGGAACAGTATATGAGGATGCATAGACGGTGCAGTTTCCGCAGCTTATTGGAAAAGCAGCATAGCAAAATGGAGATTATCGTAACTTTCCTTGTGGTGCTGGAGATGATGAAGACGGGGCTGATCGATATTGAGCAGCAGGATATCTGCGGGGATATCATCATTACATATAAATAAATTTCCGGGGCCCAAATCATACGAAATGGCCAAACGGTGCATTGGCAAAGGGAAGGCATGGCACGGGCGGGAGTGCGGAGGCAGAAATGCCGGATGAGACGTACTTCAAGGCATGCATTGGGAAATGGCGGAAACGAGCAGGAAAGATAGGTAGGGAATGTGAAGAAAAAGCAGGCGGAAGCCGTTTTGGAAGCGGTTTTATTTACAATGGGCGACTCGGTAGAGGTGGCAAGGCTGGCAGAGGTCATCGAAGAGGACGTAAAGAAGACAAAGAGCATACTGGAGGGAATGAAGGCGCGTTATGAGGAAGAGGGCAGAGGCATTATGCTGATCGAATTGGAAGATTCGGTGCAGCTTTGCACGAAGCCGGATATGTATGAGTATTTGGTTAAGATTGCCAGTACTCCGAGGAAATATGTGCTGACGGATACTTTGATGGAAACTTTGTCCATCATTGCCTATAAACAGCCTATCACGAAGCTGCAGATTGAGAAAATACGGGGGGTAAGCTGCGACCATGCGGTGAACCGGCTGGTGGAGTTCGGGCTGGTTTCCGAAGTGGGCAGGATGGATGCGCCGGGACGGCCGCTGCTGTTCGGGACCACGGAAGAGTTTCTGAGGAGTTTCGGTGTGAAATCCCTAGAGGAACTGCCGGAACTGAGCACGGTGCAGCTGGAAGAATTTAAGCAGCAGGCGGAATCGGAGGTGCAGCTGCAGTTGGATGTCTGAAAAGAGGGGGCAGGCGGTTTCGCCGGCGGTAAAAGGCGGCGGGCAAAATTTGGTTTCTAATTTTTCCTATACGGACATAAGATGTTATAAACGGTGAGTCCGGCCGGCGGAGGAGTTTTGGGAGGACAGCGCCGGAGGCGGAAGTGAAGGAAAATTGGGAATGAAGCGATTCTGGGCAGGGAATGACGGGGAGAAGGATGCGGAAAGAAGGAAAGGGGGAAAAGGGAAGAAGCCGAAGAGAGCAGGATTAGCCGGCATGTGCGCCGTGCTGCTTTTGACGTGTGTGCCGGCGGCGCGGGAGCCGGGAACGGTACGGGCAGGGATATACGGAAGAGAGCCGTACGGAGCGGAGATATGCGGAGCGGAAATATACGGAGCGGAGAACGGAAGGGAGGACGGCGGGAAGGAGGACGGCGTGCAGCTGCAGCTGTATGCCAAGGCCGCAGTCCTTATGGATGCGGACTCGGGGCGCGTGCTGTATGGGAAGAATGAGGATGAGAAGCTTCCCATGGCAAGCACCACAAAAATTATGACTTGCATCCTGGCATTGGAGAACGGGGACACGGAGGATGCGGTGACGGTTTCGGCTTACGCGGCGGCACAGCCGAAGGTGCATCTGGGGATGTACCAAGGACAGGAATTCCGGCTGGGGGATTTGCTGTATTCCCTGATGCTGGAGTCGCATAATGACGCGGCGGTGGCCATAGCGGAGCATGTGGGCGGCAGCGTGGAAGGGTTTGCGGATATGATGAACCGGAAGGCGGAAGAGATTGGGTGTGAAGATACCTGTTTCATTACGCCTAACGGACTGGACGCGTCGGCGGGAGGGGAAGGGAAAGTGCATTCCACTACGGCGGCGGATTTGGCGCGGATTATGAAATATTGTATCGGTGAATCGCCTAAGAGCGGGGAGTTTCTGGAAATCACAAGGACGCAGAGTTATTCGTTTACGGATACGGAGGGGAAGCGGAGTTATTCCTGCAATAACCATAATGCCTTCCTTGGCATGATGGAGGGGGCTCTTTCCGGGAAAACAGGCTTTACCAATCATGCAGGGTATTGTTATGTAGGGGCGCTGAAGAGGGACGGCAAGACCTTTGTGGTGGCCCTGCTTGCCTGCGGGTGGCCCAACCATAAGAGTTATAAATGGAGCGACACGAAGCAGCTGATGTCCTACGGGCTGGAAAATTATGAATACAGGAATGTATATGAGGAAACGGAATTGCGGCCGGTTCCGGTGGAGGGCGGCATACCGGACAGCGGAAAACCTTATGACGGGGCATTCCTGCAGGTGGAGACGGCGGATGAGGACAGGGAGATTAACGTTCTTCTGAAAGAGGGGGAGAAGGTGGAGAAGAATGTGCTGCTGCCGGAAAAACTGACGGCTCCCGTGGAGAAGGGAAGGCAGATAGGGACGGTGAACTATTATCTGGACGGGGAGCTTCTGCGGGAATATCCGGTGCTGACGGCAGAGGAAATGGGGAGGATGGACTTTGCCTGGATGCTGCATTATATATGGAAACAATATTCTCTGTAAATTTGTTGCTAAAATTTTAACAAATTATTTAGAAAAAGAAAAAAATTTCTAGGCGATTCAAAAATTTTGTGTTATACTACTATGGTATGATTACGTTTTGATTTATTTAATATAAAATGGAGGGCTGAAAAATGAGTACTACTTCACAAGCGAGTCAAAGAATCAATGCTTTACTCGACGAAAACAGTTTCGTTGAAATAGGAGCGCTCGTAACAGCAAGGGCGACGGATTTCAACCTGAAACAGACAGACACTCCTTCTGACGGTGTCATCACCGGCTATGGAGTTATCGACGGCAATCTTGTGTATGTTTACAGCCAGGATGCTTCCGTGCTGAACGGAACCGTCGGCGAGATGCATGCAAAGAAAATTGCGAACCTCTACGATCTGGCAATGAAAACAGGGGCTCCTGTCATTGGCCTGATTGATTCCGCAGGCCTTAGGCTGCAGGAAGCTACGGACGCTTTGAACGGTTTCGGCGGGATGTATATGAAACAAGTGAACGCATCGGGAGTGATTCCCCAGATTACGGCTATCTTCGGAACATGCGGCGGAGGCCTTGCAGTGGTTCCGGGACTGACCGATTTCACTTTTATGGAAGAAAAGAATGCCAAATTATTTGTGAATTCCCCCAATGCAATTGACGGGAACGAGATTTCCAGGTGCGACACTTCCTCTGCGGCTTTCCAGAGCGGTGAGGCAGGCATTGTGGATGTGGTTGCGGCAGAAGCCGAAGTGCTGGCACAGATTAGGGAACTGGTATCCCTGCTTCCGGCCAACAATGAAGATACTATGTCCTATGCGGAATGCACGGACGACCTGAACCGGGTATGCGAGGGATTGGAAAACTGTGCAGGGGATACTTCCATTGCGCTTTCCCAGCTTTCCGACCACGGTGTATTCTTTGAGACGAAGAGAAATTATGCAAAAGATATGGTGACCGGCTTTATCAGGCTGAACGGAGCAACGGTAGGGGCTGTGGCAAACCGTACGGAAGTTTACGGGGAAGACGGGAAAGTGTCGGACAAGTTCGAGGCGGTGCTTTCACCGGAAGGATGCGAGAAAGCAGCAGATTTCATTGCGTTCTGCGATGCCTTTGACATTCCCGTTTTGTCGCTCACCAATGTGAAGGGATATGCTTCCACAAAATGCGCGGAGAAGAAAATGGCAAAAGCGGCTGCACGGCTTACATATGCCTTTGCGAACGCTACCGTTCCGAAAGTAAATGTAATTACGCAGAAAGCAATGGGCAGCGCATATGTGGCAATGAATTCCAAGGCAATCGGGGCGGATATCACGATGGCATGGCCGGATGCGGAAGTGGGCACGATGGATGCGAAACTGGCTGCCAAGATTATCTGTGACGGACAGGGCTCGGAAGCGATAGATGCGTGTGCAAAAGAATATGCGGCTCTTCAGTGCAGTGCGGCGAGCGCGGCGAAGAGAGGGTATGTGGATCAGATCGTGGCACCGGAGGACACGAGAAAATATGTAATCGGTGCATTTGAAATGTTATATACAAAGCACGAAGAACGTCCGGCGAAAAAACATGGTACAGTTTAGAAAGGATGCTGCTTAATATGAAAAAATGGTTATTGATATTAGGTATGATTACCTGTATCCTTGGCATGGGCGCATGCGGAGACGAGCAGACGGATTATGAAAGGGATGACATCACGAAGGAAGAAGCCATGGATATCGGCGAACAAGTGGTGGAAATGATGATAGCGTTCTGCTCCGACGAATATAAGGACTACAGAGCGCAGTTAGAAGAACAAAGCGCTGTGTACGCTGCCGCACTGAGCAGTTGGGAAAGCGCACAGGCCGATATGGGTGAGTATATCGGGGTATTGGAAAAGTCGGCACAGCTGAGGGAGGACGGAGTTACCATTAACTTAAAACTGGACGGTTCCGACCATGATGCCAATATGGAGATTATTCTGGATGATAAACTGGCAGAAACAAGCATTACCACCAATGTGGAATATTCCGCCGGTGAACTGATGCAAAAAGCAGGGCTGAACACCCTTCTCGGAATGGGAACCGTGTTTGTAATCCTGATTTTAATCAGTGTCATTATTTCCTGCTTTAACTTCATTCCGAAAATTCAGGCGGCACTTTCAAAGAAACAGCCGCAGGCCGGAAAGGAAGCGATGGAAGCTAAGGTTGAGAATGCAATTGCCCAGATTGTGGAGAAAGAAGAGTTATCCGATGACCTTGAACTGGTGGCAGTGATCGCGGCGGCAGTGGCGGCCAGCGAAGGCGCTGTTTCTACCGATGGTTTTGTTGTAAGATCGATCAGAAAAAGAAAATTTTAGGAGGAAATGAAAATGAAAAATTATACCATTACCGTAAACGGAAACGTATATGATGTTGTAGTAGAGGAAGGGGCATCCACAGGAG
>CAJTVK010000146.1:0-3287 GCA_910579645.1 uncultured Lachnospiraceae bacterium | reverse complement strand
CTGCCGCAGCGCCCGCCGCTCCCAAGGCAGCGCCGAAAGCAGCGCCTGCCGCAGCGCCGAAAGCACCCGCTGCAAGCGGTGCGGCCGGAAGCATCCGCGTGGAAGCCGGTGCAGCCGGAAAAGTATTTGCAATTGAGGCAAAGATTGGCCAGGCCATGAAGAAGGGCGATACCGTAGTCGTAGTGGAAGCTATGAAGATGGAAATTCCTGTTGTCGCACCGCAGGATGGCACCGTGGCAAGCATTGACGTAACAGTTGGCGATGCGGTGGAAGCAGGAGCATTGCTTGCTACATTGAACTAAGACAAAAGGACAGGACATAGACGTGACGACTGTTCGTTTGTGTAATGATTCGTTTGTTAACAACAGGAGGTCAAAGTAATGGATTATATTGCAAATACATTAGACAATCTAATACATCAGACGGCTTTCTTCAACTTATCCTGGGGAAATTACCTGATGATTGTAATAGCTTGTGTATTTCTTTACCTTGCTATCGCAAAAGGCTTTGAGCCGTTATTGCTGACACCGATAGCATTCGGTATGCTGCTTGTTAATATTTATCCCGATATTATGGTGAGCATTGAAGACTCTGCCAACGGGGTGGGCGGCTTACTGTATTATTTCTATCTTTTGGACGAATGGGCAATCCTGCCTTCCCTTATATTCATGGGAGTAGGGGCCATGACGGATTTCGGTCCTCTGATTGCCAATCCGAAGAGTTTCCTTTTGGGTGCGGCCGCTCAGTTCGGTATTTTTGCCGCATATTTCGGTGCAATCGCTTTCGGGTTCAATGACAAGGCGGCTGCGGCTATTTCCATCATCGGCGGCGCGGACGGCCCTACATCCATTTTCCTGGCCGGCAAGCTGGGGCAGACGGCTCTTCTCGGGCCGATTGCGGTGGCGGCATATTCCTATATGTCACTGGTGCCGATTATCCAGCCCCCGATTATGAAGCTGCTGACGACGGAAGAAGAGCGGAAGATTAAAATGGCACAGCTCCGGCCGGTTTCCAAGCTGGAAAAGATTCTGTTCCCTATTATCGTTACGATTGTAGTCTGCCTGATTCTGCCCACAACGGCTCCGTTGGTAGGTATGCTGATGCTCGGCAACCTGTTCAGGGAGTCCGGTGTAGTAAGGCAGCTGACAGATACGGCGTCCAATGCTCTTATGTACATTGTAGTTATTTTGCTTGGCACATCCGTAGGCGCGACCACAAGTGCGGAAGCTTTCCTGAACGTGGAAACGATTGAAATCGTAGTTCTTGGCTTGCTTGCATTTGCATTCGGTACGGCGGCAGGCGTATTGTTCGGCAAGATTATGTGCGTGGCAACTCACGGCAAAGTAAACCCGCTGATCGGTTCGGCAGGCGTGTCTGCGGTTCCCATGGCAGCCAGGGTATCCCAGAAGGTGGGGGCGGAAGCGGATCCTACCAATTTCCTGCTGATGCATGCAATGGGTCCTAACGTAGCCGGCGTTATCGGCACGGCGGTTGCGGCCGGAACGTTCATGGCAGTATTCGGAGTATTTTAAAAGACTGTAAGGGCAGTTTTGGAATTGGAATAAAACAGTAACCGTCCGGCCGCCGGAAGGACGGTTACGGAACTGGAATAGGAGGAATATAAAATGTCACAACAGGCGAAAAAACCGATTGGAATTATGGAAACCGTTCTCCGTGACGCACATCAGTCTTTGATTGCCACGAGAATGCCTACCGAAATGATGCTTCCGATCATTGATAAAATGGATAAAGTCGGCTACCATGCAGTGGAATGCTGGGGCGGCGCTACATTTGATGCTTCTCTCCGTTTCTTAAAGGAAGATCCGTGGGAGAGGCTTAGGAAATTAAGGGACGGCTTTAAGAATACGAAGCTGCAGATGCTTTTCAGGGGGCAGAATATTTTAGGCTACCGTCCTTATGCGGACGATGTGGTAGATTATTTTGTGGAAAAGTCTATTGCCAACGGCATTGACATCATCCGTATTTTCGACTGCCTGAATGACCTCAGAAATCTTCAGGAAGCAGTAAATGCCACCAATGCCGTAAAGAAGAGGGAAGGCAGGGGGCATGCGCAGGTAGCTCTTTCCTATACGTTGGGCGATGCTTATACATTGGATTACTGGGTAGACATGGCAAAGAAGATTGAGGCCATGGGGGCCGATTCCATCTGCATCAAGGATATGGCAGGCTTGCTTGTGCCTTATAAGGCAACGGAAATGATTTCCGCCATGAAAGCGGCGACCAAGCTTCCGATTCAGCTGCATACCCATTATACATCCGGCGTTGCCAGCATGACTTATCTGAAAGCGGTGGAGGCCGGCGTAGATGTGATTGACTGTGCGATTTCTCCGTTTGCCATGGGTACTTCACAGCCGGCGACGGAAGTTATGGTAGAGACTTTCAAGGGAACGCCTTACGATACAGGCTATGACCAGAATATTTTGGCGGAAATCGCCGATTATTTCAGGCCGTACAGGGACGAGTGCCTGGCAAGCGGCCTGCTGAATCCGAAGGTAATGGGCGTGGATATCAAGACTCTGCTGTATCAGGTACCGGGCGGCATGCTTTCCAACATGGTGAGCCAGCTGAAAGAGCAGAATGCGGAAGACAAATATTACGATGTGCTTAGGGAAATCCCGGCAGTGCGTAAAGATTTGGGCGAGCCGCCGTTAGTTACCCCTTCCTCCCAGATTGTGGGCACGCAGGCCGTGTTCAATGTATTGATGGGCGAGCGTTATAAAATGGCCACCAAGGAGACCAAGGCAGTTCTCCGCGGTGAGTACGGACAGACCGTTAAGCCTATGAATCAGGAAATCATTGATAAAGTTATTCCGGGCGAAAAGAGAATTACCTGCCGTCCGGCGGATTTGATTGAAAATGAGCTGGATAAATTGGAAGCGGAGATGAAGGAATGGAAACAGCAGGACGAAGACGTATTGTCCTATGCTCTGTTCCCGCAGGTTGCTACCGATTTCTTCAAATACCGTCAGGCACAGCAGCAGAAAGTGGATATGACACAGGCAGATACTAAGAATGGGGCATATCCAGTATAAATAACAGGAAATCAGTGCAGGGAAGTTTTCCTCTGCATATACCAGACTCCCGTCAGTTCCGGCTGGCGGGAGTTTTAGGTTTGCCGCGGAAACCGAACGACTGCTTTGCGCCCGCACAGCCGCCAAGGCCGGAGCCATACGGACAGCCGATACTGCCCTGCGAACCGGTAAGGCAGCAGGCCTGTGTACAGAACCATATATTTTTCTGACACGCTTTCGCTCTGCGGCAAACGC
>CAJTVK010000145.1 GCA_910579645.1 uncultured Lachnospiraceae bacterium | reverse complement strand
TTACACATTCGCACGGACTTTGCAGCAAGTGCAAAGTCCTGGGCTGAACTGTTACCATAAAACCCGAAGAAGGATGACCGTGCAATTGCACGGTCATCCTTCTTCGGGAACATTTATAATCAGCCGGAATACAAACACCCCATTGTCTATCCTGAAATCCGGTTCCCCGCCGTAATTCTTTGCGGACTTCACAATGCAGGACACGCCGATTCCCCCTGTAAATTCAGGTTTCCGAAATCCGTCTTTCGTATTCGTCTCAAACTTACATGTATTGCCGCAGTAAATAACAAGCTTATTCTTTTTTCTTTTTACCAGCAGATTGATACAGCATTCTCTGTCCGGCAGCTGATTCCGCGCCTCCAAGCATCCGTAAATGGCATTTTCATAGGCATTGGAAAGAATGGTAACCAAGTCAATGTCCTGGACGGAACACCGTTCTTCCAGGGAAATGTCCAGCGAAACCTTAATCTGCTCCCTTTCCGCCTTTCTTGTATAGGCGGAAAGCAGATTGTTTACCGCTATGTTCTCACAGATTAGCGGCGCAGCCCCCTCATCCAGTTCCTTTTCATATTCCCCCAGATATTTCAGCAATTCTTCATTCTGCCCCCGGCGGACATATTCCGCTATTACCATATTATGGTGCCTTGCATCATGCCGGATATGCCTCCCGGTTTCCACCGACTCCTCCAAAAATTCCAGCTGCCTCTCCAACAGCCTGTGGTTCATCTGCATCAGCTGGTTTTCCGTCCGGTATTCCGATTCCTTCCCGATATGCAGATACAGCCGGATAACCATAAACTGCAAAGTACCGACCAAAAACACATTTGTCAGCACACGGAAAAGGTGAACCCGCAATTCTTCCTGTTCATAAGGCCTTAAGACATATAGGATGCCGAAGAAAAGACTGATTATCAGAACCATCACGCTGAATCTGTCCATCTCACTTTCCAGATACTTACCAAATTCTTTGAGGGAGTCCCTTATAAATTTTTTAATGACATAAGCCATTATCAGAAGAATAATCAGGCGGACAGCAATGTCTGCCCATACGCTGCCGTGAAAGAAAATCGTGGAAATTTCAATTCCTCCGATAATAAATACCGCCATCAGGAAAAATGTGACCGCCAGCTTATACATTGTCAGATAAATGCGGGTGCTGCTTATATAAATGGAAATTACGGCAATCATCGTAAAAAGGCTGATAGGGGCAAACCGTACAAAACTTGCTCTTGCCACCATATACCAACCACAGGAAAACGGCAGGGCTGCCAGAAAAAAAATCCCATAAATGCTTATAATTTTCTTCCACCCAAACCGCGGCTCATCCATAAGGCAAAACAGAAAAATTGTCCCTCCTATGCTCACTGCCATACGGACAAATGCCACAACCACTGAACCTCCAAGCATCTTCTTTTGTGCCTCCTTTCTCCCTCAATGACATTAGTTTTGCTTCTATTTTATTACTTTCATTTCTTGCAGCATGCGCCGGATTTTAATCCCCTGCCCCAAAATTTCCTCCCGTTTCGAGACGTCAATGTCCATCCCTTCAATTACAAATGCCTGTGTTTCCCTTATGCCCAGCATATAGGCAAAAGCTTTGACATATTCCGCCCCCATATGCCTTCCTCCGATATACCTGCCGCAGGTGGAGAAATAGGATAGCTTTCCTGCTTTGCAATACCCTATGCACCTGTTTCCTTCATAATCATAAGTCAATCCCCTCACCGCCACATGCTCAAAATAGATTTTCAGCAGGGAAGGAAAAGAAAGATTCCAATAAGGAGCCGCAATGACAATCTCCTCCGCTTCCTTAAACTGCCTTGCCAAGCGGAACATTTCATGCTGCAGATTCCCGCTTTTCACCAACTGTTCCCTCAATTCCACCTCTTCTGTATTTAAAGGAGCAATGGACAATTCCTTTAAGACTACTGTTTCCGTTTCCCTGTTTTTGTCCAAGGTATGCAGATAACTTTCATATAACTTCTTTGTTGCCGATTTTTCGCCTCTGATGCAACAGTCAATCACCAATATCATTGCTGTTAGTATGCTCCTTTCCCTAAAAGTAAATCAATGACCCTAATGCTTACACTTTAAACGATGCGACTGTCCGGTTCAGAAGTTCACTCAGCCGGAACAACTCTTCCATCTGCTTTAGGACTGCCCCTGAATTTCCGCTGCAGACTTCCGCAGACTCCCCTACCTTCCGGGTATACTCCGCGATTTCCCCTACCAAAGACGTAATCATCGAAATAGCCTCGTTAATGCCCGCCATGCTTACATTCATCTCTTCCGAAGACGTACCCAGCTCACCGGAAATCCCGCTGTAAAACTCCGCATCCCGGCTATACATCTTAGCCAGTTCCGTCATTCCCTTATAATCCTCCATCACCTTCCCGTTCATAAATTCCAATAACCGTGTGGAACTTTCGGACAGGGAAAACACATTCTCCGTCACGCTTTCCGTGACTTTGCGGATTTTATCCACAGCCTGCCTGGAATGATCCGCCAGCTGACGGATTTCCTCTGCCACTACGGCAAAACCCTGCCCGGCGGCTCCCGCCCTGGCAGCCTCTATGGAAGCATTCAGAGCCAGCAGATTTGTCCTGGAGCTGATAGCCAGTATTTCATCCGTCAGAATCTCTATCTCATGGACTCTCCGGCTGTCGGCAATGGCTTTTTCCAGTTCCGGTTTTGTGCTTTGGTAAATGCTCACGGCCTCCCGGCCGGAATTCTTTGCCGTTTCATACTGCTTTCCCGCCCGTGCCAGAATATCGGCGGACTGCCCCGATGCCTCCAATGCCTTCCTGGCCACAGTTTCAATGGCATTTCCCAGTTCCTGCCCCATATGCTCTATGTCCTTGGACAGTTCCTTTGCCTTATTCCCTTGCTCCCTTACGCTTCCTACGGAATCGGCAATATAGGAAATATCTGTATTTAATTCCGTCATGCTTTCCGAAGTTTTTTCCGCTATGACACTGATTTCCTCTGCATCCTGCTTGGTGCTGAGTATGATATCCCTTATCTGTCTCCTGACTTCTGCCGTGGCTTTCTGTATCTGTTCCGATTCATTTTTATATTCCGCAGGAATCTTTTTCTCATATTCCTCGGAAACGCTGTCCGAAAAATCCCCCGACGCAAATCGCTTCAGCATCTGTACGGGTGCCAGTATCCGCCCAATCAGCCCGGCCATAAACACAGCCACCAAAACGCCTACCGCAAGGGCAATCACTGCCGCTACTCCTATCATGGCCAAAAGTGAATTCCTTGTGTGCACCACCGGTTCCGCCACCCCCAGCATCCAGCCGCTGCCACGGATTTCCGCAGCCGCAAAGTAGCATTTACTGCCGTCATAGTCCGTCAGCTTTACCACATTTCTGTCCTTGCCTGACATCATGCCTGACAGCTGCGGCATAATATCCTCCACCGCCGTCGCCTTATCTCCTGTAGGCTCATATTCTTTATTTTTATGCGTCACATATTTTCCGCTGCCGTCCGCCAGAAAGCCATATGCCCCTTCCGCATAGTTGATGCTTTCCGTCAGTCCCGTTACCGTTCCCAAGGTAACATCCAAACCGACCACTGCCGCCAATTCCCCTTCTATGTAAACCGGCGACGCAATGGTAGCGCACATCTGACCGGTAATGGCATCCAAATACGGGTCTGTGACAATTGTCCTTTTCTCTTCCGCTGCCTGCCCATACCAACCGCGCTGCACCGGGTCAAAGCCCTCCGGCACCTCCGCCTCCCGATTGGACTGAATAAACCTGCTGTCAGCCACCCCGCAGTACAAATTCAGCAGTTCTCCCCTGCCGGCGGCGTGGGCAGTCACTATCGCCTGAAGCATGCCGTCTTCCGTGTTCCCCACAGCTTCTATGCCGGCAGCCGTCCCTTCTGCCAATGCCTTTTCCGCTTCAATCCATGCATTGATTTCCTCTGCATATTTATCCGCATACAGCTGCAGGGCTTCCGCCCTGTTCCGAACCATGCTCCGGGCCGCCACTGTGACCGCTCCGGCTGTCGTCAGCAAAATACTTACCGCAACCATAATTATCACATAGACGGTCAGCCTGCCCTTCATTGTTTTTCCCATGCTGCTTTTGCACCTCTTTTCTGTCCGTTTCCACTACTATAGCAAACTTCCTCATTTTTTTGTGTTTTTCTGCATACTTTACACTTTTTTTTACATACTTCGCAAATGTATGCCCTGCCCCCTATGAATGCTTTCCTGCCATGCCGTGATTCCCCGCTGCTTACGGATTCCCATCCCTACGGGACAGGTTCAGCAGCACTCTTGTCACAAGCATGCCGTTCTCCACCGTAAAATCCGTTTCTCCGTCATAGCGGGCAGCCGTTTTCTCAATAGTTGATATTCCCAACCGGCTTTCTGCCAAAGCTTTTCCGGATTTTTTCTGAAGATGTATCTCCGACGAACATGTATTCCTGCACTGAATCACAATCTTATGTCCCTTTTGAGCCATGCGGAAGTCAATCTCCCGTTCGGGGGTTTGGGAACACAGGCACTCATAGATGGCATTTTCAAAAATATTGGCAAGGATGACGGCCAAATCCATATCCCGGACTGCCGGTTTTCTGGCAATTGCCACATCCGCCGTCACCCGGATTTTTTCCTCCCTTGCATACCTGCAATATACGGACAATATACTGTTGACGGTCTGATTCCTGCAAAAATGTTCTGCCCGGTGCCTCTCCGTCTCCAGGCCATACCGTTTCACATAGTCAAGAAGTTCTTCCGTCTCCCCTCTTTTTATATAATCTTCTATCAGTCCGCAATGGCGGCGTATGTCATGACGTATACGCAGGGCCTCTTTTTCCGCTTCCTTTTCCAGTTCCAGCTGCCGGCGCAGGAACTGCTCGTTCATTTCCAACAGAAGCGTCTCTTCCTGGCGGGCGCGCTTTCTCCCCAAATAAATATACAGATAGAAAATCATATATTGCATGATTCCGGCCATAATCATAATGATAAGAATCCGTACCATATTAAGCACCGAAAAAGTATGGATAGGCGGCCAATATGCCACCAAAGCCGCCAAAAGATCGGAACTCACCAGCAGGAACGCGCTGAATAAATCCATCTCTTTCCTTAAATAATCCACATTCTCCAAGAATACTTTTCTGAATTTTCCCGCAATAAACAAGAGGATAGCCAAATCCAGCATAAACCGTATTGCTATATCCCACCAAATATTTCCGTCAAACCACCAGCGTGCCATATCCACCCCGCAGAAAACAGAAAAGGCAAGAAAATAAAAACAAAGCGTCATTTTATACAATGACAGATATATGCCCTCACTGCTCATCCGTCCGCAGAAAATGCCGACCAGCAAAAAAGAGGCCGGACCGGAAAACCGTATATAGCCTTCCCTGTCGGCCAGATACCAGCCGCTGAACAGAACAACAAGAAAAATGCCTGCCGCCGCATAACATAACACCGTCCGCTTCCTTGCATATCTCGGGCGGTCCAGCAGCAAAAATACCCCCATCATCAGTACCGCCCCCATCCCGTTGCGAAGCAGCGCGACCCAGAAAGAGCCTCCCAACATCTTTTATTCCTCCCATAATAGTGCTTTACCGTCGGTTCCCATACTTTTACGGATACTATTATAGCAAAAATGCTTTCTTCCATGGCCATCCGAACATACATCGCACCTTTTCCTGCATAGATTGTTTCTCTTCTCCTGCATATCATCAATACACATATAATAAGAGGCATCCATACCGATTGTTCCGGTATGGATGCCTCTTATTTATGAGATATGCCGCTGACGCGGCGCACGGGGCGCGTCGGGCAGGGGAAAATAGTTCTTCCCTACTCGATTGCGGCAAAAGCCTTGTCTGACAGAGCAGGCTACATTTCCTCGCAGTAATATTTAAAATATAATTCCTTCAAGGGCTGATATGCCCCCCGGGGCAAATGAATATTCTTTCCGTTATCCAGGCAGATATTCTGCGCATTTAAGCTGTCAATATGCTCCAAATTGACAATATAAGAAATCCCAACCTTGGCAAATTCCCGATAATCGGAAAGCATGCCGTAAATCTCGGTCATCGTCATACGAAGAACCGGCTGCCGGCCGTCCGCCATATAAAGGCATTGATACCGCCCCTGCGCCTCGCAGTACACAATGTCTCCAACTGCCACCCTGCAGATTTTCCCGTCAATCCGAAGCAGCAGAAACTTTTTCTGTTCCTCTTCCATATGTACGAAAAACCGGTTCAGCACCGGATAAAGTTCCGTCTCCGCAACAGGCTTTACCAAATATTGCATGGCATCTACCCGGAATGCTTCCAATGCATGGGCAGTGGAAGTAGTCAGGAAAACAATCCGTCCGTCGTTTCCCATTGCACGGATTTCCCTTGCCGCCACGGTTCCCAGCTTCTGCGGCATATAAATGTCCAGCAAAAGCAAATCCGGCCAGCAGTCCTTTTCTTTTATGGCAGAAAGCAGTTCTTCCGCACTTTCAAATCGCTCTACCGAAAATTCATATTTCGGATTCTTACTCCGATAGGCATTCAACAGCATTTCCGTCTTATCCAATTCTTCCGTCTCATCATCACAGAGTGCTATCAAACACATATTCTCGCTCTCTTTCGTTCTTTTTTCCGTTTACCCGAATAAACTGCCGGATTATTTCCGCTACGAATTATAATTATATGTATTTTGCAATGTGAAGTCAACATAAAAAATTAGACATCATATGATAATGCAGACCATCCCTCCGTTGCTGTCATTGACAATCTTCTGCATTGTCTCCTGCAGTTTCATCTGGCTTTCTTCCCCTATCATGGCAATCTTGCCGGAAATCCCGTCATTTACCAGCTGTTCCACCGTCTTGCCGAATATATTGGTTTCCCATATCCCTTCCTCGCTGGTGCCTGCGTCGGATATATAGCGTATCAGGTCTTCCGCCTGTTTTTCCGTGCCTACGATGGGAGATATTTCCGTCTCTATATTCGCCCTTATCATATGAATGCTGGGGCTTTCCGCTTTGATTTTCACGCCGAATTTATTGCCGTGCCGTATCACTTCCGGTTTATCCAGCGTAATCTCGTCCCTGTCAGGCGTGACTACCCCATAGCCTTTGCAGCGTACCGCTTCCACCGCATGGAGGACTTTTACATATTCCCTTTTCATCTTCGCCATATCCCGCAGCACGTTCAGTAATTGGTATTCGCTTGTGATGCTCTCTCCCACCAAATCGCTCAGCATTTCGTAATAATAGGAATCATCCACCTCCAGCTGAACGGATACGCAGCCGGATGCCATATCCACTCCGTCCACTTTGCATTTTCTTATGTACTCGCTTTCCAGCCGGATGCCGCCGCCTGCCACATCCTTCACGCAGCCCAGTTCCCCCATCAGTGTCTTAATCTGCTGAATGATATCCGCTTTCATTTTATGCGTATTGGGCAGCATCTCCACCCACTTCGGCATATAGAACTCTATCATGGTCAGAGGGAATTCATAGAGAATTTTCTCCATAATATCATGAATATCTTCTTTTTTCAGCTGTTCGCAGTTGACCGGCATGGCACTGACCTGATACTTTTTGCTTATGCTGTCCGCCAGCTTCACCGCTTCCTCCGAATAAGGCTTTTCCGTATTTACCAACACGATAAAGGGCTTATGTATTTTTTTCAGTTCCTGAATCGTACGTTCTTCCGCCGGGATATAATTTTCCCTTGGTATCTCCCCGAAACTCCCGTCACAGGTGACTACAATCCCGATGGTGGAATGATCGTTAATCACCTTTCTCGTGCCGATTTCCGCCGCCTGCGTAAAAGGAATCTCTTCTGCGGACCAAGGAGTTTTCACCATCCGCTCCGCATTATCCTCAATATGGCCGGCCGCGCCCTCCACCATATAGCCCACGCAGTCAATGAGCCGTACGTTTACGTCAATATCTTCCCCCAATGTAATCTTTGCCGCTTCCTTCGGGATAAATTTAGGTTCCGTGGTAGTGATTGTCTTTCCGCCGGAACTCTGGGGCAGTTCATCCTGTGCCCGTACTCTTTCATGCTCCTGCGTCATAGAAGGCAGAACCATAATATCCATAAAACGCTTAATGAACGTAGATTTCCCCGTCCTGACCGGCCCCACCACGCCTATATAGATTTCCCCTCCCGTCCGGAATTGTATATCTTTGTATAAGTTATGCGTATGCACTGCATCCATTCAAATGCTCCCTTCCATATTTGCTGTTACAATATATGTCCGGGAGCAATTAATTATACTTGTATTTTTTTGAAATTCTTCTTCCCTCTCTTGAGGACAATCCCCTCCCCTGCCAGCCTGTCTTTTCCGTAAACGGCCTTAACATCCGCTACTTTTTCCCCATCCACTGTGACGCCGCCCTGTTCCACTGCGCGCCGCCCTTCGGAACGGGAAGCCACCAGTCCGGAAGCCACCAGCATGGTCAGTATGTCAATGGTTCCGTCCGTAAAGTTCTCTTCCGCCAGCTTCACCGTAGGCATATCTGCCGCATTCCCGCCGGAAAAAAGAGCCTTTGCACTTTCCAGAGCCTTGTTCGCCTCGTCTTCCCCATGCACCAGTTTCGTCAGTTCAAATGCCAGGATTTCTTTTGCCTTGTTCAGTTCGCTGCCTTCCCACCGGTCCATTTCGTCAATCTGCTCCAACGGAAGGAAAGTCAGCATACGGATGCATTTCAGCACATCCGCGTCGGCCACATTCCTCCAATATTGGAAAAATTCGAAAGGAGTGGTTTTCTTCGGGTCAAGCCATACGGCTCCCTTCTGTGTCTTCCCCATCTTTTTCCCTTCGGAATTGAGAAGAAGGGTTATTGTCATTGCGTAGGCATCCTTTCCCAGCTTACGGCGTATCAAATCCGTGCCGCCCAGCATATTGCTCCACTGATCGTCCCCGCCAAACTGCATATTGCAGCCGTATTTCTGGAACAGCACATAAAAATCGTAACTCTGCATAATCATGTAATTAAATTCCAGAAAACTCAGCCCTTTTTCCATGCGCTGCTTATAACATTCCGCAGTCAGCATGCGGTTCACGCTGAAATGCGCCCCCACTTCCCGCAGGACTTCAATGTAGTTCAGATCCATCAGCCAGTCCGCATTGTTTACCATAAGCGCCTTGCCGTCGGAGAAATCAATGAATTTGCTCATCTGCTCTTTAAAGCAGTCACAGTTATGCTGAATCATCTCCGCCGTCATCATGGTACGCATGTCGCTTCTTCCCGAAGGATCGCCGATCATGCCCGTGCCTCCCCCAATGAGCGCGATTGGCTTATTCCCAGCCATCTGCAGCCTCTTCATCAGGCACAGCGCCATAAAATGCCCTACATGGAGACTGTCTGCCGTAGGGTCAAAGCCAATATAAAATGTGGCTTTCCCGTTGTTAATCAGTTCCTTAATTTCTTCTTCATCCGTAAGCTGCGCCAGCAGCCCCCTTGCTTTCAGTTCTTCAAATACTGTCATTTTTTCCCTCCTTTTCCTTCTGCGGTTTTGTTTTGCTGTCAGGCGGAAAATCTTGTGCAGCCCTGCCGGGAAAGGCTTTCCCGGCTCTCCGTGCGGCCCATGCAGTGCCTTGGCGTGTATTTCCTCTGCATGGATTCGTGTACACAAAAAAACCGCCCCTAATTAAATAGGACGGATTCATTCCGTGGTACCACCTATATTCACAGATGGCTCACGCCATCTGCCTCTGTAAGTACGGTTATCCTCAGCCTTTGTTTTTCATGGTGCTGTAAGCTAAGATGATTTCGGATAACGATACTCTTCCGCCATAACGCGGGGAATCACGTCACGGCCTACTAAAGGCGGATTGCCTTATTCTGCCGTGCAGCTCCCGGATGTATTCATAAACAGCTTCCCCTGCACCTCTCATCTGCCGGTTGCTTTCTGTAGGTTTCCCTGCTTACTACTTGTTCCGCTCTGCGCCTTTTTCTTTTCCAATCGGTTTGTTGTGAAACCAATTGCATTTTAGCTTATAATGGGGGATTTGTCAACCGATTTGCGTAGTAAATTCAGAATAAATGTAACAGTTCAGCCTGAATATTGTGTTGGAAGGCGGACACCCGTG
>CAJTVK010000144.1 GCA_910579645.1 uncultured Lachnospiraceae bacterium | reverse complement strand
CCTCCATTTAGTATAGCAGATTTTTTATGACTTTTTCAAAAGACTTATTGAAGCTGAATGATAAATTCAGTAGATATTTGATAGAGTTTATGATAATATATAGATTGGTCAATGATCCATCGTCTGATGGTGCTAACAGGTAATTGCCGGACCCAAATAATAAGTGTGATAGCATGAGTGCTAAGGAGGGCTTTAATATGGACAAGACCATTTGCGAACTCTTTGCAGGAGTTGGTGGATTTCGTTTGGGATTTGAGAAGCTTAATTCCGGATGGAGAACTACTTGGTTTTCACAATGGGAACCGGGTGCAAGAACGCAATGGGCACATGGATGCTATGTGTCACATTTCGGTGATTCTGAAGATATGAAAGGCGAATTTCATACAGGTGAAGACATAAGCCTTATGGAGAAAAAATATATTCCCGATCATAATTTATTAGTCGGTGGATTTCCCTGCCAAGATTACAGTGTTGCCCATACCCTTGCTTCTTCCAAAGGAATCAAAGGAAAGAAAGGGGTTTTGTGGTGGCAAATCAGAGATACTCTTATTGCTAAGGAACCTGCTTTTTGTATTTTTGAGAATGTTGATAGATTGCTTAAATCGCCTGCATCACAAAGAGGCAGAGATTTTGGCATTATTCTTGCTTGTTTGGCTGAATTGAACTATTCAGCCGAATGGAGAGTTGTAAATGCGGCCACATATGGAGCATCACAACGTCGTAGAAGAACATTTATTTTTGCGTATAAAAATCATACGGACTATGGAAAGAGAATGAGCAACATAAAGCCTGATAATCTTATTATGTCAGAAGGATTTATGGTAAAATCATTTCCAATTGTTACGATGGACGAAATGACAGCTATAGAACTTCCTAAGGATATTATTGATGTTTCCGATATCTTTTCATTCTCTTTTAAGAATGCCGGATATATGACAAAAGGTATTGTATATACAGTTAATATAACAGAAAAAGAAGAGCGGCCGATTCTTTTAAAAGAGATTTTGCAATCAGATGTGGATAAGGAGTTTTATATTTCTGAAGAGAAGATACCTAAATGGGTTTATCTTAAAGGTGCAAAAAAGATACCAAGAAAATCTGCCAATGGCCATGAGTACATTTTTTCAGAAGGTCCGGTTGCTTTTCCGGATTCGTGGGATAGACCGGGACGCACAATGTTAACAAGTGAGTCAACATTAAATCGTAGCACTCATGTTGTTGCGGATCCAGGAAGTGGAAAGCTGCGAATACTTACACCCGTTGAAGCAGAGAGGTTACAAGGCTTTGATGATGATTGGACGAATAGCGGTATGCCGCAGAGGATGAGATTTTTTTGTATGGGTAATGCACTGGTTGTTCCGATGGTTACAAGAATGGGAAAAGTTTTAGATGAAATTTTCGAAAAGGAAGGATAGCGGAATGCCGGAACATATTTATGATAAGTCTGATTTAATTAATCGGTTTGAGCATATTCTTGGGCTGACTTTGGAGGAAATCGATAACAAAAATTATTTTGACCGAATAAAAGAATGCTCATTGCAAAAGGGAGTTGCGGGATCCCTGATTGAACAATGTGTTTTAGGGTATGAGCCAGACAGCAAACAAGAAGCAGATTTGATTGTTTGCGATGGGGAAGAGGAAATTCGGATAGAATTGAAAACGACAGGAATAGTTATTTCGGAGAAACCGACCAAACATTTTGTTGCCAAGGAGCCAATGTCAATCACTGCTGTAGGGATATATGATCTTGCAGAACAGACTTTTGAGACTTCTCATTTTTGGGAGAAATTAAATCATATGTTGATAGTATACTATCAGTATATGGCAGATTACCCGGTAGAGGCGTATGATTACAGAGTTTTCCCAATAAAAGGATACGAATTTCATGAATTCGATGAATTGGAAGTAGAGGCATTAAGGCAAGACTGGGAAAATGTAAGATTTTTAGCAGAACGAATCGTAAATCATCATCCGGGAGAAAGAAATAAAGAATGGAGAGAAAAAGTTAAGCAAGAATATATTGATACACATGGGGAATTAAGAAAGGTTTTAAATTATATTGATTTGGCTCCCAAGTTTCCGCCTAGATTTCGCTTGAAAAAGCCAATCGTTACCTCAATTATAGCAAGACATTTTGGATATGGACTGGAACAACTGCCAGGCAGATATTCTACAATTTCTGATATTGATAAAAAATGTAAAGAATTGACGGAACGGTATTCTGGGGAATTGATAGGAAGTTTAGCAAGAAGATTCAATATATCAATTGTTTCTGAAAAAGGCATTGATAAAAAAGGTGTGGCTGAAAATATTGTGACTGCTATGTTTGGAGGGGCATCAAAAAAAATCAATCAAATAGAAATATTCGAAAAATTTGGACTTATTGCCAAAACGATAGTTATGACAGCGGCAGGCGGAAGGACAGAGGATATGAAACTGTTCCATGTGAATTTTAATGAAATCACTTTACAGGAAATGATAGAAGATGATGGAACAGTAAGAGAGTTTGTGTTTGAGGATTCGGAATTTTATTCGTATTTTGCAGATCATGAAATGCTCTGTATTGTTTTTCAGGAGCCGGATTTAACTATGGTGGAATCACAAAAACGAGATTATTTTATAAGGCCTAACTCTTTATCGGCAAATAAATTTGTTGGTTTTAAACGACTTCTCTTTAGTGATGATTTTATTGACAAAACTGTAAGGAGGCTTTGGGAAGATTTAAGGGATAAAGTTATGAATAATAAGTTGGCTGATGTTGTTCAGCATAATGCAGACGGATCTCCTAAAATAAACAAAAGCGGAGATATCAGTTCTGCTCCTAACTTCATGAAATCAAAGGATAATAATGTCTTCATGCGCGGATCGGGTGTTGACTCTTCGCTTATTCATAAAACTGAATGTGTGAATGGAATTAGAATGTTGCCGCAGTATGTATGGATTAAAGGAACCGCTATTATTGATGAATTGAATAATACTGAATATCTATGATTATATGAGAAGAGAATAAACAATGGAATTATTGAATTTGTTCGATTTATTTTTGGGCGGGGCAGGTAATAAAAATACAGACGGCTGCATGAATGTGCTGAAACAAATGATTTTCAACGTAAAAATGTAGGGAATTGATTGCTATAGTGAAAATGTGTAAGCGGCAGGGAAGTTAAATCTCTGTCGCTTTTCTATCTGAAGATTAATATCCTTACACTCAAATATTTTCTGAAATCATCACAATAATATGCTACAATTTGTCCGGCTACGGAATTTTTGAAGAAAAATGTAATAGCAATGGAAATGCCTGAAAATTGGCTAAATTATTTCTGACACTTTTTATCTACGACAAAAATAGTTTCAGACAAAGACTGCACAGGCACGAAAATTGATTTCCATGGCAACAGGCTCTGGACAATAAATGGCAAAATCGTTATAATGTTTAATGGATAAATTCTGCCGGGCTGATTGCCGGGCAGAAAAGAACGGTCTGAAAACATAGCGTGGACGGAGGGTATAGGGAAAATGGGATTGATAAAAGCTATTAAGGCAGCGGTCGGTACCGTGGCGGCGGATCAGTGGAGGGAGTATTTCTATTGTGACGCATTGGGAAACAATGTGCTGGTGACAAAGGGCAGGAAACGGGCAGGCAATAAGGGAAGCAATACAAAGGGCGTGGATAATGTTATTACGAACGGTTCCGTGATAGCTGTCAATGAAGGGCAGTGCATGCTGATTACGGAGCAGGGAAAAATCGTGGAGTTCTGTGCGGAGGCCGGGGAATTTGTATATGATACGTCGTCGGAACCCAGCCTGTTTTACGGAGATTTGGGAGAGAGCATAGGGAAAACCTTTGCTGCCATAGGCAGACGCTTTACGTTCGGCGGGGAAGCGGCGAAAGACCAGAGGGTTTATTTTTTTAACACAAAAGAAATCATAGGCAATAAGTATGGGACGGCCAGCCCGGTGCCTTTCCGGGTGGTGGATGCCAATATTGGCCTGGATGTTGATATTTCGCTGCGGTGCAACGGGGAATATTCTTATAAGATAACGGATCCTCTGCTGTTCTATACCAATGTGTGCGGCAACGTTACGGCGGATTATACGAAAGACAAGATTGACAGCCAGCTGAAGACGGAGCTTCTGACTGCCCTGCAGCCGGCCTTTGCAAGAATTTCGGAAATGGGTGTGCGTTACAGTTCCATTCCGAAGCATACGGCGGAACTGGCACAGGCCCTGAATGAGGAACTGTCGGCAAAGTGGTCGCAGCTGAGAGGGATTTCTATTGTTTCTTTCGGGGTGAATGCGGTGAAAGCTTCCGAAGAAGACGAAGAGATGATCAAAAGGCTTCAGCGGACGGCGGTATATCGGAATACGGACATGGCGGCAGCGGCATTGGTGGATGCGCAGGCAGATTCCATGCGGGCGGCGGCCTCCAATAAATCCGCCGGGCCGATGATGGGATTTGCGGCAATGAATATGGCGAATATGGCCGGCGGCATGGATGCGGCTGCTTTGTTCCGGATGGGGCAGCAGCAGGGCGGCGGACAGCAGTCCGGGATGCAGCAGAATATGTCATCGGGGAATCAGTCCGGGATGCAGCAGAATATGTCGGCAGGGAATCAGGCTGCCTATTCCCATGATACGGCAGGCGGCGGAGGCTGGGACTGTGCCTGCGGGAAGAAGGGAAATAAGGGGAAATTCTGCAGTGAATGCGGGGCAGCAAGACCGGCGGAGGGCTGGATCTGCAGCTGCGGCACGGTGAACAAAGGGAAGTTTTGCAGCGAATGCGGGAAGAAGAAGCCGGAAGGCGTGCCTTTGTTCCGCTGCGATAAATGCGGCTGGGAACCGGAGGATCCGAAAAATCCGCCGAAATTCTGTCCGGAATGCGGCGATCCGTTCAATGACGGGGATATCGTGTAAGAGTTTCGGACGGATAGGCTTCAGAAATCGGAACGCGGCAAAATTCTTTGATAATAGGACACCAATTGGGACGGTATCTCGGTGAAAGAAAATGCTTTTGTCAAAAGGAAGGGCGCATAGCGGCTATGTATCCTGAATTTGGCGCAAATATGATGCAAAATGGAGAAACGATATATCGTTTTGCAGATGACAGGAAGAGACGGCGCAGGTATGTGAAAAGGGCATCCCCGGCGAAAAGAAAGGGAAGAAAGTGATATGGGCATATACGACACATTGAATGAACAGCAGAAGCAGGGTGTATTTACCACGGACGGGCCGGTGCTGCTGCTGGCCGGTGCGGGAAGCGGCAAGACTAGGGTGCTGACGCATAGGATTGCATATCTGATAGAGGAAATGGGGGTGCAGCCTTTTCATATATTGGCAATTACTTTTACCAATAAGGCGGCAGGGGAAATGCGGGAACGTGTGGATACGATTATCGGGCATGGCGCCAGCCAAGTGTGGGTATCCACGTTCCATTCTACCTGTGTACGGATTCTCAGGCGGTACATAGACAGGATAGGCTTTGACAATAATTTTACCATATATGATACTGACGATCAGAAAACGGTAATGAAGGATGTCTGTAAACGTCTGCAGATTGACACAAAGATGCTGAAAGAGCGGACAATCATGGGGGCTATTTCTTCCGCGAAGGATGAACTGATTTCGCCGGAGGAATATCGGCTGCAGGCAGCGGGGGATTACCAGAAATCAAGAATCGCTCAGGCGTATGAGGAATATCAGCTGGCGCTGCGGAAAAGCAATGCGTTAGATTTTGACGACTTGATTGTGAAAACAGTGGAGCTTTTCAAGCTTTGCCCTGAGGTGCTGGAAGGATATCAGGACAGGTTCCGTTACATTATGGTGGACGAGTATCAGGATACGAATACGGCACAGTTTGAATTTGTGAGGCTTTTGGCGGCGCAGTATAGAAATCTTTGTGTGGTGGGGGACGACGACCAGTCCATTTATAAATTCCGCGGGGCAAATATACGGAATATTTTAGATTTCGAAAAAGTATATCCGGAAGCCGTGGTCATTAAGCTGGAGCAGAATTACCGTTCCACGCAGAATGTGCTGGATGCGGCCAATGCGGTGATCCGGAACAATGCGGGACGGAAGGACAAGTCTCTCTGGACGCAGAAGGGCGGAGGCAGTATGGTGCATTTCCGTCAGTTTGACACAGCCTATGACGAAGCGGAGTTCGTGGCGGACGATGTGGCCGGAAAAAAGAGAAAAGGGATTTTGGATTACGGAGGCTGTGCGGTGCTGTACCGGACCAATGCGCAGGCGCGTATGCTGGAGGAGCGTTTTGTGGTGGCGGGGATTCCTTATGATGTGGTGGGCGGCACGAATTTCTATGCCCGGAAGGAAATCAAGGACATGCTGGCATATCTGAAAACCATTGACAACGGCAGGGATGATGTGGCGGTGAAGCGTATTATCAATGTGCCGAAGCGGGGAATTGGTGCGGCCACCATCGGGCGGGTGCAGGAATATGCGGATGTGCGGGGCATCAGCTTCTATGATGCGCTGCGGGAAGCGGATCAGATTACGGCCATCGGGAAAAGTGCGGCCAAGCTGAAGCCTTTTGTCACGATGATTCAGTCTTTCCGCAGTAAGCTGGAGTTTTATGGGCTGGAAGAACTGATCAAAGATGTCATAAGCACTACGGGCTATGTGGAGGAACTGAAAAATTCGGAAGATGAGGATGCAGAGGACAGGATTGAGAATATTGAGGAATTAATCAGTAAAATCGTGGCTTTTGAGAGTGTCCGTGAACGGCCGGGCTTAAGCGAGTTTCTGGAAGAGGTGGCTTTAGTGGCGGACATAGACCGGATAGGGGATGACGGCAACCGGGTGCTGCTGATGACTCTGCACAGTGCGAAGGGACTGGAATTTCCGCATGTTTATCTGGCGGGGATGGAAGACGGCGTATTTCCGAGTTATATGTCGATTACTTCCGACAATAGGGAAGATGTGGAGGAAGAGCGCCGGCTGGCTTATGTGGGGATAACCAGAGCCATGGAAGACCTGACCATTACCTGTGCCAGGCAGCGGATGATACGGGGGGAGACACAGTATAATCCGGTGAGCCGTTTCGTAAAGGAGATACCGGAAGAATTGCTGGATCAGAAGGTTCCGTCCGTCAGACGGTGGGATGCCGCGGAATATGAGGAGAATTCTTACGAAAGAAATCATTTCAAGTCGAAGCCGTTCGGGCTGAATTATATGAGGCAGTATGGCGGGACGGAAGAAGCCGGGGATAACGGAGACGGCGGGCGGCAGGAATATGCCGGCGGATATGGCCGGGGTAGCGGGCAGCAGGAATATGCCGGCGGATATGGCCGGGGTAGCGGGCGGCAGGAGGATGCCGGCGGATATGGCCGGGATAGCGGACGGCAGGAGGATGCCGGCAGTTACAGCAGAAATGCAGGAATGCAGGACGGAGGAAACGAACGGGGCAGCGGATATCAGCCTGTCTTTGGGAAGCAGGAGTCCGGTGCCGGCAAGCCAAAGCCGAAAGCAGTGGCGGTGGCGAAGCGCACGTCGGCAGAGAACAGGCCGTTTATTGCGGGCGGAGGCGTGGGCGTACTGAAGGGCGTGGACGGGCTGTCCAAAGGCCTGAAGGGAATGGCGGCACCGGACTATGCGGTAGGGGACAGGGTAAAGCATGTAAAGTATGGGGAAGGTACGGTCACAAATTTGGTAAAGGGACCGAAAGATTACCAGGTGACGGTGATTTTTGACGGTGCCGGACAGAAAATTATGTATGCTGCTTTTGCAAAATTGAAAAAATTATAAATTTATCAAATTTTTATAGTAAATTTTTGGAATTAGTGTTATATTATATATAATATATATCCGGCGGCACGGAATGAAAGCGCCGGCAACGGGTAACAATAAACCGAATAAAGACAAAGCGAGGTATGGGATATGAATAAGTTAGACAGGCTGAATAAGTTCAACAAACTGGAAGAATATATTGATATGAGCAGGATTAATGAACTTTTGGGTAAGAAAGAAGAAGAGAAAAAGAAATGCAATTGCAATACAGTGCTCTGGGTGTTCGCCGTAATCGGGGCAGTTGCCGCAGTGGCCGGTATTGCATATGCAGTATACCGCTATCTGAAACCGGATTATCTGGAAGATTTTGAAGATGATTTCGACGATGACTTTGATGATGATTTCTTTGAAGATGAAGATGACGACGAAGAAGAGGACGCAGAGTCAGAAGAAGAATAGAATAGGGATTCAGTGTCTGCCGGTTCCGGCAGGAAAGTTTTGTGCAATAGAACGTTAAAGATGAATGGGCGGAATGTACTTGTGCGTACATTCCGTTTTTCATGCACGGCCCTGTGCAGATGAAATATGCCGCTGACGCGGTGCACAGGGCGCGCGGCGAATAGGGGAAGATGGCTCTTCCCTGCTCGATTGCAAAGTCCCGTGCAGATAAGGTATGCCGCTGACGGGTTGCGCGGAGGGGTGGGAAGATGTTTCCTGTCAGAGGAAGAATGCGGTTGGCTGATAGGCGTATGCGGAGGTTAAGATGAAAAAAGGACAAGTGGCAGAAGGCATTGTGGAAAGAATGGATTTTCCGAATAAAGGAATCATCTCATGGGAAGGCGGAACCTGTGTGGTGAAAAATGCCCTTCCTGGGCAGAAAATATCCTACAGAATCAATAAGGTGCGGAAAGGAAAAGCAGAGGCAAGGCTGTTGGAAGTGCTGGAGCCGTCTCCGGAGGAAACCGGAAGCCCATGCCCGCATTTTGGCATCTGCGGAGGCTGCGTCAGTATTTCACTGCCTTATGAGGAGCAGCTTCGTATGAAGAACGGGCAGGTAAAAAGACTGTTGGCTCCGGTCTTGGCAAAACAGGAAAGCCCTTATATATATGATGGGATAAAAGAAAGCCCTGTGATTTACGGATATAGGAATAAGATGGAATTTTCTTTCGGGGATGAGGTGAAGGACGGGCCGTTGGCTTTGGGAATGCATAAAAGAGGCAGCTTTTATGATGTCGTGTCAGTGGAAGAGTGCTGTATTGTGGATGAGGATTATAGGAAGATACTGCGCGGCGTAAGGGAATATTTTGCGTCTTTAAAAGTGAGTTTTTACCATAGGCTGCGTCATGAGGGATATCTGCGTCATTTGCTGGTGCGGAAAGCGGCTAAGACAGGGGAGATACTGATAGCCCTTGTGACGACCACGCAGGAGGAACATGATTTGGCACCGTTCAGGGACATGCTGCTGGGGCTTAGCCTGCAAGGGAAAATTGTGGGTATTTTGCATACGAAAAATGATTCCGTGGCAGATGTGGTGCAGAGCGACGAGACGGTAACGTTATATGGGCAGGATTATTTTTATGAGGAACTGTTGGGGCTGAAATTCCGCATATCTCAGTTTTCCTTTTTTCAGACCAATACTTACGGGGCGGAAGTCTTATATGGCATGGTGCGGGAATATATCGGCTCTTTATCGGAAAAGAAGGATAAGGTGGTTTTTGACCTGTACAGCGGGACAGGAACGATTGCGCAGATGATGGCAGATGTGGCAGGGAAGGTAATCGGAGTGGAAATCGTGGAAGAGGCAGTGGAAGCGGCAAGAAAAAATGCCTGTCTGAACGGATTGGAAAATTGTGAATTTATCGCAGGGGATGTGCTGAAGGTGCTGGATGGGATAGAAGAGAAGCCGGATTTCATTATTCTGGATCCGCCCCGGGACGGGGTGCATCCGAAAGCATTGAGGAAGATTATTGACTACCGGGCAGACAGGCTGGTTTATATTTCCTGTAAGCCTACAAGCTTGGTGAGGGATTTGGAAGCGTTTCTGGAGAACGGGTATGTGGTGGAGAGAGTGGGGAGCGTGGATCAGTTTCCGTTTACAGGGAACGTAGAGGTAATAATAAAGATGCAGTATTGTGGAAAAGAGAAGAATTAGGGGGTCTAAACCACAAGATGTAGTGGTTTGAGGGCAAAAATTGGAGCGGAAATAGACCAGTTTTTGCCCTATTTTTTTGCCCGTTTTTATAGATGCATAGGAGTCAAAATCGGTTTTGGGGATGATTTGGAGATATTTTTAGAATGAGAAGGAGGTGAAAACCAGATTGAAAGAAGAGATGAGTCCATTCTTTATGGCGGTAGCGGAACTGGCAGAGAACAGGGGGTTTGAAGTCGACGGCGTAAAAGGAGGAGCCTTGCACCTGAATTTGAAA
>CAJTVK010000143.1 GCA_910579645.1 uncultured Lachnospiraceae bacterium | reverse complement strand
AAATCCCTCTCATGCGTCCGCCTCTCAACACTGCATTCAGGCTGAACTGTAACCGCCGTTTTAAAATAAACTGAATGTTATATTGAATAAAGGGATAAAATGTAGTAAGATAAGAAGAGCACAAAATAGCCGGAGGCAGGAAGGGGGCTTAGGTATGGATTATACGATTTTGTGGCTTGCTGCATTGGTGGTGCTGATTGTAGTCGAGATTTTGACCATGGGGCTTACTACCATATGGTTCGCGGGCGGCGCATTGGCGGCAGTCATAGCCGCAGGGATTGGGGCACCGCTTGTTGTGCAGATTGTGTTATTTTTCGCAGTATCGTTCGCGCTTCTTTATTTTACCAGGCCGGTGGCGGTCAAATATTTCAATAAGGACAGGATCCGGACGAATGCGGAAAGCCTTGTGGGAAAACAGGCAATCGTAATCAGCGAGGTCAATAACCTGCAGGGGATTGGTCAGGTAACGGTAGGCGGCATGGAGTGGTCGGCACGGGCCACGGATAACAGTGTGCAGCTTCCCACGGGCAGTGTGGTGGACATTGTTGCAATCAATGGCGTAAAGCTGATAGTAGAGGAAAGAAAAGAGGAGAATTAATATGGGCGGTTGGGTTGTAGTAGCGATTTTAATTATTGTTGTGGCGGTGCTCGCTTCCTGTGTCAAGATAGTTCCGCAGGCGCATGCCTATGTGGTGGAACGTCTTGGGGCATATCAGGGGACGTGGTCGGTGGGACTTCATTTTAAGACACCGTTTCTGGATAAAGTGGCAAAGAAAGTGAATCTGAAGGAACAGGTGGTGGATTTTGCGCCGCAGCCGGTTATTACGAAAGACAATGTAACAATGAGAATCGATACGGTGGTGTTTTTCCAGATTACGGATCCGAAACTGTTTGCATACGGCGTGGAAAATCCGATTATGGCAATTGAGAACCTGACGGCGACTACGCTTAGGAATATTATCGGTGAGATGGAATTGGATCAGACGCTTACTTCCAGGGAAGTCATCAATACAAAAATGAGAGCGTCATTGGATATCGCGACGGATCCTTGGGGAATTAAGGTGAACCGGGTGGAACTGAAAAATATTATACCGCCTGCGGCCATCCAGGACGCTATGGAGAAGCAGATGAAGGCGGAGCGTGAAAGGCGTGAAGCCATTCTGCGTGCGGAAGGCGAGAAGAAGTCCACAGTCTTGGTAGCGGAAGGTAAGAAGGAATCGGCTATCCTTGAAGCGGAGGCGGAGAAGCAGTCGGCCATTCTGCGTGCGGAAGCCCAGAAAGAGAAGATGATCCGTGAGGCGGAAGGGGAAGCCGAAGCCATTCTGAAAGTGCAGCAGGCAACTGCGGACGGTATCCGCATGATTAGGGAGGCCGGGGCAGATCAGTCGGTGCTGACGATTAAGAGTTTGGAAGCCTTTGAGAAAGCGGCGGACGGAAAAGCCACGAAGATTATCATTCCTTCCGAGATTCAGGGAGTGGCCGGGCTGGCAGCTTCTTTGAAGGAAATTGTGGCAAATGATGCGAAGCGTTAGAATGATTCGGAGCGGGCATGGTGAAACGATGCGTCGCTTTGCGGATGGCAGGAATGAATTTTAAGATACGTTCTGGTTCCGGCAGTTTGGGATGGAAATTTCCTTCTGCCGGATTTTCGGCATTACCCCGGAGCGTGCCTGAAAATGCTTTCTGTCAGATGTGCGTCACAAATATTTCATGCGGCAAGCCACAGAATGGCGCGGCCGTGCCGTCATGTCATGAAAGCGGGAATTCTGACGATAAAGAGCAAACAGGAGGATGGGAGAATGGATTTAAAAGGACGGGATTTTTTAAAACTGCTGGATTTTACATCGGAAGAAATTACATATATGTTGGATTTGGCGGCTGACTTGAAAGAAAAGAAGAAAAAGGGAATCCTTACGGAGTGGCATAAGGGAAAAAACGTAGCATTGATTTTTGAAAAGACCAGCACACGGACAAGATGTGCTTTTGAAGTGGCGGCCCATGACTTGGGGATGGGGACTACTTATCTGGATCCGTCAGGTTCTCAAATCGGAAAGAAGGAGAGCATTGCGGATACTGCCAGAGTGCTTGGCAGTATGTTTGAAGGAATTGAATACCGTGGCTTCGGGCAGGATATTGTGGATGAACTGGCTCAATTTGCGCCGGTTCCGGTATGGAACGGCCTGACCAATGAGTTTCATCCTACCCAGATGCTGGCGGATTTGCTTACTATCCGGGAACATTTCGGGAAGCTGGAGGGGATAAAGCTGGCTTATATGGGGGATGCCCGTTATAATATGGGAAATTCCCTTATGGTGGCCTGCGCCAAGATGGGGATGCATTTTGCCGCCTGCACTTCGGCCAAATATTTTCCGGATCCGTCGCTGACGGAGGAATGCAGGAGGATTGCGGCCCGGACAGGGGCTTCTGTGACGCTTACGGAAGACGTAGGGGAAGGGACGAAGGATGCGGATGTGATTTATACGGACGTATGGGTTTCCATGGGAGAGCCGGAGGACGTATGGGCAGAGAGAATCCGGGAACTTTCGCCTTATCAGGTCAATGGGACGGCTATGGCGAATGCAAAGGAGGGTGCGGTATTTATGCACTGTCTCCCGGCTTTCCATGACCTGAAGACGAAAATCGGGCAGGAAATGTGGGAGAAATTCGGCATTGCGGAGATGGAGGTTACGGATGAAGTATTCGAATCGGAAGCTTCCATTGTATTTCAGGAGGCGGAGAACCGCATGCACACCATTAAAGCTGTAATGGCAGCTACCTTGGGGGTACCGGAGGAATAACGGAATGACGATGAAAACAGAGATTTTGACCCTTCTGAGGGAAAGCGGGGATTATATTTCCGGTCAGGAGCTCTGCAACCGTTTCCAAGTGTCCAGGACAGCGGTCTGGAAGGTAATGAAGCAGCTACAAGGAGAAGGGTATATTATCGAAGCGATACGCAATAAAGGCTATATATTGAAAGAAAATCCGGATGTGCTTTCTCTGAGTGAGTTAAAAAGCCGCATCCATAATTGTTGGGCGGGCAGGGAAATCTATTTTCATGAGGAGACAGGTTCCACCAATATAGATGCAAAACGTCTTGGGGAAGAGGGGGCTCCGCATGGGACGGTGGTGGTGGCCGACCAGCAGAATGCGGGAAGGGGAAGAAGAGGACGTGCCTGGGAGTCGCCGGCAGGGAAGGACATTTATTTTACGATTTTGCTCCGCCCCGGTTTTGCGCCGGACAAAGCTTCGGGGCTGACGCTTGTCATGGCTCTTTCCGTCGTGCAGGCAATCGAAAAGAAGTGCGGGCTGCAGGCGGGGATTAAGTGGCCCAATGACGTGGTAGTGAACGGCAGGAAAGTCTGCGGCATTCTGACGGAAATGACCACGGAAACGGATTATATTGAGCATGTGGTGACCGGCGTGGGAATTAACGTAAATTTGGAGGTCATGCCGGAAGAGATAAAAAATACGGCTACTTCGCTTCTTCTGGAGGGAGGCAGGAAAATAGCCCGTGCGGAATTGCTGCAGGAAGTATTGGAAAGATTTGAGGTAAATTACGGTGCGTATGCGGAGGCACTCAATATGGAACCCTTGCTGGAGGAGTATGATGCCCATTTGGTAAACCGGGACAGACAGGTGCGCATATTGGATCCCAAAGGGGAGTGGGAAGGGATTGCAAAAGGAATCAACCGCCTGGGAGAACTGATTGTGGACAAAGGAGGGGGGCAGTTGGTGGAGGTTTATGCAGGTGAAGTATCGGTAAGGGGGCTGTATGGATATGTTTGAGGAGAAAGAAAACGGGCGGACGGTTCTGTGCGGTGCCAATTCTTATGAAAAAAAATACTACTTTAACCGGAAATTCGACAGCCTTCCCCCATCCATAAAGGATGAGCTGCATATTATATGCGTGCTTTTTACGGAAGAAGTAGGAGGAATTTTTACCGTTGCCTATGAGGCGGACGGCAATGTGATAATGGAGACGGCTTTTTCGCCGGAGGATTATCTTTATGATGAAATCAGCAGCGGGCTTATGGTGCGGGAAGTACGCAGGAACAGGCAGGATTTATTTGAATCGCTGCAGCTATACTACCGGGTCTTCGTTCTGCATGAGCAGATGGATTCGGAAGAATGAAGCAAGAGCATAATTTGGAAAGGAAGGTACTTTCTGATGATATTGGTAATTGATGTAGGAAATACAAATATGACATTCGGCGTGTACCGGGAAAGGGAACTGGTTACGACTTTCCGGCTCACCACGAAGCAGCCCCGCACCTCCGATGAGTATGGCATAAGCATAATGGAACTGCTGGGCATCAACGGGGTGGCAAAGGATGAACTGGAAGGCTCCATCATTGCCAGCGTTGTGCCAAACGTCATGCATTCACTGACAGGCGCATTGACAAGGTATTTAGGCACTCCGCCCGTTATCGTGGGTCCCGGGGTAAAGACCGGGCTGAAGATTACTACGGAAAATCCCCGTCAGATCGGTTCGGACCGTATTGTGGACGCGGTGGCGGCTTATGAACTGTATGGCGGGCCGGTATTGGTACTGGATTTCGGGACGGCGACTACTTATGACTTGGTGACGGAGGACGGCTGCTTTGCGGCGGGGATTACGGCACCCGGCATCCGTATTTCGGCAAAGGCAATGTGGGGGGAAACCGCGCGCCTGCCGGAAGTGGAGATTAAGAAGCCGAAATCCATTCTGGCACAGGAGACGGTTTCCAGCATGCAGGCAGGACTTGTATACGGGCAGATTGGGCAGACGGAATATATTGTCAGCCAAGTAAAGAAGGAAAGCGGCTATGAGAATCTGAAAGTGGTGGCCACCGGGGGGCTGGGGCGGCTGATTTCGGAGGAGGCGGAAAGCATCCAGATTTATAACAGCACACTGACTTTGGACGGCCTGCGCATCATATATGAAAAAAACAGGAAATGACGGGTAAGGATTACTTATGGCAGAGCATTTTTTAAAACCGTTGGCAATCGGGGCAGTCGCTTTGGAAAACAATATATTGCTGGCTCCCATGGCAGGAGTGACGGATCTGCCGTTCCGGCTTTTATGCGGGGAACAAGGGGCAGGGCTTTTATGCATGGAGATGGTCAGTGCGAAAGCCATTATGTATAAGAACAAAAATACGGAATCGCTGCTGCGCATTCATCCGGAGGAACCTTCCGTATCGCTGCAGCTTTTCGGCTCGGATCCGGATATTGTCAGCGAGATGGCGAAGCAGATAGAAGAGAGGCCTTTTGACATATTGGACATTAATATGGGCTGTCCGGTTCCGAAGGTGGTGAACAACGGGGAAGGGTCGGCACTGATGAAGAATCCGGCTTTGGCAGCGGCAATTGTGGAAAAGACGGTGAGAGCCATCCGGAAGCCGGTGACGGTGAAAATCAGAAAGGGATTTGACGATGCCCATGTGAATGCCGTGGAGGTTGCGAAAGCGGCGGAGAGCGCAGGGGCGGCAGCCGTGGCCGTGCATGGCAGGACGCGGGAGCAGTTTTATGCAGGAAAGGCAGACTGGGAGATAATTGCAAAAGTAAAACAGGCAGTGAAAATTCCGGTAATCGGCAACGGCGACGTGACGGACGGGGAATCCGCCCGCAGGATGATGGAACTAACCGGCTGCGACGGTGTTATGGTAGGGCGTGCGGCCAGAGGGAATCCCTGGATTTTCCGTGAGATTAAGGAATATCTGCAGGAGGGCGCGGCAGGGCCGCCGCCGACCAAGGAAGAAAAGAAGGCAATGGTGCTTCGCCATGCAGCCCTTTTATTGGAATATAAAGGGGAGTATACGGGAATTCGTGAAATGAGGAAGCATGTATCCTGGTATACGGCCGGTTACCCTCATTCGGCCAGAATCCGCGGGCGGGTCAATGAAATGGAAAGTTTGGAGGACCTGCGGGAGAGCCTCGAAGAGATTTTCGGGTAAGACGGATTTGTACGGCTGGAGTCAGTGACTATTGCCGGCATCAGACTTGCGTAAGGTGAACGCAATACATCTTTTGGTGTATGGGGGATATGACGTAACAGTTCAGCCTAGTACTGCATTGCGGAAATTTAACCAGAGAATCTGCCCCTCGCAGCAGGCGACTTGGAATGAACAGATTCCGTAACAGGGAGGCCGCAGGCTGAACTGTTACGATGTGGCCATTAAGCTGTAGGCTGGTACATCATTGCATTAATCCTTGAGTAATCAGTGCCTGATTTTTGTGTCAGGGCAAGGCGGAAACCCAGAAATTTGCACAGAAATTTTGAGTACGGAGTACTGGTTTTTCCGCTGCCGGAAAGTGCGTCTGAATGAAAGATATGATTCCGGGAGCGGATGGCGGTTTCGTTTAATGAAATAGGGCATTCGGCTCCCGGGCAGTCGTTAAAAATCCGCATGAGCATGACTGCTTGGCTTACTGCCTGCGGGAATAAAAATAGGAATAGCTGTTTCTGTATTTTCATATGTTGCATTAGGAAGATCATTGTGTGGGAAATCGGAATGAGGGGCATGGGGAAATGGAGACAGAGAATGTAAGAATGCTTTATTTCAGCCGGAAGGCAGGAGGCAGCGCGAAAGTGCATTGGTGGAGCAGGGTGAACCTGCCTCTTATGGAAATAGGGATGGGCGGGGAGGGGAAGATGCTCTGCTGTCCGGTTCCGGAGTATTATTGGAAGAACCGGGGGTGGGAGGAAGAGAGGCTGACCGATTGCCTAAATAAACTGATGCACCAAGTGGAATGTGAGCAGTATTACCTACAGCCGGAAGTGGCAGGAATGGTGGGAATAGAGGAAAAGCTTCCGCCGGAAATCCTGCTGCGCCGTTTACTGCATCAAGTTCCCTGCATGGAATATCTGTGCTGCATCGGCTGGGAAGAAGAGCAGCCGTTGCTGGAGGAATTGCTGGAACCGTTTCTGCCGAGAGTGAATCATATCAATATGGTAACGGATAATCCACAGGCATATGATCGGTTTGCGGAATACGTTTACGGCGAGTACGGCATACCGTTGGGCAGCGCACCCAAACTGGGCAGAAATCTGGGAAGGGACGGCAGGACGGTGATTCTTGACCTGAAACGGGATTATGGCATTCCATGGCAGGCTTTCCCGAAGGAAACGATATATGTTGATTTTTGGTCAGCTAGGGAGAAAAGGCAGCTATTGGAAAAATACCGCAGGGACGCAAAATATTTATCTGTGGTGAAATTTCTTGACACTATTGTGAAAAGTGGGTACAATACTAGAGTTAATCAGACTAAAACGGAAATAGGGAAGAGATAGAATACAAGTCGGCAGAGAGTGAAAGGAGCGGGAAGGTTCAAATGGAGGAGAAGAAAAATATTTTAACTTATGAGGGGTTAAAAAAGTATGAGGATGAACTTCATGAACTGAAAGTGGTAAAAAGACAGGAAGTAGCGCAGAAAATCAAAGAGGCGAGAGAGCAGGGCGACTTGTCCGAAAACGCGGAATATGATGCGGCGAAGGACGAGCAGCGCGATATTGAGGCAAGAATCGAAGAACTGGAAAAAATACTGAAAAATGCAGAGGTTGTAGTTGAGGACGAGGTAGACCTGGATAAGATTAACATTGGCTGCAAAGTCCGGATTTTGGATATGGAATACAGTGAAGAATTGGAGTACAAAATTGTAGGTTCCACGGAGGCAAACAGCCTGAAAGGGAAGATTTCCAATGAATCGCCGGTGGGGAAAGCTTTGATTGGCGCAAAAATCGGAGATGTGGTGGATGTGGAGACACAGGTCGGCGTGCTGCAGTATAAGGTATTGGAAATCCAAAGATCCAGCAACTGAGTCAGCAAAGGGCAAAACGTGACAGTAAGGAACTGCAATTTCTGTCTGAATGGAGTACTAGGACTGAATTGCGGAAATAACGGTGAATTTCAGTGCCTGATTTTTGTGTCAGGGCAAGGCGGAAAAAGGAGGCGATGCGGTGGCATCGTTGACTGATGACAACGCAGCACTGGCGTAAAAGACAGGTGCTGAACTCACTGTTATTTCCACAATTCGGTACTAGGTATTGAGGAAAAGTGATAACAGGAAATGGGGAAAAGAAGTTTTCCGGCATATTTCGGAGTGCGGTAAAAACAAAGAATAAAGCATCTTCTGCTTTAGGGACGGAGTGCCGGCAGGATGATGCGGGAGCAGAATCAGGTAAAGGAGTGGCGACGGTGGGAGAAACACAGAACGCGGAGAATGTACGGGAGCAGGATATCAATCAGCTGCTGAAGGTAAGAAGGGAAAAATTGGAGGCATTGCAGGAAAAGGGAAAAGATCCTTTCCGCATTACCAAATATGATGTGACGTATCACAGCCTTGATATTAAAGAGCGGTTTGAGGAACTGGAAGGCAGCACGGTATCCATTGCGGGGCGTGTGATGTCCAAGCGGGTAATGGGAAAGGCATCCTTCTGCAATGTACAGGATATAAAGGGAAATATTCAGTCTTATGTGGCAAGGGACAGCATTGGGGAAGAGTCTTATGCGGATTTTAAGAAGTATGACGTAGGGGATATCGTGGGTATCAAGGGCGAGGTATTTAAGACAAAGACGGGGGAAATCTCGGTTCATGCGGCGGAGGTCACGCTTCTTTCCAAGAGCCTGCAGATTCTGCCGGAAAAATATCATGGCCTTGTAAATACGGATATTCGGTACCGGCAGAGATATACGGATCTTATCATGAATGAGGAAGTGAAGGAGACGTTTATAAAGCGTTCGCAGATTATCAGTTCTATCCGCCGCTATTTGGACAGTCAGGGATTTCTTGAAGTGGAGACTCCCATGTTGGTCGCAAATGCGGGAGGTGCGGCGGCACGGCCTTTCGAGACGCATTATAATGCACTGGATGAGGATGTGAAGCTGCGCATTTCTTTGGAACTTTACCTGAAAAGGCTGATTGTGGGCGGCTTGGAGCGGGTTTATGAGATTGGGCGGGTATTCCGTAACGAAGGGCTGGATACTAGGCACAATCCCGAGTTCACGCTGATGGAATTGTATCAGGCATACACGGATTATAACGGAATGATGGATTTGACGGAGAATATGTTCCGTCATGTGGCGCAGGAGGTCTGCGGAACTACGACCGTCACTTACGGCGGCGTGGAAATAGATTTGGGCAGTCCTTTCAGGCGGATTACAATGATTGATGCAGTGAAAGAGTATACAGGCATTGACTTTGACGGGATTAAAGATACGGAAGAGGCAAAGAAGATAGCGGATGAAAAGGGCGTACATTATGAAGCACGCCATACGAAAGGCGATATACTGAGTCTGTTTTTCGAGGAGTTTGTGGAGGAACATTTGGTGCAGCCTACTTTTGTCATGGATCATCCGGTAGAAATCTCTCCGTTGACGAAGAGGAAGCCGGATAAGCCGGAGTATGTGGAACGCTTTGAACTGTTCATTACCAGCCGCGAGATGTGCAATGCCTATTCGGAACTGAACGACCCGATAGACCAGCGTGCACGCTTTGCCGCACAGGAGGAAGCGTTTGCGGCGGGGGACGAGGAAGCGAACCATACGGATGAAGATTTCCTGAATGCCTTGGAAATCGGAATGCCGCCTACTGGGGGGATTGGGTATGGGATTGATAGGCTTATTATGCTTCTGACGGACGCACCGGCGATTAGGGATGTTTTGTTGTTCCCGACGATGAAGTCGTTGGACAAGTAAAATCCAGTGTTTACAAGGGTTTCAGCCACTTGTTATCCGCATACTGCAACAAAAGTGCAACAAATTTTGAACGAATAATACGGAATAATACCCTGATGTACGTTCATGGTTGTGCGAATCCAATCAAATATTGTACCTTCAAGGACATTTTTCTAAAACAAATTTTAGAGAGATGTCCTTTTTGTTATGGTCAAACAATATCAGAATGGAGGAAATCATTATGACAGACACAGCGTTAAGAGCAGGGGCGCAGAGCGCCAACATTACACACATGGTTTTTGCAAACGAGGAACATGAGAAATTTACTATGATAGACTGGAACAGGCAAGGTATCAAGAATCATTATCCCAAAGTCCAAAGGTAATCAAAGACTGCCATTTATAAAGGATGATAGAAAGGCGGCAGCATGGAGGCAGTCAGAATTGCCTTTGAACTTTACGCAGACTGCGGGTGGGAAAACGTTCAATCGTAAGTCAGTGAAAGAAATCCTTGCGGAAATGGAGAGGAAACGTGCTAAAAATTCGACTGATGGGAACAAGAAATGACATACGCTGGTTCGAGAAAATCCTGAAAAGA
>CAJTVK010000142.1 GCA_910579645.1 uncultured Lachnospiraceae bacterium | reverse complement strand
TCCACCACGACAAAAGCGATCAGCGCATACAGCAGGCCGTCACAGCCGCCGAGGAAGTAACCGAGCCATCCCCCGACACCCGCAAAAATGAGTTGAATTGTGTTCCAGAATTCCTTCATAGTGAAACCCTCCTTAAAAAGATTTTTTGTATGATAAAAGGCCGCCCGCCAATCGGCGGACAGCCCTGTATCCATGGAAATATTAAATTTGTTTCGGCAGCCACTCCCAAATCCTCATGTCCTCCTGCCCAAGCGACCACATACACATCCCCCGCAGCTTCCAGCGGTACGCCGCCTGGTTCGCCCAATAGACGAGGGAGTCCACGTCCTGGTAATAGAGGATGGAGAAGCCGTCCGCATCCCCAAGAAACAGCCGGGAAATCCAGATATTGATATCCCTCGGAGTGACCTCAGCCGTGTAGTTGTTCCCGCAGGATATCTCCATCAAATCTGAATGAAAAAAATCATAATCCATCGAAATGTCCTCGCTGCGGGTGGCGCTCTCCTCCACATCGGCAGTCAGCGTGAACACCTGGAATTCTTCATCCCACGCCACATTGCTCCTGCTGATCCGTCCGAAGGATTTAAAACTTCCGTCCGGCATCCGCACATCGAACCGCTCGTAAGGCTCATATGTCCATGAGTCCCCAAGTCTCATCAGTTCACAGACGGTACGGTTATCGGAGCGGTATCCTGCATACCCGCCACTGAATCCGGATATGGAGGCCGTGAAACGCAGCGCATAAGATGCGCCGGAATACACCCGCACCCTGTTTCCACGGATGCGCATCTCCACCGTGTACATGGCGGGATTCCCTCTGAGGTCTGCATTCGCCGTCCGGCTGATCGTCTGGCTGTAACTGCCAAGAAGGGTGGAACCCTTGTAAAGCTCCACCCTCTGTGTGTCATAATTTAAGCAGCAGAAAACATCCCCGCAGAACACCCCCGCCTTCCCGCTGCCGCCTGCCGGGAAGGCCAGCCTTGCCCGCAGATGGATATCGGAAAAGCCGCTGTACTTCCATGCAAGCTGCCCGCTCCCCTCAAGCTGGGAGTACGGCCGGTTCTCATAGCCCTCCCGCCACACCTCCCACTTGCCGGAGAGCGTCGTCCAGTAACTCTCCGGCAGAGGGTTCTCATCCCGGAAGTCCTCGTACCAGATGAGCGCCGAGTCCGGCTTCCTGCGGAGCATCTCCAGCGTCAGCTTGAAGCCCCTGTCCGGCTGTGCCATGTTCCCGTCCACATCTTTGAATTTCCGCGGCGCAAGCGTGTAGGTGGCGGAGCCGGTGCTCGGTTCTTCCGAAAAAGCAGAGCAGACACGGAAACCGTAAAACTGCACGCCCTTCACATCCACCGAAACTGTGATTGTATGCGTACCTGCAGAGAGGGAAATCCCCTCTGCCAGCGCCGACCAGAAGGTGGTCCTCCAGTATGGCCACCACAGGCGGCTCTCCGTGAAATGCTTCCGACTTCCGTCAATGGAAATGTATATCCCATTTTTATCCCAAAAGGGAAAGCACAAGCGCACCGCCACATCATAAGTTCCTGCTGTGGATACAGAAAAACGGTAAACAGCGGAGCCGTTATCCCCCATCGTCACCATGCCCTCCGAAACGGACACGATGCCGGAATAGCTGTCCGGGTTCCCGCCGTTACGGTCAGCCACAATGCCGTCAAATTCTGCCTTCTGCTCCTTTCCGTAGGCGGTAAGGTAATGCCTGCGGTTGTATGTGCCGGAAAGCAGCGGGTAATCATAGGAAACCGCATCCCGCCCCTCCATGTAGTCGTACACATGGGGGAGCGCCCACGGCACCTTGTCGTAGTCGTCCCAATAGGCCACGATGGGGATGAAGGGCTGCGGCGGCTTGTCGTCCGTGAAGTTGTAGCCGCCCTTCATCCAGAGCTGCGCCGCATAGTAGGTGTTGGAAGTCCCCCGGTAGGTCACGCCCATGTTCTTTGGCGTGTCGTGTATCCGCCAGTTCCACCCGTAGGCGGGCATCCCCAGGAACACTTTGTCCGGATTCATAACCTTTACGGCGTAATTATAGATCGGAAGAACCGCTCATTACCTGATTCATCCGCTCCATATTTGCCGCAGGTCCCCCTCCTGCTGCACTGTCCTCACTGGAAAGAGTGGACACACTGACCTGATCTATGTCCGCATCGGAGGCCACCAGGTTCCCGTCAGCATCATAAGAATAAATTCCAAAATGAGCGCCATAGGAATACACCACGCCATTCTCACCTAAATACTGGTGAATTTCACTTTCCGGATTATCCAGATACTCCTTAAACGCTGTCAGGTTGTTCTCTTTAATATTTGACGCCATTTCCTCACTGGATTCGATAGCGCTGTAATCTGCGTAAACTCTGGTACGGTTTCCCTCTGCCGAAACCTCATTTTCCCACCTGCCGCCTCTCGCCCCCATAATCCCGGACATATCCACGGATTGAGAACTAATCGTAATAGGATAGGAAGTCATGGTGCTTTTCTGTATATCTGAAATATAACCGTTTACCCCTTCTGCCAAAGCCAGGATCAATGCAATGCCGATAATCCCGATAGAGCCGGCAAAAGCGGTCAGAATCGTCCGCCCCTTCTTTGTCCACAGATTATTAAAACTTAGGGAAAGAGAAGTCAGAAAGGACATTTTTGCCTTCCCCATCCTTTTATGCCCTGCCCCTTCAGGCGTTTCTTCCGGCAGGAATGGATCACTGTCATCTGTAACCCTTCCATCCCGTAATTTCACAATCCTTGTAGAATACTGCCTGGCAAGCTCCGAGTTGTGCGTTACCATAACAACCAGCCGGTTCCCAGCAACCTTTTTCAATAGTTCCATGACCTGTATACTGGTTTCGCTGTCCAGTGCCCCGGTCGGTTCGTCCGCCAGAAGCACTTCCGGGTCATTTACCAGGGCACGGGCAATCGCCACCCGCTGCATCTGCCCGCCGGACATCTGGTTTGGTTTCTTGTGAAGCTGATCCCCCAGGCCCACTTCCTCCAGCGCCTTCCTTGCCCGCTCCCTGCGGTCATTTCTGGAAATACCGCCAATCGTCAAAGCCAGCTCCACATTGGCAAGGATTGTCTGATGGGGAATCAGGTTGTAGCTTTGGAACACAAAACCGATGGTATGGTTCCGGTAAGCGTCCCAGTCCCGGTCTTTATATTCCTTCGTGGAAATACCATTGATAACCAAATCTCCGGCATCGTAACGGTCAAGACCGCCTATCACATTCAGAAGCGTAGTTTTACCTGAACCGCTGGGGCCAAGTATGGAAACAAATTCATTATCCCGCAGATTCAAGCTGACATCATTTAGAGCCTGCTGAACCAGCTCACCCGTCCGGTACTGTTTTGATATGCCTTTTATTTGCAGCATAAGCCATCACCCTTTCTTCAACGCCTAAGTTCAAATGTTGTGCGCTGTTCCGTATTATGCCGATTCAATCTCAAGCCAATCTCAACCGAACCTCAACTCAACCTCAACTTTTACAGCCAATTAACAAGAGCCAGCACAGCCCCTAATCCACACAGTGCAACGCCTGTAACCCTGTTCTGTTTTTTGGCATCCACTTTATTCGCAAATAGCGCCGAAGCTCTTGCCCCGACCAATGCCGCTATCACACAGACCACAAGGGCCGTTACATTTACCGTACCGCCAATGATTACATGGGAAACCGCCCCTGTCAAAGCCGTAAATGTCATAATAAAGGTACTTGTTCCGACTGCCGTTTTCAGGCTATATCCGAGAACAGAGGTCAGTGTAATCAGAAGCAGCACGCCACCGCCAGCACCGACAAATCCACAGAACAGACCGATATGGATTCCTGAAAGCAAAGACCGTATAACCCTCTTTTTCGGCTCTATTTCATCCATCCTTGATGTGGTCTTTGTTATGGGGCTTACAAGAAAACGGACACCCATAATAAAGGTCATAATATAAGAACTGCCTCCCAAGACCGCATTGGGAAGGAGCGAGGACAGCCAGCTCCCCAAAATTGTAAATACAAGTACAGAGGCCATCATTATAAGCCCGTTTTTAATATCAAGATTTTTATTTTTCCCATAGGTGTATGCCGTGACTGCCGAAGCCAGCACATCAGAAGCCAGTGCAATTCCTACCGCTTCATATGCCGTAAATCCGCAGAAAGTAATCAGCATGGGCGTAATAACCACCGCTGCGGATAAACCGGCAAGCCCTGTTCCAATACCTGCTCCAAGTCCTGCGATAATGCAGACGATTATCAATACCATTTTAATAAGCCTCCTATTCAATATCTGTTATTTCTGCTGTTTTGCCGAAGCCTTTTTCCAATGCACTCTTATATGTATCACTGTCAGAATCAAAAATAAGAGTGCCGTTATCCTATGCAGTGAGGCCGCATACAGAATCCCGCTTATCATCACCAGTAAAAAGTCAATGAGCAGCAACACATTCCATATAGTACGCATCCACCTTGTCCGGCTATATGTTCCCTTGCCAATGCCTGCCCACCATGCCAGATTTAAAATATTGTGAGCAACAACTAAGACGAACAAAGCCGCCCCCAGGAGCATATGCAGGACAATCCCCGTTCTCTCCGAAGCCATAAGCAGAAGCGTAATAACCAGCATCCCTATATCTATACATAACTTGCAAACCTTTTTGATACGCATGAAGCCTCCTTTACTTTGCCAGACCAGCTTTTATCAGGAATTCTTTTACGCCGTCCTCACTCCTTGCGGAAAGTCCATCCGCCACCACTGCATCCGGGCAGGCTGCGGCAATCTGCTCCGGGCCGGAACCCAAACCCAATGCCTGACTGGTGGCAATCGGTATGATCGTCTTTCCCGAAAAATCATATTCCTCCAAAAATGACAGAACGGGCACCGGCATACTGCTTAGCCAGTTCGGGTAAATAATAATCACCGTATCGTAATTTTCTATGCTTTCAAGATGTTCTGTCAGTTCTGGCCGGATTGATGTACCCGTCTCGCTATGGTGCCGGTCAAACGCTCCGCCGTAAGTTTCCGGGTAAAGGTCATCTACCTTGATAGGAAAAATATCACCTCCGGTCACTTCCTGTGCTGCAAGTGCCAAAAGCTCCGCATGGCCGTATCCGGTTCCATCTTCTATTTTGAGGCTTGCCGAGGACACCGCATCCATTTCATCCGCCGTATACACCCGGTTATTTGTCAAAGAGAAATATGCCACAAGCACATTGCTCTCACCTGTCACAGACATGGTTCCTGCGGATATGTCGCTGACGGGAATTTTCTTTGCAAGTGGATTCGGGAAAAAGGTACAGTAAAAAATACCTCCGCCAACTATGGCCGCTGCCACTATTACCGCTATGACAGCTATCACAACTTTTTTACGTCTGCTCATTTTTGTCTTTCCTTTTTTCATAGAAATCACCTTTCCTTTAAATGAATCACAACATACTCACAGTTTCCTTGTGTACGGATGGGAAATCCCCATCCTGTAGCTCCGGAGGAAACAATTACCTTACAGCCGCCTTCCTGATATTCCCCATAATTTAATCCGCCAAAAAATTCCGTAAAATATCCAACAGGAAATATCTGTCCGGCATGGGTATGTCCGGATAGCTGCAGGTCTGCCCCTTCTGCAGCGTTTTCCTCCGCCTCTATTGGCTGATGATCCGCTACTATAATAAATCTGTTTTGATCTGCTCCCCTTAACAATTCTTTAGAAGAAACACGCCCCGATATTCTCGCAGCATCTTCCCGACCGGCCAATACCAGATCCTCACCAATGTTAATCCACTTATCACACAGAATCTTAATGCCATTTTCCTCTATCGCCTGTACCAACTCCTCGTCTGTATATGTACGAGAACGGGAAACTGCCGTCCTATAATCCTGCCGGTCATGGTTCCCATAAACAAAATAGGTTCCATATGTGCTTTCCAGACTTCCTAATATCCGAAATGCCTCCTGCATAGATTCCCTTGTCGTTCCTTCTTCCACGATATCTCCGCAAAGCAATATAATGTCCGGGTGCAAAACATTAATCTCTTCTATTTTTTGAATCAGGATGTCCGGGTTTTGAACCGTGCCATAATGAGTATCTGTTATCAAAACCACCTCATAACCTGACTGAAGCTTTTCTGATGTCACAGTATACTCTGTTCGGATAATCTGCCTCATATTAAGACTGCCATAGCCCATCATCAGGCAAGTGACCAATATTGGGATTATCCCGCTGTGGTAAAGTCTGCGGAAAACAGAATATCTTTTTTCTTTCGTATGGTTCTTTACAATGTGCCGTATCAGGAAAGCAGTAAATTCCACAATTGCAAATAGTATAATTAAATGGACTTCAAACAGCCCCGCCACACTCCATATGAAACACAAGCTGCCTGCAAAAACGGCAATTCCCAACCGTATCACCCACAACCGTTTTCCTTTTGTATCAATACCATAAAGCAAGGCCCATTTTCCAATCATCCAATACAGCCCTGCAACCAGACATAATGCCATTCCCGATAAAATAAGCACATACATTCAATTTCACCACCTTATCCATTGACAGGAACACAAACCCCTTCCATGACACCTCTATAAAGGGGGCTTCTGCACTTCATTCCCCAGCGAAACAAGGGCATCCTACAATACACAAAAAGAGTATAATCGCCCTTTCTCAACTGAACCTCAACAAATCACAGAAAAACAGCCCATGCCGTTGAGGTTCAGTTGAGGTTTTCCATATAAAATAAACGCAGACTGTTCACAAATCTATGCTATAATCAAGTCGGAGGTGCAAAAGATGTTTCGAATTTTAGTAGTGGAAGATGATAAGGAACTGTGCGACCTTTTCTGTACTGTCCTGACAGATAACGGATATACGGCAGTTCCGGCGGCTGACGGGCTTGCTGCCTTTGATATTTTGGATGACACTTATATTGACCTGGTTATTTCCGATATTATGATGCCACGCATGGATGGCTTTGAACTTACAAAAGCCCTTCGTGAATCCGGATATTCCATGCCAATTCTAATCATCACAGCCAAGGAAAGTGCAACCGATAAGCGTGAAGGGTTCCGTCTGGGTACGGATGATTACATGGTAAAGCCCATCGATGTGAACGAAATGGTCTGGCGGGTGGAAGCCCTGCTGCGCCGCAGCCAGCTTGTAAACCAGCGTAAAACCAAATTTGGCGAAACAGAATTTGACTGTGACACACTGACGATTTCCTCCCACGGTGAAACCACAGAACTGCCACAGAAAGAATTTTATCTGCTATATAAACTGATTACTTCCCCAAATCGGATTTTTACCAGAAGACAAATTATGGATGATGTGTGGGGGCCGGACAGTGAAGCGGATTCCCACACACTGGATGTCCATATCAGTCGCCTGCGGGAACGGTTCAAAAATAATGCAGACTTTGAAATCGTCACGGTACGTGGTTTGGGATATAAGGCGGTGAGCAGACATGGATAATCAAAACCCTTCCAGAATACGGCAGTCCCGCCCGAAAAAAGTATGGAAAAAGTGTCCAAAACGGCTCTCCGTCATGTTTTCCCTTTTAACCCTGCTGACACTCACGCTGACTATCCTTTTTTCAGCCCTGCTTACTTTTCTATTGATAAAAGCCGGGATATTAGTCAGGCAGAACCGTGGGATTGTATTTTTCGTTATAGCAGTTGTCAGTATTATTGTCGGCACCATGATCTCCAATTACGCTGGAAGACATCCCCTCACAGCGATCATTGCCATGAGCGATGCAGTCCAGGAGGTTGCAAAAGGCAATTTTGATGTATCACTGAATGAAAATATCCGAATCAAAGAATTGCGGGATATGGCCCATAATTTTAATCTGATGGCAAAGGAACTGGCAGGAACCGAAATCCTGCGTACAGATTTTGTGGAAAACGTATCCCACGAATTTAAAACACCGCTCTCCGCCATCGAAGGTTATACAACCCTGCTGCAGAAAAAGGATTTAAGTGAAGAAAAACGCCAGAACTATACGAAAAAAATACTGTATAATACCCGTCGGCTTTCCACACTGACAAGCAATATTTTACTTCTTTCCCGCTTGGAAAATCAGGAAATCGGCATAAAAAAAGAAGCCTTCTGCCTGGATGAACAGCTCCGTGAAATTCTTCTCCTTTTGGAGGACGGCTGGACAGAAAAGGATCTGGAACTTGAAATTGATCTGGACGCAGTGGATTATTATGGAAATAAAGACCTGCTTGCCCATGTGTGGCAGAATATCCTGGGTAATGCCATCAAGTTTTCCCCTGAAAATGGAATCATCCACATTCTGCTCCGCAGGGAAAACGGCTCATTGATAACCAGTATCACGGATAATGGAATGGGTATGAGCGAAGACGTAATGCGGCGGGTATTTGAAAAATTCTATCAGGGGGACTTCTCACGTTCCTCCCAGGGAAATGGCTTGGGGCTTGCATTGGCAAAGCGGATTGTCGATCTGCATGGTGGAGATATTTTTGTTTCCAGTAAAGAGGGAAAAGGAACGACATTTACCGTAACCCTTCCTCTGACACTGCATACGAAAGGATATGATACATGAAATCCAGAAGATATTTTGCTTTAGACGGTATACGGGGACTGGCACTTCTGAACATGATCGCTTATCACGCGGTATGGGATTTGGTCTATCTTTTCGGCTTCAACCTGCAATGGTATCAATCGGAAAGTGCTTATATATGGCAGCAGTGTATCTGCCATACATTCATTTTCCTTTCCGGCTTCTGCGAACCATTGGGAAAGAAAAAACTGAAAAGAGGCATTATTATCTTTAGTTTGGGATTTTTGATTGTGTTAGCTACATTGATCGCAATGCCGCAAAACAGGGTTCGTTTCGGTGTCCTCACCCTGATTGGTTCCTGTATGCTCCTGATGATTCCGGCAGAAAAGGTCTTGCGAAAATGCAGACCTGTGTATGGATTGGTGTTCAGCATTACCTTATTTCTTCTCACCAGGAATATCAATCAGGGTTATCTCGGTTTTGCCAACTGGAATCTGCTGCCGTTGCCGGATAACTGGTATCATAATTTTGTAACCACCTATCTGGGATTTCCCATGCCCGGCTTTCATTCAACAGATTATTTTTCGCTGCTGCCGTGGATTTTCCTGTATACTGCCGGATATTTTACACATCGGCTTTTTGCACACTGTAATCTGCTCACACATTTAGAAAGCAGTAAATCAAAGACGCTGGAATGGTTTGGCCGACATTCCCTCGGTTTATACATGATTCATCAGCCATTACTTTATTTCCTGTTCGCAGCGGTATTAGCTCTGTAAATAAAAATCATATTTTCAGGAGGAAAACACTATGACACTCTATGAAACAATTTTCACCCGTAGGCAGGTACGCAATTATCCGAACTCACCTGTTCCGAAAGACCGTTTAGACCATATCCTTGCCTTTGTTTCCGAAGCAGATGGCAAAACAGCTATTTCGGCCATTCCAAAATCGAATGACGGTAAATTCCATATTGAAATCACTTACAAGGAGAAAACAAAATGAAAACCTTAATTGTCTATTACTCAAGCCATCATGGAAACACAAAAAAACTGGTAGATGCAATTGTGGCACAGGGAAATGTTACAGCCGTTGACGCCTCTGCCATAACTGTAACCGACTGCTCTGATTATGACCTGATTGGTTTCGCTTCCGGTATTTACTATCAAAAATTCCATGAAAGCATCCTGAAATGGGCCAAATCTAATCTTCCTCCAAACAAAAACGTATTTTTTCTCTACACCTGCGGGGTGAAACGAGGGAGCTATACGGATGCCATCAAACAGATTGCGGAAACCAAAAACTCAAAAATACAAGGCTGCTATGGCTGTCTCGGATTTGATACATTCGGTCCGTTCAAACTCGTTGGCGGCATTGCAAAAGGACATCCAAATGATGAAGATATATCGGCCGCAGTCCATTTTTTCTGTGAGATCAGAAATAAGGCGTAAAATCTCCAATTTTATACATTTTGATTTTGCCTTTAGGGGGTTCAGGTTTTCGGAAGCAGGGGGTTCAAATTTATGCAGGGAGGGTTCATTCACATTTCCACTTTCCCACAACTATAAATTCACAAACAAAAAGAAAAGGCATCTGACGGTATCCAATATCGTCAAATGCCTTTATTTCAGCGGTTTTGCGGTTATTCTGCCTTTGCCCTTTGTATCAATTAAGCGATTTTCATTTCAATTTTTCCCGCCTCGCAGTCTGCCAGCATTTTTAAGAACTCGCTGCGCCTGGCTGTGTCCGTGCCGGATATTCCCATGTCCGCATATACCCCTGCATATTCCCACTCAGGATTTTTTTGGATCAGGGTGCTGTAATAGCTTACCTGTGCGGAAACGGAATGCATCAGCCGCTCGGTGTCC
>CAJTVK010000141.1 GCA_910579645.1 uncultured Lachnospiraceae bacterium | reverse complement strand
AACTCACGCACGGGCGTCCGCCTCCCAACACAACATTCAGGCTGAACTGTTACGATTTGCGTGGGGTTTCCGGATTTTAGGATAGACATTTCATTATAAAGGTGTTATACTAAGCAAAGCTATAAGATATGGAAATGCAGTAGTGGATTGCCGGCGGCAGATTGGTATGCAATCTGCTTTTCTTGTATGCTAAAATTTTCTTCTGCATTTTCGGAAACGAGGGAATTATTGCCGTTAGGGAGTCAGCAGCCCGCTGCAGACGGCAGGGTATAGAACCTCGCGGCAGTCGCCAAATATCCGCATAAGTGCGGCTGCTTGGCTCATTGCCCGCAGGAATAAAAACGGAAGGAGTGAGCCGGATGCGGAAATACCGTCCGGAAAAACATGGTATTATTGCAGCCGTACTGTTTTTTTTAATTACTTCGGTTATCGGTATATGCGGCATGCATTATACATTGCTGGAAAGTGCCCGTATCTTAGGGCGGGACTTGGTACATAGTTATGTGCAGGACGAAGAACTTAATATCTCCAAGTTTCGGAATCAGATCAGCCTTGGGCTGATTTATTTGGAAGAAATGAACGGAAGGAATGCAGGGGAAGAGGAAAAAGAAAAGTGGGTGCGAGACTATTTCCGCAAGATTCAGGAGGCCTTGCCCAATGTGGGAGTGGAAGCTTATGCCGTTGTGGGGGGACGGCTGATAACGGAAAATTCTTGGGAAGGCATGGAGAAATATGATTTTACCGAAAGCATATGGTATCGGAAAGCGGCAGAGGCAAAAGGGGAGATAATCTTTACCGATGCTTATCAGGGGCAGAAGGAGAAGGCCGGGGAATGGGTGGTGTCCATTGCAGCCATAGAGCCGGAAAGCGGGGACGGAATTGTGCTTGACTTAAGCAAAGAGACTTTTCGGGCATTCCATGCGAACCAAAGCCTGCCGGAGGATGGGGCTTATTATTTATGCGATGCCAATGGCCGGCTGCTTTACGGCAATGTAAATGCAAGTTTTGAGGTGACGGAAGAGGAACTGGAAAGTTTTGCCGGGAAGCTTTGCGACAAAGTGAAACTGGGGGAAATAACGGAACGGGATAATAATTTTATAGGGGTGACCGGCAAAAAAAGAGGGGTTTATTATTCCTATGAGGATAACGGATGGTTTTGCGCCCTGACAATGACCTATGATGAACTGCTGAAAGGGATGCGGAGTCTTTTCGGCTGGTATGTGGCAGTGTTCCTTCTGTTTCTGCTGACGGCCGCACTGATGGGATATAGGAACCGGCAATTGTCCATAGCGGTCAAAAAGGAGCGGGAAATTGTGCAGTCGCTGGGGAATTCTTATTATGCTTTCTACCGCGTAAATGTACGGCATAATACATATGAGATTATCAAAGGCTCGGAATATATTAACGAAAGAGCCGCGTCCAAGGGAGAATATACCCAATTGCTTCATATGCTGGCGGGGATTATGGATACGGAGAGCGGAAAAGAATTTCTGCAGAGTTTTTCGGCGGAGAAGGTAAAGGAACTGATTGAAAGCCGGACCGAAGGGTTCGGCGGAGACTTTCTGCGGCTTTTCGGGGAAGAATACCGATGGGTAAACGTGAGCCTGCTGGTGGACCCGGTTCTGGGGGCAGATGAGGGGGTGCTTTGCTTCCGGAAAATTCATGAGGAAATGCAGCATCAGCGGGAATATCAGAAACTGTTGGAAGATGTGCTGGAAACTGCGGAAATGAATGAGAAGTCGCAGAAGCAGTTCTATGCCAATATGAGCCATGAAATGAAAACGCCGCTGAATATCATTATAGGAATGGCGGAGATGGCGGCACGGCCGGATGCCGGAAAAGGCAAAGTGAGTGATTGCCTGGGGAGGATAAAGGAGACGGCAAAACAGCTGACAGGTCTGATCAATGACATTTTGGAGAAATCCAGGCTGAATCAGACTGCCTTGGAGCATGGGCTGCAGTTTTTCGACATGGAGGAGGCCGTGCTTGCCGCAGTGGAGGACTTCCGACGGCAGGCAGAAGAGGAAAATAAGGAATTTTCGGCAGAAATAGACATTAAAGACCGTATCGTTGCAGGAAATGTACGGTATCTGGTACAAATTCTGAATCAGCTGCTGTCCAATGCCGTGAAGTTTACCAATGCCGGCGACCGGATAACGGTGAAGGTGAATCAGGCAGGGGAAGGGGATAAGCTGCGGTATCATTTTACCGTGGAAGATACGGGCATCGGCATGGCAAAAGACTTTCTGCCTAAATTGTTTGACCCTTATGCCACGGTGAAGCGGTTCGAAAAACAGAGGAGCGGAAAAGGGCTGGGGTTAGCAATTGTGAAGAACTTGGTGATGAAGATGGGAGGCACCATTCATGTGGACAGTGAGTTGGGGAAGGGAAGCTGTTTCCGTGTGACGCTTCCTTTTACGGCCAAGGTTTTGCCGGAGAATGCTATGGCTGAGGCCGAAAAAAACGGCGGGACTAAGGGCGGTGCGGCAACGGGCATTGCGGCGGAAGATGCCGAAAAAAACAGCCTTCATATGCAGGAATTGCCGGCGGGAGGTTCCGGTGCGGAAAAAGAGTCGGGAATGAATGCACAAAAGGAAGCGGAGACGGGGGTAAATGCCAAGACAGGAAAGGAAGCGGAGGCGGGGGTAAATGCCAAGGCGGGAAAGGAAGCGGAGGCAGGGGTAAATGCCAAGGCGGGAAAGGAAGCGGAGGCAGGGATAAACACCAGGGCGGAAAAGGAACCGGGGACGGGGGAGAATACCGAAACGGAAAAGGAACCGGAGACGGGAGCGGATGCGGAAAAGGAAAATGAACTGACGGGCTGTAGGATTCTTTTGGCAGAGGACAATCCGCTGAATATGGAAATAGCGGTGGAACTGCTTCACATGGCAGGAGCGGAAGTGGACTGTGCGGAGAACGGTCAGGAAGCAGTGGAACTATTTGAAAGGTCTGCGGCAGGCTATTATGATGCGGTGGTACTGGATATGCGCATGCCGGTTCTGGACGGCTGCGGCGCGGCGGAGGCAATCCGGGACATGGGACGCCCGGATTCCTCCACGGTTCCCATTGCCGCGCTGACGGCCAATACGCTGGCAGAAGATATGGCGCGGACTGCACAGGCGGGGATGAACGTACATTTGGCGAAGCCTGTGTTGGCGGAAAAATTATGGGATACCTTGTCTGAACTGATATTGGAATCCAGGAAACGGTAAACTGGTAAGGAGGCTATGTATTTAAAGGAGGGAAAAAGATGTTATACAATGAATTTCAGGACTTAAAATTATCTGCATTGGGGCTTGGTGCGATGCGGCTTCCTGTCATAGACGGGCAAGATGCCCAAATTGACGTGGAGAAAGCGGTTCGGATGGTGGAGTATGCCATGGAGCAGGGAATCAATTATTACGATACCGCCTGGGGCTATCATGGGGGTAATTCGGAATCAGTGATGGGGGAAGCTTTGAGCCGTTATCCTAGGGAGAACTATTATCTTGCCACAAAATTCCCGGGCTATAACCTTTCCAATATGGGCAAGGCAGAGGAAATTTTTGAAAAGCAGTTACAGAAATGCCGGGTGGAATATTTTGACTTTTATCTTTTTCACAATGTCTGTGAGATGAATATTGACGCGTATCTTGACCCGAAATACGGCATTTTTGATTATCTGAGAAAACAGAAGCAAAACGGGCGCATCCGCCATTTAGGCTTTTCCGCCCACGGCAGTCTGGAGGTTATGAAACGTTTTCTGGAAGCATACGGGGAAGATATGGAATTCGGCCAAATACAGCTGAACTGGCTGGACTGGGATTTTCAGGATGCCAAAGGGAAAGTGGATTTGCTGAAGGAATATCATCTTCCCATATGGGTGATGGAACCTTTGAGAGGAGGCAGGCTGGCTTCCCTGCCGGAGAAGTATGCAGAAAAGCTAAAGTCGCTGCGGCCGGAGGAGACGGTGCCGGCATGGGCATTCCGTTTCCTGCAGAGCATTCCGGGCGTGACAATGATACTTTCCGGCATGTCCAGCTACGGGCAGCTGCAGGATAATATCGAGACTTTCCGCGAGAAAAAACCTTTGTCGGAAGAAGAGACGGCTGTGCTGCTTTCCGTGTCCAAGGAAATGCTGGGCAAAAAAACTCTTCCCTGTACGGCCTGCCATTATTGCGTGAGCCATTGCCCGAAGGGGTTGGATATCCCTATGCTTTTGGAACTGTATAATGAACATACCTTTACGGAGGGCGGATTCATTGCGCCTATGGCCATGGCGGCAGTCCCGCCGGAGAAGCGGCCGAAGGCATGCATCGGATGCAGAAGCTGCGAGGAGGTATGCCCGCAGCAGATTAAGATTTCGGAAGCGATGGCGGAATTTGCCTGTCTGTTATAAAAGGCAGGGACGGGAGAAAAGCCATGGATTTATTTGAATATATGCGGAAGGCCAATATGGAGAAGGATTCTCCGCTGGCGGCGAGGCTGCGTCCGAAAACGTTGGACGAGGTGGTGGGACAGCAGCATATTATCGGTAAGGATAAACTGCTATACCGTGCCATTCAGGCAGATAAACTTAGTTCCATCCTGTTTTATGGCCCGCCGGGCACGGGGAAGACGACTTTGGCAAAGGTGATTGCCAACACTACCAGCGCGGAGTTTACCCAGATTAATGCCACGGTGGCAGGAAAGAAAGATATGGAAGAAGTGGTGGCCAAGGCGAAAGAGAATCAGGGAATGTATGGAAAGAAAACCATACTTTTCATTGACGAAATCCACCGGTTTAATAAGGGGCAGCAAGATTATCTGCTGCCCTTTGTGGAGGACGGGACGGTTATTTTAATCGGGGCGACCACGGAAAACCCTTATTTTGAAGTGAACGGAGCTTTGATTTCCCGTTCGGTAGTATTTGAACTGAAGCCTTTATCCCGGAAAGACATTAAGGAATTGCTCCGCCGGGCGGTTTATGACAGTGACAGGGGGATGGGGGCATACGGGGCGGAAATAGAAGAAGATGCCTTGGAATTTTTGGCGGACTTGTCAGGCGGCGATGCCAGACGGGCTCTGAATGCGATCGAGTTAGGGGTTATGACCACGGAGAGGAGCGGGGACGGGAAGATACATATTACGGTGGAAGTGGCACAGGAATGCATCCAGAAGCGAGTCATGCGCTACGATAAGACCGGAGACAATCATTACGATACGGTATCCGCATTTATCAAAAGCATGCGCGGCTCGGATCCGGATGCGGCGGTCTATTATCTGGCGCGGATGCTGTATGCCGGGGAGAGCGTCACTTTCATAGCCCGCAGGATTATGATATGTGCGTCGGAGGATGTGGGGAATGCGGATCCGCAGGCACTTCAGGTGGCAGTGGCCGCATCGCAGGCCGTGGAGCGGATAGGGATGCCGGAGGCACAGATTATTTTGGCACAGGCGGCCGCTTATGTGGCCTGCGCCCCGAAAAGCAATGCGGCGGTGACGGCAATCGGCGAGGCCTCTGCGGCGGTGAAGGAAACGGGAAATCTGGCCATTCCCGTTCATCTGCAGGATGCCCATTATAAAGGAGCGGCAAAATTAGGGCATGGGATAGGATACAAATATGCCCATGACTATCCCAACCATTATGTGCGGCAGCAATACCTGCCTTATGAACTGAGCGGAAGGGAATTTTATAAACCGTCCGGCAACGGATATGAGGCAAAAATAAGGGAACATATGGCAAAGATAAAAAAAGAGGCGGAGTAGATGAGGCTGGGAAAGCATGAGAAAAAGAAGGGGGAGAAAAGAAAGCTTTGGGCGGCGGCAGCCGTCTTGATATTGCTGGCATTGACGGCAGGCAGCATGGCCCTCATATCCGAAAGGATTTCCCGGCGGAGGCAGGAAGTGCTGGAAACCGTCCGGCTGGCGGAGGAAGAAAGGCGTAGGGAAAAGGAATTGGCAGAAGAGGAAGAAGAGAAAGCGGCCAGAGAACAGCGGGAGGCAGTCTATGAGTTTGGCCTGGAATCCGGCGCCAATGTCTTTGAGGCTGTCGGGAACCGGCCGCCCACGGTAGAACTGGACGGGGAAAATGCGCCGGATTTCGTGTCCATTGATTCCTGCAGAATTGACACGAAAACAAATAAGATTACCGTCAGTGCTTCGGCAGAGGGGCTTCCGGTCAGCGACGATAAATTTTATTATCTCTTTTCCGTGAAACCCTATGCGGAAGATATCCCGGAGGATACGGAGCCTTTGAAGAGAAGCTACAAAGGAGAGCAGATGGTGTTCCATGTGCCCAGATATTTTGCGGGAGCGGAGAGTGCGGTGCTGAATAAGTTTGTAGTGGCAGTGAAAAAGGACAAGGTTTATGTGCCTGTCAGCCTGCCCCATTATGTCACCAATCAGGAGGAAGCGTCCAGATATAAGGCAGGCGGAAATCAGAAAGCATCCAAGAAAGGGCTTCTGGTGGATCCGAATAAGCTGCGCACTTCGGAATTGGATGACTTAGGCGTGAAGCATGCGGCATATAATATTCCGATTTCACGGTTATTGGGGCCGTCCACGGATGCAATCCATGAGACGGTTTCCTACAAATATAACGGAAAAAGCTATGCCTTTAACGGGCAGGTTCTGTCGGAATATGATTTAGTCTTCAGCATACTGACAGCCAAAGGGATAGAAGTTTCGGCAATTATCTTAAATGATCTGTCTTATTCTTATCCACAGCTGCTGCATCCGCTGGCGCGGGGAGGAATCGGAAGTGCGCCTTATTATGCCTTCAATGCCACCGACGGCGAAAGCTGTGAGTATCTGGCGGCTATTGGCACGTTTCTGGCAGACAGGTATTCCGGCAGGTCAGGAAGCAAAGGGCTGGTATCCAATTGGATTATCGGAAATGAAATCAATGCAAGAAAAGAATGGAATTACATGGAATATGTCAGCCTGGAATCTTATGTGGAAGAATATGCCCGGGCATTCCGGATGTTTTACAATTCCATCAAAAGCATCAACGGGAATGCGAAGATTTATATTTCCTTGGACCAACAATGGGACAGGAACATCAGCGGAAACAGGGATTACGATACCAAGGATATTTTGGACGAATTTAACCGGCAGGTGAAGCAGGAGGGGAATATTGACTGGGGATTGGCCATACATCCTTACAATGTGCCGCTGACTACGCCTTACATATGGAATTCCAGCAAATATGTGAAAAAGTCGCCGGATACTCCTATGGTTACTATGGCAAATATTGAGGTGGTCACGGATTATCTGGAACGGGAAGAGTTTCTGACAGAGGATGGGGAAGTGCGTTCCGTCTCGCTGAGTGAGTTGGGGTATACGTCCTCCATGGGAGAAAACGTGCAGGCCGCGGCCATTGCATATGCCTATAAGAAAGCCGAGGCAAACGAACATATTGATGCGGTGCTGTTTTCCAGACAGACGGATGCCGTGGAGGAAATTGCGCAGGGGCTTGCCCTTGGCATTAACCGCCCGGACGGCTCCCATAAATACGCTTATAATGTATACAAATATATGGATACGGATCAAAGCCAAGCCTATACGGATTTTGCAAAAAGCATCATCGGCATATCGGATTGGTCACAGATTGCGGAATGACTTAAAATAATTGTTCCGTCAGATACTGATAGATTTCCTGATTTTTCTGCCGCCAGTTATCACAGATGGCGGCGGCAGACTCTTCGGTAGGGACGGAGAGCGTCAGGTCAATCAAAGTAACCTGTTTTTCCCGGGCAACCAAATGTGCCTGATACTCTCCGTTGGTGGATTTATAATAATCCGCCAGGACAGAGGACTCGTTCCTCATTTCTATTTCGTTTTCTTTGAAGAATTCACTGATTTCCGTCCGGATGGCCTGGCTGAGGCTGTTTCGGAAAAAAGCTAGCGTGCTGGACCCCTCGGCGGTAATGGACAGATAGGTTCGGTTGCCCGTAGTATGGGCAGTAAGCATGGAGGCTTCGCTAAGTTCGCTGATGGCACGCTGCAGAGTGAGGAAATTAGTGTATTCTTTTTCCAAAATAAATTCACTTATCTGTGCGCTGGTCAGAGGAAAATTTACTTTGTCCAGCATGTAGAGGATAATTAACTTATAAATAGTCAGCGGTTTGTGCGGCATGACATTTTTCTCCCTTCCAATATTTTCCCTGATAGGAGTCTTGAAGCTTCAGGCGGTGATGAAGCGCGTTCAGGACTTTTTTCTTTTCCAGGCTCCATGTGGGTGCGACCAACAGTTCCCTGGCTCCGTCTCCGGTGACACGGTGAATGACCGTGTCAGGGGAAAGATGTTCTATACAGCCGATTAAAATATCCAGATATTCTTCTTTGGCAAGCACCCTGAATTTTCCTTTTTCATAGTCCCGCGCCAAGTCCGTTCCCTTCAATACATGGAGAAGCTGAAGCTTAATGCCGAAAACAGACAGCCGGTTCAGGTATTCTATGGTGCCGAGCATCATGCTGCGGTCTTCCCCGGGAAGCCCTAAAATAACATGTACGATAACCGGCACCGTCAGCCTGTGCAGAGCCGTCACCGCCTGTGCGAAGCAGGAGAGGGGATATCCCCGCCGGAGGTAATCGGCTGTTTCCTTATGGATGGTCTGCAGTCCCAATTCAACCCAAAGGAACTTATCGGGATATTCGTTTTTCAGAAGACGAAGCAGAGACAAAACCTCCGCCGGCAGGCAGTCCGGGCGGGTGGCAATGGAAATTCCGGCGACGGCGGGCAGTTCCAAAGCTTCCCGATAAAGCTTTTCCAAATACGGGACAGGGGCATAGGTACAGGTATAGGCCTGAAAATAAGCAATATACCTTTCGGCGCTTTCCGCCGATGCCCGGGTTTTCAGGGAAGCAGGAGGGACGGCAAATTCTCCGCTGCCTCCTGCGCTGCAGAAAATGCAGCCTCTTGTATCCAGAGTCCCGTCCCTGTTAGGGCAGGTAAAGCCGGCATCTATGGAGATTTTCTTCAGCCGGCACCCGTAACGGTTTTTCAGGAAAGCTTCCAGTGAATAATAACGTTTGCCGTGCCATTTGCCGGAAATGAATTCTTTCGTTTTTTCGTTCCCGATAAAATTTCGCTTATCCATAACATCATTCGATATGAGATTTTACTGCTTCGGCAACTACTTCCGCAACTTTCGGGTTAAAAGCCTCCGGCATAATATTGTTTTCGTTCAGCTCCTCTTCCGGCACCAGTCCGGCAATGGCATAGGCGGCGGCCAGTTTCATCTCTTCCGTAATCTGTGCGGCACGTCCTTCCAGAGCACCTTTAAAAATGCCGGGGAATGCCACCACATTATTGACTTGATTGGGAAAATCGCTGCGTCCTGTGCCCACCACTTTTGCGCCGGCTTCTTTTGCCAGATTCGGCATGATTTCAGGCACCGGGTTTGCCATGGCAAACAGAATGGCATCCCGGTTCATGGAAGCCACCATTTCTTTGGAGACGATGCCCGGGGCGGAAACACCCACAAAAATATCCGCTCCCTTTAAAGCATCCGCGAGAGAGCCGGTTTCTTTGTTGGGATTTGTAATTTTCGCCATTTTTTCCTGCATCCAGTTCAGTCCTTCCGTCTCCGTGGAAATCATGCCGACCTTATCGCACATGATGATATTGGAAAAACCGTAGGTAAGAAGCAGTTTCGTGATGGCGACTCCTGCGCTTCCGGCTCCGTTGACGACTACTTTGCATTCTTCTTTCTTCTTTCCCGTTACCTTTAATGCATTGATAATGCCTGCCAGCACCACGATTGCGGTGCCGTGCTGGTCGTCATGGAAAACGGGGATATCCAATAGTTTCTTCAGCCGTTCCTCAATTTCGAAGCAGCGGGGGGCACTGATATCTTCCAAGTTAATTCCGCCGAATCCGGGAGCGAGATAAGTGACTGCCTTGATGATTTCTTCCGTGTCCTGTGTGTCCAAGCAGATGGGTACGGCGTTCACGCCGCCGAATTCCTTGAACAGGACAGCTTTTCCTTCCATTACGGGCATGGCGGCGTAAGGCCCGATATTGCCTAGGCCAAGGACGGCGCTGCCGTCGGAAACGACGGCTACCGTGTTGGCTTTCATCGTATAGGTATAGGCTGCTTCCTTGTCCTGCGCGATTACTTTGCATGGTTCCGCGACTCCGGGGGTGTAGGCATAGGAAAGGTCTTCCCTTGTTTTTACGGGCGTTTTGGATACGGTTTCCAGTTTTCCGTTCCATTCTTTATGGAGCTGTAATGCTTTTTCGTTTGTAGTCATGGTTGTATCCTCGCTTTGCAGATAGATTTTGGGGTTTATTATTGTGTTTTTATCATCATATAATATTTGGGGCGGCTCTGCAAGTGGGGATGGGGTTTTTGTGTGTTTAATGTTGTTTGGGGGGGATGGCGGACGCACCTGCCGGAGTTATCTTCCGTCCGGATTTCCTGCCGCCTGTTTGGGCCGGAGGATAGGGGGAATAATTTCATTCGAAAAAATGATGATAGTTCTTACTGCTTTTTTGGTTCGGCTTGCTGCCGCTCC
>CAJTVK010000140.1 GCA_910579645.1 uncultured Lachnospiraceae bacterium | reverse complement strand
AAAGAAGGCCTATGCGGCGGCGGTATACCTGCGCCTTTCCAAAGAGGACGGGGATATATGCGATGACAGCCGCAAGGAGGAGAGCAACAGCATCACCAACCAGAAGCGGCTCATCTATGATACCCTGAAAGGCATGGAGGATGTCCATGTCTATAAGGAGTATGTGGATGACGGGTATACCGGTTCCGACTTCCTGCGGCCTTCCTTTCAGGAGATGATAAAGGATATGGAAGCGGGAAAGGTCAACCTCATCATTGTGAAGGACCTTTCCCGTTTTGGCAGGGAATACATAGAAGCCGGAAGATATCTGCAGAAGGTATTCCCGGCGGCGGGGGTGCGGTTCATTGCGGTCACTGACCATTATGATTCCCTGACGGCAGACAGGACACAGAAGAACATTGTCCTGCCGGTAAAGAATTTCGTCAATGACGCTTACAGCGCCGACCTTTCCGTGAAGATCAGGAGCCATTTGGAGAGCAAGCGGGGGAACGGGGAATACACCGGGGCCTATGTCTCCTACGGCTTTATGAAGGACGAAAACGACCATAATAAGCTGGTGGCTGACCCGGTGGCCGGGGAGAATGTGAAGCGCATCTTCCAGTGGAAGCTGGACGGCATGAGCAACAGCAGGATAGCGGAGAAGCTGAACGCCCTTGGAATCCCGGCCCCGGCAGACTACAAGAGGAGCCTGGGCATCCGTTACCGGAGCGGCTTCCAGAAGAACCTGTATTCCAGATGGAGCCCGGTGGCGGTGGGAAGGATACTGTCGAACCCCCTGTGCAAGGGGCTGGTGGTGCAGGGGAAAAGGGAGCGCATCAACCACAAAATCAAAAAGATAGTGGAAAAACCCGAATCGGAACAGAGCAGATACAGCCAGGAGGATTTAGCCCTGATTGGGGAAAAACAGTTCGATACCATGCAGGGGTTATTGAAAAAGGATACAAGGACAAATCCCGGGCAGGACTCGGCGTACCTTTTCAGCGGCATTCTATACTGCCCGGACTGCGGCAGGCAGATGATACGGCGGAAGACTTCCCATAAGGGGAAACAGACCATTTATTATATCTGCAAGACCTACAACGTGGAGAAGTCCTGCACGAGGCACAGCATCAAGGAGCAGGAGCTGGTTCCGCTTGTAAGGGAGGCGGTAAGGGCACAGACACAGATGCTGGCGGATGCGGAAGAAATCCTGAAAGCGGCGGAGGATGCCATGGAGGGGATAGAACCGCTTTCCCTGACAGACACCCGCCTGCCGGAACTGGAAAAGGAGCTTGTGGAGAATGCGGGGATGCTGTCCGGACTTTATGCGGACTGGGCGGAGGGAATCCTTTCGGAAGAAGAGTATGAGGAGATGAAGGCCTTTTATTCCGGACGCTGCGAAGAGCTGGAAGGGCAGATCAGGAAACGGAGGGAAAGGGAAGCAAAGGCAGGGGATGCCGTCCGGGAAGCAAGGCAGTGGCTCTGCGGATTCAAAGATATAGGAAGCCTGCTTTCAGATACAGAGGGGGAAATCCGGCGCAGCCTGGTCTGCTCCGTGATTGACAGAATATGGGTATACGAGGGAAAGCGTGTGGAATTTTCTTTCCTTTATCAGGACAGGATGGCAGAGGTTTACTCCCTGTGCAGTATGTTTCAGGAATCACTGCAGGAGCAGCCCCTTTACGGGAAGGGGGCGGTGTGATGGCACGGAGGAAAGACAGGGCAGGGCAGGAAACCAGGGCCGGGAAATCCCCATTCAGAACCGCCACCTATGCAAGGCTTTCCGTTGACAGCGCTGTTACGGAGAGCGATTCCATCACCAGCCAGCAGATGCTTATGCGTGACTTCATAAAAGACAGGGATGAATTTCTCCTTGTTAAGGAGTATCAGGATGATGGGATCAGCGGCACCCGGTTTGACCGCCGGGCATTCGACAGCCTGCTTGGGGAGGTGCGGAAGGGAAACATTAACTGCATTATCGTGAAGGATTTTTCAAGGTTTGGCAGGGACCATATCGAAGTGGGAAGTTATCTGGAAAAGGTGTTTCCGTTCCTCGGGGTGCGGTTCATTTCTGTCAATGACGGCTATGACAGCTTTGATAAAGACTGTGCAGAAAAGAAGCTGGCTGTTATTTTAAAGAACCTTGTCAATGAATATATCGCAAAGGACACTTCTGTCAAGGTGGCATCCAGTTATGTAACCAAGCAGGAAAACGGGGAATATGACGGCGGGCGTGCGCCTTACGGGTATGCCTTTGCGGACGAAAGGAAGACAAGGTTCCTTATTGATGAGAGACCGGCAGGGATTATCAGGGATATTTTTACATGGACGATGCAGGGGGATTCCGCCCGGACGATTGTAATGCGGCTGACGGAAATGCAAATCAACCCGCCGAAAGCCTATCAGGACACAGGGGAGTTTTACCGACTGGAGAAGGAACGCCGTTACTGGAATGAGTATGCGGTGAATGCCGTCTTACAGAATATGGCATACGCCGGGCATATGGCGCTCCATAAATGGAAGGAATCCAAGGCGGACGGGATTAGTCTCCATATGCTGGACGAATCGGAATGGAAGGTAACGAAGAATACCCATGAAGCAATCATAACGGAACAGGAGTTCAGCCTTGTCCAGGAAATCATGAGGGCAAGAAAAGAGAGGCATAAGAATCTGAATGCGCTGAATGAGAATATCATCCGCCCGGAAAACCTGTTAAAAGGGAAAGTATTTTGCGGGGACTGCCGTGTACCGGCTTCACGGATGGGGGCGAATTACCAGAGGAGAATCGGGAAAGTCCGTATCTACCGTTACCGCTGCAGGACATACAGGGAAAAAGGGGCGCAGGAATGCACATCAAAATCTATTTCCGAAAAGGATTTGGAGGCAATCGTCTATCAGGCGGTTATGGCATTTATCCGTCAGGTGGAGTGTCTGGATGACAGGATTTCATGCTTCCATAACGAATTTTTCCGGAAGATGCGCAGGGGCATAGAGAAGGAAAAAGATGCGGCTGAGAGGGCAATCCGGCAGGGGAAGAATGAGAAGATACTTCTGTATAAGGAATATATCAGCAAAGAACGCGGCAATACGGAACTAAGCAGCACGGAATGTGCCGATGCGAAAGAAAATAGTGCGGAATGTGCTTGTAAAGATGGAGCTTCCGGCAGCAATAAGGAATGGTATCTGAAAGAAAAACAGAAGAAAGACAGGGAAATCCGTAGCCATGAAGAAAGGAAAGCACAGTTGGATGAAAAGATGGAATTTTTTGAGCGGCTGGAAAAGGAACAGGCAGGATGGATAAAGGAGATTTTGTCATATAACGATACGGCTTTGGGAGAAGAAAAACTGACCGCACAGATGGCTTCCTTATTTGTAGATAAGATTTTTCTGTATGATGGGAAAAGGGTAGAAGTCGTACTGAATTTTAAGGATGAGTATCAAACGCTGTCACGCCTTGCGGGCCAGCTTATTGACGAGAGCCTGTATTCCTGTATAGGGCAGGTCTGGGGAACGGAAAAAGGGAGAATTTAGGATGGACGTAACAACAGTTGCTTTATATATGAGGCTTTCAAGAGAAGATGATGATATGAAGGATGAAAGCAACAGCATCAGCAACCAGAGGAAGCTCCTGCTGGGGTTCCTGAAAAAGAAACCGGAATTAGCGGACAGCACTGCCGTCCAGTATGTGGATGACGGATATTCAGGAACCGTTTTTGAAAGGCCGGGCTTTGCAGCGATGATGGACGGGGTAAAGAAAGGGGAGATACAGTGCGTCATTGTCAAAGATTTCTCCCGGTTCGGCAGAGACTATATTGAGCTTGGCGATTATATCGAGCATATCTTCCCCTTTATGCAGGTGCGCTTTATAGCAATAAATGACGGTTATGACAGTGAGGACTACAAGGGAAAAACACCGGATATTGACGTGCCTTTCCGCAACCTTGCCTATTCCCTCTACAGCCAGGATATTTCGGACAAGATAAAGTCATCCCTTGCCGTGCGGAGGAAAAAAGGGCTGTATGTGGGTTCCACCCCGCCTTATGGCTACCGGAGGGACGGGGAAGGTTTCCTGACGCCGGACGAAGAGACAAAAGGCATTGTGCAGAGGATATACAGGGAATACCTTTCCGGGAAAGGGTATGCGGAGCTGGCAAGGGAACTGAACGGGGAGGGGATACCTTCCCCGAAGCAGCATAAAATCAACAAAGGGATTCTGCATGGGAAAAAGGAGAAAACTTGTTTCTGGCTTCCCACCACTCTCCAACAGATTTTGCAGAATGAGACATATACAGGTGTGTTATTATCCAGTGCTTATAAAAATGGCCCTCTGGGGAGCGGAAAGCGTGTCTTTGTGCCAAAGGAGGAGCGTGTCCGTGTGGAGAACGCCCATCCGGCAATCATAGACAGAGACACTTTCAGGGAAGTACAGGAGAGGATGAAAAAGAAAAAGCACGGCGGGGCGCAGCAATTTTTACTGAAAGGGCTTGTACGGTGCGGGGAATGCGGCCGGCTTATGACAAGGGAAAAAAATAGGTTCCGGTGCAGGTATCAGAAATTTACCGACCACAGGAACATGGAAAGCATCCCGGAGGAAGAACTGGAAGGGATTGTATGGAAAGCAGTGAATATCCAGCTGCGGCTGCTGGAAGAGAAGGAAGCGGTATTCCAGAGGGAAAGGGAACTGTGCGAGGAGAAGCGCAGGAAACTTCTCCCGGAGATGAAAAGGAAAAGGATACAGGCAGAGAAGAAGCGGGAAGAGATCAGGCAGCTTTATCACCGGTACAGGCAGGGGAAAATGGGGAAGGCGGAGTACCTTGCAAGGAAGAAGTGGGAAGGGAATCTGGCGGGAGAGATGGAAGAGGAACTGGCTGGGATGGAAGCAGAGGAAAACAAGGTGAAAAAGAGGATAGAAGAGATTGAGGAAGGTAATGTTTCTATATCAGAGTGGCTGGAAAGTAGAGAAGATAAGAGGAAGTTATTGCATAGCTTAATTAGAAATGTCGATGTTTATGAGAAGAACAAAATTAATATTACATGGAGATTTCAGAATAAGATAGAAATATAACATTCAAAGGTAAAAAGCAACCCAAAGGCAATTTATTTGCAACAAAAGGTTGCTTTTGCTCTGATATCATGCAAAGATTAATAGGGTACTAAAAAGCTAATTTAACACATGAGGAAATAGTTATGAATTTAATGGTATTAGATACAGAAGATATAGATTGGGTATGGAAATTGATAGAAAAATTACAATTGATATTTCATCCAAGGTATGCTGCAGAAGGGAAGATGGAGTATTCAGAGATTATGAGATTGCGCCATGAAAAAGATATATTAATTTTATTTGATAGAAACCTTTTCATAGGATTGCGCGATTTGGCGAGTTATGGATGTTTGAGAGATGAAAAGGAAATGCGAATAATCGCATTGGTTATGACATGGGCTTTAATGAATAATTTTCCGATTGCGCCCGGATTGGCATTAAAAGAGTGCGGAACACAAGTGAAAAGTGATGTGGTCGCCAAAATGGAATTAGCAGTATTCCAAAAGATTTTTGATTATTATCCAAGTATGACATGGCTAAAACTTGCAGAAGGAGAGATAGATAGTATTCCTGTTTGTGATGTACCAAAAACACCATACGAGATTGATGTTGATTATGAAGAAGAGGATGATCATTTTCTTATGCACTTTGCCGAAATGCTTCATTTAGTTACTTTGCTAAGAAATAAAGAATTATCAGCGGTAGAGAAAATGCTGGATTTTTTAGAGTGGAATTATGATAATCTTATTATATCGGAATCAGCAATAGTATATGTTGCTATGTTGTTGACAAATCAAAATGGTGTACGGGGTCCTAAAAATTATAATAGTAATAATATAGACAAAATACTTGATGGATGTAGGAATCAAGCATGGGATTTGAGCTATATATCAAGTTGGAGTACAGTATATTACAATGAAGATAAGTATGATAAAATCTTCTTTTTTGCAACAAATGATTTAGGGCTAAAAAGGTTACTTGTTAATACATTTGCTGATACAAAAGCAATAGGGTGTATTGAATGTTGCTTTTCAAAAAGAGAGGCTGGAAGAATACTGGCATTAATTGAGCAAAAGCAAATGAACCGTATAAGACCTAATTTTGGTAAAGAACCAAGACAATATTTTTATAAGTTAATTGAAATAGAAAAAGTAAAACTATCTACATTATTGTGAGTGGTAAAACAAAGTAATAGATAAAGGAGCATTATGATGAACAGACAGGAGCAATTTGAAGAAATAAAGTTTTTTGTGTCATTACCTTGACACAAGCAGGGCATCTGATCGGAAACCACACATATAGCCATATGCAGCTGAAGTCAGGCAACAAAGAGACATTTAAGGAAGAATTGATTAGGACCAATGAAATCATTACCGGCATTACCGGGGAGGAAGTATTATATGTGCGTCCGCCCTACGGCAGCTGGGATAAGTCTTTCGAGTCGGAATTGAATATGTTTCCCGTGCTTTGGACCGTGGATACGTTGGACTGGTGTTCCACCAATGTGGAGCGGATTACAGAGAAAGCGGTTTCCAAAGCGGAGGAAAACGATATTATCCTGATGCATGATTATTATCCTTCCACTATTACGGCAGCGTTGGACGTGGTGGATGAACTGTTGGAAAAAGGGTATGAATTTGTGACGGTGGATGAAATACTGTTTGACTGAATAACGATATGTATGAACCGAAATTGACATCTTTCCCGATACAATGCTAAAATGGTATAAGACAGGAAAATTTTGCTGAAGTCAGGAGGACTTTTTATGCCTAAGAGAACAGATATCCATAAGGTGTTAATTATTGGTTCAGGACCTATCATTATAGGACAGGCCTGTGAATTTGATTATTCAGGGACACAGGCCTGTAAGGCACTCCGTAAGCTGGGATATGAGATTGTGCTTGTAAATTCCAATCCGGCTACGATTATGACGGATCCGGAGACGGCGGACGTGACATATATCGAACCGCTGAATGTGGAACGTCTGGAGCAGATTATTGCGAAGGAACGTCCGGACGCGCTGCTTCCGAATCTGGGAGGGCAGTCGGGGCTTAATTTGTGTGCCGAATTAAATAAGGCAGGCATTCTGGATAAATATAGTGTACAGGTAATCGGGGTACAGGCAGATGCCATTGAGCGGGGAGAGGACCGTATTGAGTTTAAAAAGACAATGAATAAACTGGGAATCGAGATGGCACGCAGCGAGGTGGCCTATTCGGTGGATGAGGCGCTGACCATTGCGGAAAGCCTAGGGTATCCTGTGGTGCTGCGGCCGGCCTATACGATGGGCGGCGCAGGCGGGGGATTGGTTTATAATAAGGAGGAACTGAAAACGGTCTGTGCAAGAGGGCTTCAGGCGAGCCTGGTAGGGCAGGTGTTGGTGGAGGAGTCCATTCTGGGCTGGGAGGAACTGGAACTGGAAGTAGTCCGTGACGCACAGAATAATATCATAACGGTATGCTTTATCGAGAATATCGATCCGCTGGGCGTGCATACCGGGGACTCTTTCTGTGCCGCGCCGATGCTTACGATTTCGGAAGAATGCCAGAAGAGGCTGCAGGAGCAGGCTTATAAAATTGTGGAGTCCGTGCAGGTAATCGGGGGAACCAATGTGCAGTTTGCCCATGACCCGGCCACGGACCGGATTATCGTGATAGAAATCAATCCCCGTACTTCCCGTTCTTCCGCCTTGGCATCCAAAGCAACCGGCTTCCCGATTGCTTTGGTTTCCGCCATGCTGGCGGCCGGACTGACGCTGAAGGACATTCCGTGCGGAAAATACGGCACATTGGACAAATATGTGCCGGACGGCGATTATGTGGTGATCAAATTCGCCCGATGGGCGTTTGAGAAATTCAAAGGAGTGGAAGACAGGCTAGGCACGCAGATGCGTGCGGTAGGGGAAGTCATGAGCATCGGAAAGACCTATAAGGAGGCTTTCCAAAAAGCCATCCGTTCCTTGGAGACGGGGCGTTACGGGCTGGGGCATGCCGCCGGCTTCGATGCCTTGTCTAAGGAAGAACTGCTGCGGAGACTGATTACGCCCTCCAGTGAGCGGCATTTCCTGATGTATGAGGCACTGCGTAAAGGCGCATCCGTTGAGGAAATCCATGAAATTACGAAAGTGAAAGCTTATTTTATAGAGCAGATGAAGGAATTGGTGCAGGAGGAAGAGAAAATACTTCAGTGCAGAGGAGGGCTGCCGGCAGACGATATGCTGGCTGCCGCCAAGAAGGACGGATTTTCCGATAAATATCTGAGTCAGTTATTGCAGGTTCCGGAGGAAGACATACGCCGCCGCCGGACGGAATTGGGCATAGAGGAAACTTGGGAAGGCGTGCATGTCAGCGGAACAGAGGACAGTTCTTATTATTTTTCCACTTACAACGGGGAAGATAAAAATCCGGTCAATACGGAAAAACCAAAGATTATGATACTGGGCGGCGGGCCGAACCGCATCGGGCAGGGAATCGAATTCGACTATTGCTGCGTACATGCGGCAATGGCATTGAAACAGCTTGGGTTTGAGACTATTATAGTAAACTGCAATCCGGAGACTGTCTCCACCGATTACGATACCTCGGATAAGCTGTATTTTGAGCCGCTGACGCTGGAGGATGTGCTGAGTATTTATAATAAGGAAAAACCTTTGGGCGTGATTGCTCAGTTCGGCGGTCAGACACCGTTGAATCTGGCTTCCGAGCTGGAAAAAAACGGAGTCAGGATATTGGGCACTTCTCCTTCGGTCATTGATTTGGCGGAAGACCGCGATCAATTCCGTGCAATGATGGAAAAACTGGAAATTCCCATGCCGGAATCCGGCATGGCGACTACGGTGGAAGAGGCACTGGCGATTGCGGCCGGAATCGGTTATCCCGTTATGGTGCGTCCTTCCTATGTATTGGGCGGAAGAGGCATGGAAGTGGTATATGACGACGAAAGCATGGCGGAATATATGAAAGCGGCTGTAGGGGTGACGCCGGACAGGCCCATTCTGATAGACCGTTTCCTGAATCATGCCATGGAATGTGAGGCGGATGCCATCAGCGACGGAGAGCATGCTTTTGTGCCTGCGGTCATGGAGCATATTGAACTGGCCGGCATCCATTCCGGCGACTCGGCCTGCATTATTCCTTCCGTGCATATTTCCGAGGAAAACGTGGAGACCATCAAGGAATATACAAGGAAGATTGCGGAAGAAATGCATGTGAAAGGCCTTATGAATATGCAGTATGCCATTGAGAACGGGAAAGTATTTGTGCTGGAAGCCAACCCAAGGGCATCCCGTACCGTTCCGTTGGTGTCCAAAGTATGCAATATTCGTATGGTGCCGTTGGCCACGGATATTATTACTTCCGAGATTACGGGGAGGCCGTCTCCGATACGCGGCCTGAAAGAACAGGTTATCCCTAATTACGGTGTGAAGGAAGCAGCATTCCCCTTCAACATGTTTCCGGAGGTTGACCCCATCCTTGGGCCGGAAATGCGTTCTACCGGAGAAGTGCTTGGGCTGTCGCGTTCTTATGGAGAGGCATTTTTCAAGGCTCAGGAGGCAGTGCAGTCGAAGCTGCCCTTGGAAGGGACAGTGCTTATTTCCGTCAATAAAAAAGATAAGGACGAAGTGGTGGAAGTGGCCAGAAGCCTGGCCGGAGACGGGTTTAAGATTGTGGCCACCGGAGGCACATATGATTTGATTACTGCGGCGGGCATTCCTGCAAAGAAAGCCAAGAAACTGTATGAGGGCCGGCCGAACGTAGGAGACATGATTACCAACGGTGATTTTGATTTAATCATTAATTCGCCGGTAGGGAAGGACAGCGTGCATGACGACAGTTATTTAAGGAAAGCGGCGGTGAAGGCAAAGACTCCTTATATTACCACCGTGGCTGCCGCAAAGGTGACGGCGGAAGGGATTCATTATGTGAAAACCCATGAAGGCAGCGGGATTAAATCGCTGCAGGAACTGCATGGCGAGATACATGATGCCGGCGAAGAATAGGGATATTGTTAAAAATATTTATGATTAAAAAGCGGGGATGGCGGAAGGCAGTTTTTGGGCTATCTCCGCTTTGGCTCATATTATAGAATATGCAGACGGACAGTATTCGTTTTACTGACTTACAGTTACTAGTATAATTCATTTCAAATAGACAACCTTTAAATGATGTGATAAAATAGCTATGAATGGAGGCTATTTTCATGTCAAAAATAATTAACAAAATCCAGCTGACAGAAGAAGAAACTGCATACCTTGAATCCATACTCCGTCAGGCTACCAGTGAAGCAAGGGCATATGTCAGGGCCAAAATTCTTCTGCTTAAGCATAAAGGATATACCAGCGAAAGGATTGCTTATAAATTAGATATCTCACTTTCATCCGTAAAGCTATGCCTGAAGAAGTTCGCTGATGGCGGGGTGGATGCGGCTTTAAATGACCGCAAAGGCCGCGGCCGTAAACGGGAGATATCAGATTCCGACATC
>CAJTVK010000139.1 GCA_910579645.1 uncultured Lachnospiraceae bacterium | reverse complement strand
TCCCGCAAAAAAATCCCTCCCGTGCGTCTGCCTCCCAACACAACATTCAAGCTGAACTGTTACTGGGGGGTAATTCAAGCTTTATAAAAGGGTTGACTTCTTTTATGCATGGTTTATGATATAAGCAGAAGACAAAGCTTTCGGTTTGTCCGGCGGCTTAAATGAACTTTCGTTGGTTTGGTCATTTGGAGGCTGCGGTGAGGGCCGCGTATTCGTACATCGAAGATGTATTTTGCTTTGCGGTGTTGTGAGTCCCTTGCTTGCAGTGAGGTTGTTGATTTTTCACAGTTCTAAGGTGAAAGTGAGTGTTGGTTATGGGATTGGGGTAATGGCAGAGAGGTATTTGGGGTATGAGTGATTGGGAAAAACGGTTGGCGGATTTTGATGATGATTATCTGATTGGGATTGCAAATAAGGGGATTGTGAAGCGGGCTTATAAGGATAAGGAGCAAGGGGATTACCGAATACTTTCCGCGGGGGAGGAAGCGGAGGTGAGCGTGGGCGGTGAAACAGTCCGTATCAGGATGCCGCTGAGTGAGAGTACATGTTCCTGTCCTTCCAGGACTGTTTGCCGGCATGTGGTTTTGGGTGTTTTGGCATTGAGGGAATATGAGGGAGAGACGGAGGACGGTAAAAGACCGGAATCTCCGGAAAAAGATAGCGAAACCCAAAGGCCGGAATCTCCGGGAAAGAAAGGAGAACTTCAGGTTAGGGAACAGGAAGGAGAACGGACAGAACAGGAACGGACAGAGGGGGAATGCGGGTCGGAAACTCCGGGAAGAGGGGATGAGGCCGTGCCGGCGGAGATTTCCGCCGGGAAACCGGAGAAGCTTTTGGGGGAAATAGGGGATTATCCGCTGCCTTCTGTCCGTAGAGTGTTAGGCAGCAAACAGCTGCAGGGGATTGTGGGTCAGATGAAATCCGGACAGAAACCGTTAATCAGCTATTCCAGCGTAGTGACGGTACGGTTTCCGGAAGGGGGATATACGGTGAAGCTGCTGTCACCGCTGGAGTATTCTTCCTGTACCTGCCATAAGAAAGAATTTTGTGTACATAAAGCGGCAGCGGTATTGTGGTGCAAATGGGAGACGGGGCTGCTGAAGACGGAGGAATTGGAGTCGGAAACGGGGGAAATGCAGGAATATGACATGGGGAAGGTCAGGGAAGCGGCTCTGCAGATGAAGGAATTTCTGGAGGAATTGTTGGATACGGGCTTGGCACGGACTTCACCGGATGTGCTGGATTATCTGGAACGTTTGGCATTAATCAGCCATAATGCCAAGCTGGCCAGATTTGAAGGGTATTGGCGTGCGCTGCATGACTCTTACGGGAGTTATGGGAGGAGAAAAGCTTCCTTTCGTATACAGGAATTGATGGCGCAGCAGGCCAGGCTGTATCAGAGGGCGGAAATGCTGCTGGAGGCGGCGGATGCGGAACAGGTGGCGCAGCTGGCCGGGGAGTTCAAAGCGGAGTATCTGCCGGCCGGGGATTTGGACTTAATCGGGATTGCCGACGAACCGTTTGAAAGTCAGAGCGGGTATGAGGGAGAAACCATATATTTTATGGAAGAACATACAAAAGAGTGGTATACTTATACTTATGCAAGGCCGGTATTTTATGAGAAGCAGGGGAGAAGGGGAAAGCGGGGGAAAACACAGGCACCGTGGGGACTTCCTATCTCTTTGGAAGATATGGCGGTATCCCGGATTCATCTGACGAAGGCTAAGTGTGACGGGCGCAGAAGGTTGTCAGCCAGCCAGGAAACCAAAGGAGAGCTGGTGGGAGACAGGGGACGGAAAAACCGTCTGCATATCAGTGAGCTGGGTGGTTGGTATTATCAGGATTTCGGAAAGCTTTTTTCGGAGCAGCTAGGAAGAGGAAGAAAAAGATGGCTGCGGGAGCAGGAAAAAGAGGGGGGAGGGACGGAATTGATATTTTTAAAGGCGGAGTCCTGTGACAAAGCTTTTTTCTCCGAAACGGAGCAGAAACTGTTTCTGGGACTGTATGACGGAACGGGCAGGGAGGTAGTGGTGGAAGTGGCATATTCCGAGAAGGAGTCTTGGGGAATCCGGTATTTGGAGAGGGTTACGGATGAGAAACTGCCTTGCTTTCTGGGAAAGGTCTATTTGAGGGACGGAAAAATACGGCTGTATCCGGTATCCGTGTTTGAGAAGGGAGAACTGTTGGAAGATGGAGATGAGGAGTAAAGAAGATGCATTGGAGGAACTGCTGGAAGAGGTAAAAAACCTGTTAGGGGAATTGTGCCAAAGCGGTTTCGATACGGTTCACGACAGCACTCTGAAGGGGATGGATGAGATGGCAGATTTGACACGGCAGTATGGGATGGCACATTTGTCGGATATGCTGGGAGAATTGGCGGAAGGAGTCCGTTTGCGCCGTCACAGGCTGAAAAGGGAAAAAGACTCGTTGGCCGGGGTGTATGCGCAGGTGAACGAATATCTGTATTTATGTGAGGAAAAGTTGGCTTATGACAGGGCAAAGAATTATTATGTGAACGGGTATGGCAGTCCGGAGAGGGGAAGCGGCGGGAGGGAGGCCGTGCAGCCATGATGGGCCGTGCAGTCATAGGGAGACCGGAAAAGAGTCTTCGGCTCTGTTCCGGAGCGTATTTGGAAGGGAGAGATGTAAGAAAATGAAAAATCCGAAGGATATACAGAGCCAGAAGGTTTCGGAAGTATTGGAGCAGCTGCATTTATCGGGAGATATGTTGGAGAAAGCAGAGGAATATTTATTAGGGGACGGCGGGGAAGAATGCCTGGAGCAGTTCGACTTTCAGGATTTGTCCGCGGTGCCGTCGGATAAAGCGGTGAGGCTGTTTAGGGATTACATGAGAAAAGGGAAAAGGGAAGAGTTAAATAGGCTGTTCCGGCTGCTGTTTGCCGTTGGGCAGTCTACCTGCTATCAGCTGGTGCCGTTGGAACTGGTGAGACAGGGGGATGTGTTATGGGATGAGGATAAATGTACCGCTGTTTACGGTACCCATATCGGGATGAGCCAGTACTGCCTGAACAGTTATAATTTAAACGGCCTGATGGCCGTGGCAAAGAACCGGCCGGAAAACTTGGAAAAAGCAATCGGTTATCAGAAAAACGATGCGGAAAACGGGAAGCTTGTCCTTCTGGCAGTTTACTTTGTTGTAAAATACGGAGATGTGCATGTCTCCGGAGAAAACGGAAAGAAAGAGGAAATCGCGGACGGGAAAGAAAACGGAGAAGGGGAAAAAGCAGACCGGCCGGTGCGGAGAAACCTTGGGTTTATAGACGGGATTGGGAAGTTCTTCCGAAAAAAAGAGGAAGTACGGCAGCCGGAGGCGTTGGTGGACATAGATGCCGGGGATATGCCGCTGATGGCGCAGTATGAGGAACTGATTCTGAACAGCTTGGATAATCTGTACGAGAATCAGATGGATGCTTCTTCTTTGCAGAAGCTTATGGATGCCGTCCGTAAGAATCGGATGACGGAAGACATTTTCCGGCTGGCGGCCTCAAAGCGCAATGTTTCCGATTTCCTGTTTCTTTTACTGGGCGGCATGGCGTATCTGAATTTTCTGCTTTCCGTGAAACTGAAAAATGCGGTGAGGATTTTCCTTGCCATTGACACCGAGAAAATGCTGAATGTAATGGTGAAGGTCAGCGAGCAGCTTCCGGCTGTCATATTGAGTAAAGGGGAAGGGGAGACTGCCAATAAGCTGTTCCCTGTCAACATCCATGTGGGCGGCGGGGAATATGACGAAGTATTCGGCATCGATACGGAACGGTATATCCGTTGGGCTGCGGCAAAGGATCAAAGGGTGATTCTGAAAAAGCAGCTGGAAAACCATGAAGAATGCTATATTAAAATCATGGACGAGGTAACTATGGAGGATGCCAATGCCATGCTGGAGGTAATCCGAACCACGGATAAGCCGTTGTTTGATAAGCTGATGGCTCATAAGCGGCAATACGGAAGGGATAAGGAAAGGGAAAGGATGCTGAATGCTTTGGCAGAGTCGGAGGATGCGTCGGTTCGGGAGGTGATAAAGGCGTATCTGCGGGGAGAAGAGAAAGTGGATGTATTGTATCCCTTCCTGAACTAGATCAGAAATAAGTATTACTATAATTTGGGCAGGGCAAAAGATATTGTGGAGAAATATGCGAAAAATCTCCAGGATGAAGAGTTTCTGCGCAGATGCCGGGTTTATATGCTGCTGAAGAATACATATTATCTTCAGGATTATGTAATTGTTTCGGGGACGCAGGGAGTGAACAGGGGAAAATTGGAAGAAATTTTCCGCAATTTTGACTCGGAAGGGCTGGCGGTTTCCTATCAGCTTGCAGCGTTGGTTTGGCTGCATGATGCTTTTTACAATGACAGATATAAAAGGGAAGCATTGGAGGAAGCGGAGCATATTTTTGCGGGTTATCTGAAAGAACGGCGGGAAGAGACACTGGCGGCTTTTCTGTCCGCGGAAGCGGTAGGGCGTTTCTTCGGGCTGCGTGTCATGAGCCGGGAAGCGGAGGTAAATAAAAAGGAGATTTTGGGATTTGCCCAAGACAATTCCAAATTGGTGAAGGAAGAACTGGCAGAGATTCTGTCCGGGCAGAGAGGGTGGCAGGAAGAGGTAAAGAGTCTTCTTTCCTCGAAAAAAGCAGCGGAACGGGAACTGGCCATCCGGGTTATGCTGCGTTGGCAGGGAGAGTCGGAGGACTATAAGGAAGTATTTTCCACGGCATTGGAAAAAGAGAAAAACGGAAAAGTACGGGAACTTTTGGAAAAAGCGCTGAATTTGGAGGGAGAAGGGTCTTCCGGAGCCAAAATGCTGTCGTTGGAGGATTTGGTGAAGGAAATCCATAAGGGCGGCAAGAAAAGGAGCTTGGCATGGGCTTACGAGGCACCGTTTTCCGTGGTCCATAGGGCGGGCGGACAGGAAGCAGGGGAAGATTACCTGCAGGCCGTGCTGCTTTGCTATGCCGTTGTGGACGGATGCGGGGTCAGCACAAAAGCGGCGATGCTGGCAGAGGACCTGAATCGGGAAGAATTTGCCGTATATGTGAATGAATTGTTTGATAAGTGGATGGAAGCGGGGGCGGAGGCAAAGAAGCGCTGGGTGCTCTATGCGGCATCTATCCACGGGGGCTTCGAAATAATAAAGAGACTGCAGCATCAGGTTCAGGAATGGCCCCAGCAGGCGAGGGGAGCCATTGCGGCAGAGGCGGTAAAGGCTCTGAGCCTGAATCCTCTTCCGCAGGCATTGCTTATTGTGGACGGCATTTCCAGAAAGTTCAAATTTAAACAGGTGAAGGCAGCGGCAGGGCAGGCTTTGGAATTTGCGGCGGCTCAGCTTGGCATCAGCCGGGAGGAACTGGCGGACAGGATTGTGCCCGATCTTGGTTTTGACGGGAACGGAGAACGCAGCTTTGACTATGGAGAACGTAAGTTTCGAGTGGCCATTACGCCGGCATTGGAAATCGAAGTGTATGACGAGTCGGGCAAAAAACTGAAAAATATGCCGTCGCCGGGGAAAAGGGACGACGAAAAGAAAGCCGCGGCAGCTTACGAGGAATTCAAACAGATGAAAAAACAGATGAAGATGACGGTGAGCAGTCAGAAAATGCGTCTGGAACTGGCTCTTTCCTCGGGCAGGAAGTGGGGGACGGAGGCTTGGGAGCAGCTGTTTGTGAAGAATCCTGTGATGCATCAGTTTGCCATCGGACTGGTATGGGGCATTTATGAGGGCGAGGAACTGCTGCAGAGTTTCCGGTATATGGAAGACGGTTCTTTTAATACGGAGGACGAAGAGGAATACGAACTGCCGCAGGAAGGCCGGATCGGATTGGTGCATCCTATCGAACTGTCCCGGGAGTCGTTGGAGGTGTGGAAGCAGCAGTTGGAGGATTATGAAATCAGGCAGCCAATCGAGCAGCTGGAACGGGCAGTTTATGCAAGAACCGGGGAAGAAGGGGAGGGAAAGAACTTGGAACGTTTCGGCGGAATGATACTGAATGATTTATCCTTCGGCGGAAAGCTGCAGACTGCCGGCTGGTACCGGGGACCGGTGGAAGACGGGGGATGTTTCAATACTTATTACCGTGTGGATGAGGATGCGGGAATCGGTGCGCAGATTTCTTTTTCCGGCAGCTTTGTGGGCGGGGAAAATGAAGATATCACCGTTTATGAGGGGGAATTCTATCCGGCGGAGACTTTAAAGAAAGGCTATGTATACAGTGATGAGGACAAGGCGAAGGCATTTTTGCTGAAAGACGTTCCGGAGAGGTATTTCAGTGAGATTGTACTGCAGCTGACAAAAGCTACGGCTTCCAGTCAGGAAAGAAATGAGGATTGGAGAAAAGAAACAGGATGAGCCGGCAAGCGCAGCGGTACTAAGAAACTAAAATACGGTTTCTTAGTACCGGCGTTTTTCGAAGGTCTGAATAATTAATGGTTCTGTGGGCAGGCCGGCTGTCTTGCCGCAGGGCATTGTCTGTCCGTAGGTTCCCGGGTCTGGCAGCTGCACAGGCAGAAAACCTCAAATTAATTTCCGTGATATTCTATGCTTCATATTCTTTCATCTGCTCCTGCACGCTTTGCTCGCAGGATTTCATGGCTTCAATCGTTTTGGAGAATAATTCCTCCAAATCCCAGCCAAGCATTTCGGCTCCCTGGCGGATGACGTCACGGGAACAGCCGGCGGCAAATCTTTTATCTTTGAATTTTTTCTTCAGGCTGGAAACTTCCAAATCCATGACGCTTTTGGAAGGGCGCATTTTAACGGCGGCGCCAATCAGGCCGGTAAGTTCGTCAGTGGCAAAAAGTATTTTTTCCATGGGATGCGTAGGCTCCGTGTCGGAGCAGAGGCCGTAGCCATGGCTGCATACGGAATGGGTCAGGTCGTCCCCGGCGTGGATTTCCGCCAAAAGCTCCGGTGCTTTCCGGCAATGCTCTTCGGGAAAACATTCAAAATCCACATCGTGCAGCAGGCCGGCAAGACTCCAATAGTCTGCTTCCTCTTCGTAGCCCATTTCGGCTGCGAACCATTTCATGACACCTTCCACCGTGAATGCGTGAAGAAGGTGGAAAGGTTCTTTGTTGTATTTTGTCAGTAATGAAAGTGCGGTTTCCCGCGTAACGGTTGTGTTCATTTTATGTTCCTCCTTTATTCCCGCGAGCAACGAGCCAAGCAGCCGCGCTGTGCGGATATTGGCGGCTGCCGCGAGGGTCAGTGCTTCCATCTCATTCCCTTAAACTGCAGTCCGCTTCCGGACTGTGACTTTCAGAATTTGTATAGGTTCAGGCCGATCTGTTCGTCATAATATCGGTCAACTCTGCCGTCAATCTTGCGGATGACCATTTCGCAGGTGGCGCTGACGATGGCGCGGTTCAGATGCCCGCCAAAGACTTCCCCTTTTTCGTTCCCTGCACTTATATGCAGATGGCAGTAGAATTCACCGTTCATAGTATTTATGGTGCCTGTCAGGGAAACGATTTCATAGCTTCCGGTGAATTCGTTGGCAAGATATTCTTTTTCTTTCGTTTTAAAGACTCCTGCCGTAAAACGGCTGATGGCTCCGAGAGCCTGGACACTGGCCAAAGTAATCTTCTCTTTCTGTGCGATTTCCTTTACTTTCTCCAGTATTTCTTCCCCTTTGTCAATTCTTGCAATGATAGTGTCGCCAAATGTTCTGTATTCCATATTCCCTCCTTGTTTCTGCGCGGTAACAGCTCTTAAGCATGTAGAATGCAGCATTTTTTCTGATAGCAGGCAATGCCATATTTATGAATAGTATTCATTCCGTTTTTGCGCAGTATTTCTGCATAATCGTTTTTCTCAATCTGAGTCATTGCTTCTGCACAGGCAGCCGCATAGCGGCCATGTTCCGCATATTTTATTTCAATGACACAGCCGGTTTTTTCTGCCGGAATTTCAAGCAGGATATCCGCATACCCGCAGCCGGATTCCACATTGGATTTGACAATCCAACTTTCCTCTGCCTGCAGCAGCCCAAGAAGCATTCCATGGTAGAAATTTTCCTTCATGGCTTTTTTGGCGCATGTGTCCCGGATGCCGATGGAATCAGACATAAATTCGTTGAAAAGAATTTCCGCTTTTTGGGCGTTCCCGTTTTTCATGGCTTCACAGAAAGACAGCCATCTGTCTGCATTGCCCAGAACATTGGCTTTAAACCAAGTTCTTATTTTTTTTTCGTAGATGCCCCGGACTTCCCGGTTGGGGATAGCCAGTTTGTGAAAGCCGTTTTTGGGGCTGGCGGTGTCTGTCAGATATCCGGTAGCCCACAGGACGCTCCAGAGATAAGTCTGACGTATTTCCGAATCTTTGCTGTTAAAATCGGTATAAGTCAGTTCCGGTGCCAGTTCCTTTTCTATAGACTCACCGGAAATGAGAGCCTCAATCCGATTTTTAGTGGTGGCCGTTGCATTTTTCAGAATATCCTGCACGATGGCATTGCTGCTGCTGTTTTCCCAATGAGATTCCATAGGGGCATTGGGGGATTCCAAAAACTTATCGCATTGGTTTATCACATCCCAAGGACAGTATACATCTACATTTCCGAAACGGTAGCCATCATACCATTCCCTGAACTGTGTAAATTTATCTTCCAGTCCGTAATAAGAAAGCAGGTCTTTTACTTCTTCCGCGGTAAAGCCAAAATATTCCGCATAGCGGACATCGGAAATTGTCCGGACTTTAAAATGGTTCAGTCCCGGAAAAATTCGATTCCTACCGGAAGCTTCTTCTTTCCTTTCATAATGGCCAGGCATGCTCCTTTCCTAATAGTTTTCCTATGCGGCATCGTATTTATCGGTTATGTGCTCTTGATTCCGGAAATTTTTTTATGAAATATCCAAGTCAGGGCAAGGCAGGGCAGGATTCCGATGACAAACGGAATGGCATACAGAAAAGCAGTGTCCGGAGGGGCACTCCAGCCTTCGTATTTACCCGCCCACTGAAAGGTACAATAAAGATAACTGACTCTTATGCACATAATATGGGACAAAAAAACGGCAATCGCTATACAGAACCTTTTATACATCTTATATTTCTTCATTCAGGATTTCCTTCACTATTTGAAAAAATGCATATGAATGGAGTGCCACTTGCAGATATTCAATGACAGGCTGCCGGAAACATACAGAGACTCCGGCAGCCTGCGGGCGGTCAGCTTACATAATTATCAAAGTAACCTTGAATCAAAATAACGGGAGTGCCTTTATCGCCGGAGCCGCTGGTCAGGTCGCAGAGGGATCCGATTAAATCCGTGAGCCTTCTTGGCGTAGTGCCTTGGGATGCCATATCCCCTACCAGATTGTCCTTCTTTTCCCTGATTCTGTCAGAAATGGCTTCTTTCAAGGCATCTCCGGACAAATCCTTGAAATCATTATCCGCCAGATATTTCAGCTTTACTTCATTAGGCGTGCCGTCTAAGCCCGGAGTGCTGGCCGGAGATACGCAAGGGTCTGCAAGTTCCCATATTTTCCCTACCGGATCTTTAAAAGCCCCGTCCCCGTATACCATGACTTCCACATGTTTTCCGGTTCTGTCCAGAATTTTTTTCTGAATATCCATGACCAGACCGGTACATTCCCTTGGGAACAGCTTAATGGTATCTTCCGTAGATTTATTGGAACCTAACAGCCCGTATTTCTCATTGCAGCCGCTGCCGTTTACCGGGCTGGTCAAAATGTCATCCATCCCCAGGACGATTTCCGCGCCAGCCGCTTTCAGAAGCCGCTTGGTGCGTGCCCTTGTATGGATATCACAGTTTATTACTTTTTTTGCAAAAGGAAGGATACTACGGCAGTCATTGGCAAAGATAATTTCTGCTTCCGCTCCCGCTTCCCTTATTAATTCCCCATAATATGCCACATAATCCACTCCGGTAAAAGGGTGTTTGTTTTCTCCGAACAGTTCACGGTATTTTTCCAAGGTAAGCACATCGCTGTAAGGATTGATTCCGGCGGCATCCAATTGGTCTAAGGAAACCAGTTCGTTCCCCACTTCATCACTGGGATAACTGAGCATCAGGATGACTTTTTTTGCTCCCATTGCAATTCCCCTTAAGCAGATGGCAAAGCGGTTTCTGGACAGAATAGGGAAAATAACGCCTATTGTCTCTCCGCCCAGTTTCGTCCGCACATCTTCCGCAATGGCTTCCACCGATGCATAATTGCCTTGCGACCTGGCCACAACGGATTCCGTCACGGCAACCACGTCTCTGTCGCGGATTTCAAACCCTTCACTGTCAGCTGCTTCCAATACGCTGTCCGTCACAATTTTTACCAAATCATCGCCTTTCCGGATAATGGGGCAGCGTATCCCCCTTGATATCGTTCCTACTTTTCTTTCCATTTCCTCTTCTCCCTTACTTGTATTTCAGGCCACTGCATATACCCTTTCCATTATAATATAAGATATGAAAAAAAGGAATATTTTTTTCTGCCCGGACACAGAAAACAGTGACAGTTCAGCCTGAATGTTGTGTTGAGAGGCGGACGCACGGGAGGGATTTTTTTG
>CAJTVK010000138.1 GCA_910579645.1 uncultured Lachnospiraceae bacterium | reverse complement strand
CCGGCTATAGCCAACTCCCATACGCCCGGCTATAGCCAACTCCCATACGCCCGGCTATAGCCAACTCCCATACGCCCGGCTATAGCCAACTCCCATATGCCCGGCTACAGCTCCCCCCTCATACATCCGCCATGCTACATTTATTGACTCCGCCATCATTTAATGATATAATTCATTCTAGTAACGTATAAAAGACAAAGAGGTGTTTTCTTATGAGTTTTATTTCTTATTTAATCAATGGCATCAGCCTAGGCAGCGTATATGCCATTATCGCATTAGGATATACAATGGTATACGGCATCGCAAAGATGCTTAATTTTGCCCATGGGGATGTCATAATGGTAGGAGGATTCGCCGTATTTACAATTGTAAGTACATACGGTCTGCCGCCTGCACTGGGCATATTAGTAGCGGTGGTGATATGCACCGTACTTGGCATAGTAATAGAAAGAGTGGCCTATAAGCCCCTGCGAAACGCAGCCTCGCCTCTGGCAGTGCTGATTACTGCAATCGGCGTAAGCTACCTGCTGCAGAACGTAGCACTGCTTATTTTCGGGGCAAATACAAAGTCCTTTACATCCGTTGTTTCCATACCGCCCTTGAAGTTGGCAGAGGGGAAACTGATGATTTCCGGGGAAACGATTGTAACGATTATTTCCGGAATCATCATCATGATCTGCCTGACACTATTTGTCAATAAAACGAAGGCCGGGCAGGCTATGTTAGCGGTTTCGGAGGACAAAGGGGCGGCGCAGCTTATGGGAATCAACGTGAACGGAACCATAGCCCTGACGTTTGCCATCGGATCGGCGTTGGCGGCAGTGGCAGGAGTGCTGCTTTGTTCCTCCTATCCGTCCCTGACTCCTTATACCGGCGCCATGCCCGGAATCAAAGCTTTTGTAGCGGCTGTGTTCGGCGGAATCGGCTCCATACCGGGTGCCATGATTGGAGGCATCCTGCTGGGAATTATTGAGATTTTGGGAAAAGCCTATATTTCCTCGCAAATGGCGGATGCCATTGTTTTTGCGGTTTTGATTGTGGTTCTTCTTGTTAAGCCGACGGGCATATTAGGGAAAAATATTCAGGAGAAAGTGTAAGGTGCTGTCATGGGAAAGACGAATTCCAAGTTAAAATTCAGTAAGACGACAAAGAGTAATATGATTACATACCTGATGGTAGCCGTGGCATATGTGGCGGTGGAGATTCTGTTGGCAGGAGGGCATATGTCCAGTCTGATGGAAGGGCTCTTGGTACCGTTATGCATATATGTCATGCTGGCGGTTTCCCTGAACCTGACGGTAGGCATTTTAGGCGAACTGAGCCTTGGACATGCAGGGTTTATGTGCGTAGGGGCTTTTGCAGGGGCATTCTTCTCGAAGTGCATGAAGGGTGCGATGCCCGACGGACTCAGGTTTCTGATTGCAATGGTAATCGGGGCTGCGGTGGCAGGGGCATTCGGTATTCTCATCGGAATCCCCGTGCTTCGGCTGAAAGGGGATTATCTTGCCATTGTGACTTTGGCTTTTGGGGAAATCATTAAGAATCTGGTGAACGTGCTTTATATAGGAAGGGATGGGAACGGATTCCATTTTTCCATGAAGGATTCCATTTCACTGCATTTGGGCGAAGAGGGAGAAGTGCTTATCAATGGGGCACAGGGAATTACGGGGACTCCCCACGATGCCAGCTTTACCGTAGGCATTATATTGATTCTCATATCCCTGTTTGTCATTCTGAACTTGATTAATTCCAGGGACGGCCGGGCGATTATGTCTATCCGGGATAACCGTATTGCGGCGGAATCGGTGGGAATTAATATTACAAAGTATAAGCTGATGGCTTTTTCCGTATCGGCGGCAATTGCAGGGGTTGCAGGGGTGCTGTATGCGCACAATCTCTCCACGCTGACTGCACTGCCGAAAAACTTCGGATATAACATGTCCATTATGATACTTGTGTATGTGGTTTTAGGAGGTATCGGGAATATACGCGGTTCCATTATTTCCGCAGTAATCCTTACTTTGCTGCCGGAATTGCTCCGTGGGTTAAGCGATTACCGTATGCTGATTTATGCGGTTATTTTGATTGTCATGATGCTCTTTAACTGGAGCCCGAAAGCGGTTGAATGGAAGGAACAGGTCAGGGAGAAATATTTTTCGGGACGGAAATTCCGTAAAGGAGCGGCAGGGCAGGTTCCCGCGGATGCGTCACTAAAAGGAAAGGGGGGAAAATAATTGGCATTGCTGGATGTGAAAAATTTAACCATCTCTTTTGGCGGGCTGCGGGCAGTGGACGATTTTAAGCTTTCCATAAAGAAGGGGCAGCTATACGGTTTGATAGGCCCCAACGGAGCGGGAAAAACGACGGTCTTCAATCTGCTGACCGGCGTATATAAACCCAATGAAGGCATTATAAAGCTGGAAGACAGGGATATCACAGGTCTGAAGACGATTGAAATCAATAAGGCGGGGATTGCCCGCACGTTTCAGAACATCCGTCTTTTCAAGGAATTATCCGTGCTTGATAACGTAAAAGTGGGGCTTCATAATCATTATCATTATAATACCTTGGAAGGGATTTTCCGTCTGCCCAAGTATTTTAGGGTAGAGAAGGAGATGAACGAGAAAGCGATGGAATTGCTGAAGGTATTTGATTTGGATAAGGAGGCGGGGTATCAGGCGGCCAACCTGCCTTACGGGAAGCAGAGGAAGCTGGAAATTGCCCGTGCTCTTGCCACGGAACCGAAGCTGCTGCTTCTGGATGAACCGGCGGCAGGCATGAACCCGAATGAAACAGGGGAATTGATGGATACTATCCGTTTTGTCCAAAGCGAATTCGGCATGACAATCCTTCTGATTGAGCATGATATGAAATTGGTTTCCGGGATTTGCGAGGAACTTACGGTCCTGAATTTCGGACGTATCCTGACCCAAGGAAAGACTGCCGACGTACTCAATGACCCGCAGGTAATAACGGCATATCTTGGAGAATAAAACAGCATGAGCCGTATAAAGTGCCAGGAACAATTGCTGCCCATGCATCAGGGGCAGAAATTGTTCCTGAGATGAGGGTGCTTTATGCGGGGAATGCGGTACTGGAATAAAACAGCATGAGCCGTGTAAAGTGCCAGGAACAATTGCTGCCCATGCATCAGGGGCAGAAATTGTTCCTGAGATGAGGGTGCTTTATACGGGGAATGCGGTACTGGAATAGGAGGAAGCAGAAAATGGCTATGCTCGAAATCAGGGATTTGGAAGTATATTATGGCATGATTCAGGCAATCAAGGGAATTTCTTTTGACGTCAACGAAGGCGAGGTCATTGCGCTGATTGGAGCCAACGGTGCAGGAAAGACAACTACGCTCCATACCATAACAGGCTTGCTGTCCCCCAAGGCAGGGAGCATTCTTTTTGAGGGAAAGGATATTACGAAAGTTCCCGGTTATAAAATCGTATCCATGGGAATGGCGCATGTGCCGGAAGGCAGGCGTGTATTTGCCCAGCTTTCCGTGCTGCAGAATCTCCGAATGGGTGCGTATACAAGAAAAGACAAAAATGAAATAGAAGAAATGCTGAAGCTGGTATATAAAAGATTCCCTAGGCTGGAAGAGCGGCAGAACCAGATGGCCGGCACTTTGAGCGGCGGGGAGCAGCAGATGCTGGCTATGGGGCGTGCCCTTATGTCGCATCCGAAAATTATATTGATGGATGAACCTTCCATGGGTCTTTCGCCTATTTTTGTAAATGAGATTTTTGACATCATTAAGAAGGTAAGCGCCGGCGGGACTACCGTACTTTTAGTGGAGCAGAATGCAAAAAAAGCACTTTCCATAGCCGACCGCGCATATGTTTTAGAAACGGGCAATATTGTGTTGGAGGGCAAAGCCAGCGACCTTCTGAATGACGATTCTATCAAGAAAGCATATCTTGGGGAGGCATAGAGCATGTCTGCCTCATAGTGATGCCATCCGGCAAAATATAATCTTTTAGTGTATGGAGGATTTCTGTGTATGGAAAAAGTAGTGATTACAATTGCAAGGCAATATGGCAGCGGCGGCCGTACGATAGGGGAAATGCTGGCAGAGGATATCAAGGTCCATTATTACGACAAGGAACTGCTGAAACTGGCTTCCGAGGAAAGCGGCATAAATGAACGCCTGTTTGTCAATGCGGATGAAAAAGTGAAATTCACTAATTTACTGAAAATAGTCAAAAATACATATAAAGGACAGCTTATTCCGCCGGAAAGCGAAGATTTTGTATCGGATGACAACCTGTTTAATTATCAGGCGAAGGTAATCAAACAGCTGGCGGAGGAAGAGTCCTGCGTCATTGTGGGAAGGTGTGCGGATTATGTGCTGAAGGACTATGACAATGTGCTCAGCGTGTTTATCCATGCTCCCAGGGATTACTGCTTGGAGCAGGCTGCCAAAAAGGTGAGCATGGCTCCCCGTGAACTGGAGCGTTATATCACCCGGACGGACAGACAGCGGGCAGAATACTATAAATACCATACGGGACGGGAATGGACGGATGCAAGGAATTATGACCTTTGCTTGGACAGTTCTAAGCTGGGGTTTGAAAGATGCGTGGAAGAGATTAAGGCCTATCTGAAAGTGCGGTTTATGAGCTGACATAAATTGTTCCGACAAACGACAGCGGGGGAAAGGTTTCCCCCGCTTATCTGCCGAAAGGTATAGTAAACGGTGCCTATAATTTAATGACAGCCGATATTTCCCCGGCTGTTATATTTTGCAAGAATTTCATGGATTTTGTCCGTGGGGGTAGATACATTAGCCATGGACGAGTCATGGTTCATAAAGTCAATAATGGAAGCCAGGAATTTGCTCATGTCCGCTTCCAGATAGTAGGGACGTTCTTTTAGTTCAGGAAGCTGGTAGGTGAGGTTTGTGGTTATAATCTTATCGAAGTAGCGTTTTTCGTAAGCTTCATCGAAAGTCTTCAGCCCGTCCGTAAATAAGCCGAAGGTGCAGCAGATGAAAACCCGCTTGGCATTCATTGCTTTCAGCTGCTTTGCCGTATCTATCATGCTTCCGCCGGAAGAAATCATGTCGTCTATGATGATGACATCTTTGCCGTTGATATTATCGCCCAGGAATTCATGGGCAACAATAGGGTTTTTGCCGTTGACAATGGTGGAATAGTCCCTTCTCTTATAAAACATGCCCATATCCACGCCGAGCACATTGGCGAAGTAGACGGCACGGTCAAGGGCGCCTTCGTCCGGGCTGATGACAATGGTATGGTATTTGTCGATAATCAAATCTTCCTTCATGCGCAGCAAGGCCTGCACGAACTGATAGGGCGGCATGAAGTTGTCAAAGCCGGACAGGGGAGCGGCATTCTGCACCCGTGGGTCGTGGGCGTCGAAAGTAATGAAGTTGGATACTCCCATGCGGCTCAGTTCTTCGATGGCATAAGCACAGTCCAAGGATTCCCGGCCGTTTCTTTTATGCTGCCTTCCTTCGTATAAAAAGGGCATGATGACATTGATGCGGTGAGCCCTGCCGTTGCAGGCATTGATCAAACGCTTCAAATCCTGATAGTGGTCGTCCGGGGATTTATGGTTGGTGAAGCCGTTCATTTTATAAGTAATGCTATGATTGCATACGTCAACAAGGAAAAATAAGTCTTTCCCCCGGATAGATTCGTTAAAGACAGCCTTGCCTTCCCCGGTGCCGAAACGGGGACAGGCAACATCCACCAGATAGTTGGATTCCGCATATCCTTGGAATGCGGGATCGTTTTTGGCTATGCTTTTCACTGTTTTTCTGTATCCTACCAAATATTTGTTTACTTTGTCCGCCAGCATGGCAGCGGATTCTGTTGCAACAATTTTCAGCGGGGCTACCGGTATGGCGGCTTCCAGTTCATGTAAATTAGGCATGATGTCCTCCCTGATGTAAAAGATGTCGTAATATATAATTTATTTATATCATTCCTGGTAGTGACACGTCAAGGAATTTCTAGTAGAATAGGGGAAGGAAGGCAACAGGGAAGCCGCAGGCTGAACTGTTACAGAGGATATGCAGCGTATGAGTTGGAATGGACGTGCGGCGGAGCGGAGGATGCATGAAAAAAAAGGGACATGTGGTTAAGAAGGTTTTGGAGGGGAGCATCGGCCAGGAGATGGAAATAGAGGCCGGGGATAGGTTATTGGCGGTCAACGGGGAGGAAATCAGGGATATTTTTGATTATCAGTATCTGCTGCAGGAGGAATATGTGGAAGTGCTGGTGGAGAAACCGGACGGGGAAGAGTGGCTGCTGGAAATCGATAAGGAATATGAGGAGGATCTGGGCATAGAGTTTGAGAACGGGCTGATGGACGATTACCGTTCCTGCTGCAATAAATGCATTTTCTGCTTTATTGACCAGATGCCGGAGGGGATGCGGGAGACACTGTATTTTAAGGATGACGATTCCAGGCTTTCGTTTTTGCAGGGAAACTATGTGACGCTGACGAATATGTCCGATTATGATGTGGAAAGGATTATTAAATACCGGCTGTCGCCCATCAATATTTCATTTCATACGACAAATCCGCAGTTAAGGTGCAGGATGCTGAACAACCGCTTTGCGGGGGAGGCATTGAAGAAAGCGGACAGGCTGTATGAAGCAGGGATTGCAATGAACGGGCAGATTGTGCTCTGCAAGGGGGTGAACGACGGGGAAGAACTGGAACGGAGCATTGTGGATCTGACCGGATATCTGCCTTATTTGGAAAGCGTGTCGGTGGTTCCCGTGGGGCTGTCCAAATACCGGGACGGGCTGGAGCCTTTGGAGCCGTTTACCGGAGAGGATGCGGAAGAAGTATTGGCCAGGATTCACAGATGGCAGGACAAAATATTTGCGGAGCAGGGGGTACACTTTATTCATGCCAGTGACGAGTGGTATATTCTGGCCGGGCAGGAACTGCCGGAAGAGTCACGTTACGACGGCTATCTTCAGCTGGAAAACGGCGTGGGGATGCTCCGGCTGATGCTGAATGAGTTTGAAGAGACATTGGGGGAATTGAGAAAGAGGGGCAGGAACATAAAAAAGCCGGCGGAAACGGTATCCCTTGCCACGGGGCGGCTGGCTTATCCCTATATCGCCGGCATGGCAAGGCGGCTGGAGGAGGTGTGCGAAGGGCTTCGGATTCTGGCATATCCCATAACCAATGAGTTTTTCGGGGAACTGATTACCGTGTCGGGCCTGCTGACCGGACAGGACATTGTTGCGCAGTTGATTGGCAAAGAACTGGGCGGCAGGCTGCTGCTTCCGCAGAATGTGCTGCGGAGCGGCGAAAAGGTATTTTTGGACGATATGACGGTGGAAGAGATGGAAAATGCTTTACAAGTAAAGGTAGATATTGTAAAATCAAGCGGACGTGATTTTATTGACACCATATTGTATGGGAATTTGGATTAGGAATCGTTTTAAAAGAGTGCAGAAAAGAGATTTTTCGTAACAGAGAAGCCGCAGGCTGAACTGTTACGATTTTTCGGAAAGGTATGGTCAGAAGATGGGAAAAAAGAAAAAGCCGATTGTTGCGGTGGTAGGAAGACCCAATGTGGGGAAATCTACCTTATTCAATGTATTGGCGGGAGAGCGGATAGCTATCGTGAAGGATACGCCGGGCATTACCCGGGATAGGATATATGCGGATGTTTCCTGGCTGAATATGGCGTTTACGCTGATTGACACGGGGGGCATAGAGCCGGACAGCAAGGATGTCATCCTTTCGCAGATGCGGGAGCAGGCGCAGATTGCCATAGATACGGCGGACGTGATTCTGTTTATGACGGATGTGAAGCAGGGGCTGGTGGATGCGGATGCCAAAGTGGCGGATATGCTCAGACGTTCCAGAAAGCCGGTGGTACTGTTGGTCAATAAGGTGGACAGCTTTGAGAAATATATGCCGGATGTATATGAGTTTTATAATCTGGGCATCGGCGACCCTCATCCCATTTCTGCCGCCAATCAGCTGGGGCTTGGGGACATGTTGGACGAGGTGGCTTCTTATTTCGGCAAAATTGCGGAGGAGGACGAGGAAGACGACCGGGTTAAGATAGCCATTGTCGGGAAGCCGAATGTGGGGAAATCTTCCATTGTGAACAGGCTGGCCGGCGAAAACAGGGTGATAGTGTCCGATATTGCAGGCACCACCCGGGATGCCATTGACACCGAGGTAAAATATAACGGAAAAGAATATGTGCTCATCGACACGGCGGGGCTGCGGCGCAAGAATAAGATAAAAGAGGAATTGGAAAGGTATATGATAGTCCGTACGGTCAGTGCCGTGGAACGGGCGGATATTGCAGTGCTGGTCATCGACGCTGTGGAGGGCATCACCGAGCAGGATGCAAAGATTGCGGGAATCGCCCATGACCGGGGAAAGGCCGTGATTATTGCGGTAAACAAATGGGATGCCATAGAGAAAGACGACAAAACAGTGAAAGAATTCACGGGTAAAGTGCGGGAAATCCTGTCATTCATGACCTATGCGGAAATTATTTTCATTTCTGCCGTGACCGGGCAGCGGCTTACGAAGCTGTATGAGATGATTGACATTGTCAGCGAGAACCATTCCATGCGCGTGGCTACGGGAGTGCTGAATGAAATTATGTCCGAAGCAGTTGCCATGCAGCAGCCGCCTTCCGACAAGGGGAAAAGGCTTCGGCTGTATTATATTACGCAGGTGGCGGTAAAACCGCCTACTTTCGTGATTTTTGTGAACGATAAGGAACTGATGCATTTTTCCTATACAAGATATATTGAAAATCAGATCAGGGAGGCCTTTGGCTTCAGGGGAACGCCCCTTAAGTTTATTATAAGGGAGAGAAAGGAAAACAGATAAAGTGGAACGGATCATATGTTTGGCAATCGGATATTTGTTTGGACTGTTTCAGACGGCGTATATTTACGGTAAGATGCACGGCATTGATATCAGGCAGCACGGAAGCGGGAATGCGGGAACTACCAATACGCTGCGGGTGCTCGGGACAAAGGCAGGGCTGATTGTTTTTGCCGGGGATGTGCTGAAATGTATTTTTGCAATTGTAATCTGCAGCCTGCTTTTCGGGAAATCTCACCCGGAGATGGTATATTTGTTTAAGATGTATGCGGCGGCCGGAGCCATCCTGGGGCATAATTTTCCGTTTTACCTTGGCTTTAAGGGAGGAAAGGGTATTGCGGCGACGGCGGGGCTTATTTTATCTTTTCATCCTACCTTTATTCCTATGGGTGTGGTGCTGTTTTTCGGTATATTTTTTACCACGCACTATGTTTCGCTGGGCTCCCTGCTTGTTTATGCGGGATTTATGATACAGATTATCCTGTCGGGGCAGATGGGGCTGTTTGGAGGGATGTCTCAGGCGGCTCTGACGGAAATGTATATTATTGCCGGGCTTCTGACCGTTATGGCCTATTATAAGCACCGGGAAAACATTAAGCGGCTGCTGAAAGGAGAGGAAAGGAAAACCTATCTTTTCAAAAAAAATAAGACGGAGGGAAAATAAATGGCAGATATAAGCGTTATCGGGGCAGGAAGCTGGGGAATCGCTTTGGCTGTGCTGCTTCATAAAAACGGACACAAAGTGACGGTGTGGTCGGTGATAGAGGAAGAAATCGCCATGCTGAAGAGGGAGCATGAACATAAGGATAAGCTGCCGGGAGTCAGGCTGCCGGAGGACATGGAGTTCACCACAGATTTGGAGTATGCGGTTCAGGGCAGGGATGCACTGGTGTTGGCGGTTCCTTCGCCTTTTACAAGATCCACTTCCCACAGCATGAAGGAATATGTGGCCGAGGGACAGATTATTGTGGATGTGGCGAAGGGGATTGAAGAGAAGACATTGATGACGCTGTCGCAAATTATCGAAGAGGAAATTCCGCAGGCGGAAGTGGCGGTGCTGTCCGGCCCGTCCCATGCGGAAGAAGTAGGCAGGGGGATACCGACCACCATTGTGGTCGGTGCGAAAAAGAAGGAAACGGCGGAATATCTGCAGAATCTTTTTATGAATGAAGTGTTCCGTGTCTATATCAGCCCGGATGTGCTGGGGATAGAATTGGGGGCTGCGCTGAAAAACGTAGTGGCATTGGCAGCCGGAATCGCGGACGGCCTGGGCTATGGGGACAATACGAAAGCCGCGCTGATTACAAGGGGCATTACGGAAATTTCCCGCCTTGGCACGGCGATGGGAGGCCGGGCGGAGACGTTCAGCGGACTTACCGGCATCGGGGACCTGATTGTCACCTGTGCTTCCATGCATTCCAGAAACCGCCGGGCGGGTATCCTGATCGGGAAGGGATATACGATGGAGGAAGCCATGGGGGAAGTGAAGATGGTAGTGGAAGGCGTGTACTCGGCAAAGGCGGCTATGGCTCTTGCAGGGAAGTACGGGGTGCAGCTGCCAATCATTGAGCAGGTGAATGCAGTGCTGTTTGACGGAAAGGCGGCGGATGAGGCGGTGAAGGATCTGATGCTGCGCGATAAGAAGATTGAATGCTCGGATATTCCTTGGGAGTAGGAGGGAGAAAATCAAGCCGGAATGTGGTGTTGAGTGGCGGACGCACGGGAGGTATTTTTTTGCGGGACGGCGGCAGTGGGAGCGCCTGTCCCGGTTTTCCGTG
>CAJTVK010000137.1 GCA_910579645.1 uncultured Lachnospiraceae bacterium | reverse complement strand
GGCACAAACAGCATGTGCTGATTACTTAAGGATTAATGCAATGATGTACTAGTAAGACATTACACCAACATGGCCACCATATAATGCTACCGTATGAAGTTCATCTGCCGCACCGGTTCTTTTTCGGGAATCCCATAGGCCTCTTTCCCAAGGGCAATGCTTTTCATAAGAAATGCCATATTCCTCGCCAAAGTCCGCATAATCTGCAGCCCTTCCTCATCCTGCTCCGCCTCGCCGGGCGCTGCGCCATGGATGCTGTTCCAATATTGCCCGGATGCCACCGGCATGCCGCAGATTGTAAAGAACTTATTCAATTCGTCAAAAGTAGAAGACAGGCCTCCCCTGCGGGCAGCCACCACCCCTGCTCCCACTTTCATTGTTTTGTCAAACGGCGTGCTGAAAAACAGCCGGGTCAGAAATGCCATCAGCGTGGCATTTGCCGAAGCATAATAAACCGGACTGCCCACCACCAATCCGTCGCAGGCTTCCAACTTCGGCGCGGCCTCATTCACCATGTCGTCAAACACGCACTTGCCCTTTTCCTTACAGGAACGGCAGCTGATGCATCCCCGGATAGCTTTGTTCCCGATATGCAGAATCTCCGTCTCGATACCCTCCTGCGCGAAAATCTTCTCCATTTCATGAAGCGCAATATAAGTGTTCCCATTTGCATGGGGGCTTCCGTTTACCATCAGAACTTTCATTTTACATCCTCTCCTATTCCCGTTCCGGCACATACCGGAACTCATTTATTCCGTCTCCCGGCAGGGCATGAAGCCCTTCCCTAACAAGATATGTAAAGAACCGTTAAGAGTTAACTCTGTATTTGGCGCGGGATAAATCTTTTTATGCCGCCGCATGCCGTTTGCCTCATTTCCTGCCTTATCCTGCACCTTGCCAAAATGCCTCCACGCTCTTATTTCTTATTATAGCAAATATCTCCCTGCCGGCAACCCATTAGGAAAATATTCCACGGAAATTATGCCGGGCAATCTTTCCGGCGGGCGGCGGAATGCCCCTGCATCGGTTACTCCGGCCAGCCCTTCCGGTATGCCATGCCAAACAGAATCACTGCCGCCGCCATATTGGCCGAAATAACCGCCATGCTTTTCCCAGCTTCCATGCCGCTTCCTGTCTGTGCCAATAAATTGCCGATTTGGCCGGAATAGGTAAACGCCGCCGCCAGCTTTACCTTTTCATTAAACTGCGCCAGCATAGGCAGGAATGCAAATATCAGCATGACCGGAACCCCTATGGAAGTGGCCATCATCTGATTCCTGCTGATGATTCCCACCACCGCCCCAATCATCATGGCGGTCAGTATTCCCAAGCCCATTGCCGCCATAAAGCCTGCCATTGCCATGCCCCTGTATTCCCCTGTCAGGCAAAAGGCAAATGCCCCTGACATACAGATAATCCAGATGCATCCCCCCGTTCCCAGCAGGTATTCTGCCGGCCGCACCCCGGAAAACATCAGCACCCGCAGCGTATTTTTCTCCTTTTCCTCCGAAATGACTGCCGCCATCACCAACAGCGGAGCCATCCCGATATACATGGAAGCAAATAGCCTTACAAAATAATGCTCCGGCATACCCGGAATCTTTACCGCATGTTCCATAATAAATGCCAATGCCGGAAGCATGACAAACTGAATCAATATTTCCTTATTTTTCAGCACTTCTTTTCCCTGTTTCTCAAAGATTGCCGCTGCATTTCTCATCTTCGCCGTCTCCTTTTTTCTACAGATTCCCTGCATCTCAATTCCATTCCTTACCTGTCAACCGTAAAAACACTGTCTCCAAATCCGGCTCCAAGGAATGAATTGTCTCTATCGTCCCGTCGGCCATATAGCCCTTCAGCGTCTCCGCCAGCGTGCCGTCATTGCGTACCAGTACCCTTTCCCCGTTCCGAAGCAATATCCGAATCTGCCTCTCTCTGTCATACCTCCGGCAAATTTCCTCCGGCATACCGTATTCTACTATATTGCCGTCGGACAACAATGCTACATGGCTGCAGAGTTTTTCTGCCTCTTCCATATTGTGAGTGGTAAGGAACACTGTCGTCCCCCGTCTCTGCTGTTCCTTAATCAATTTGTGAATCCAAACCGATGTGGCCGGATCCAAGCCACTGGTAGGCTCATCCAAAAATAAAAGCTGCGGCTCATGCATCACAGCCCGCACCAGAGCCAGCCGCCCCCGCATCCCTTTGGAAAGCTTCTCCACCGTCTGCTTCCTATCCTGCCAAAGCCCTACCGCCCGCAGCCCTTCCTCTGCCTTTTCCATGGAAATCCCGTATATCTTTGCAAACAGTTTCAGATTGTCATAACAGCTTAACCGCTCATACAGCCCCGTATTGTCCAGCATCATGCCTATTTTCCGATACACATCGCTGCCAAGCTGCCCGCAGTCCCTCCCCCACAGACATGCACTGCCTGCGGTCCTTGCCGCCTGCCCTGTCAGAATCTTAATCAATGTGGTTTTCCCGGCGCCTGACGGCCCAAGCAGACCAAAAATTTCCCCTTTTTCAATACGCAGGCTAATCTCCTTCAATACCTGTTTTTCTCCGAACTGCATTGAAACATTCTGCAGCACAATATCCCAGACCATTTCCCTTACCTCCATGTTTCCTTCCCGCTTTCCCTTCCTCCTGTTTCCTCATGCTTCCCTTCCCGCTTTCTCATCCCCTGCCCCCTGCTTCCTCATGCTTTCCTTCCTGTTTTCTCTTCCCTTTCCGTTTTCCCTCCCCCTATCAATATCTTTCCTCTGCACTTCCTCCTGCCTCATTTTCCGAAATGCCGCCGCTCTCCGCTTTCCCTTCCTGCTTCAGCTTCCGCAGCGCCGTCTCCATCCTTCGGTTCTCCGCCCTTTCCCTCCATGCCGTCACGGCAGTGCTTACGGCAAAGCATAATAGAAAACAGAGAAAGAACATAACCCAAGGCTGCCACATATTCACCGGAAACCATCCGAACAGACAGATAAAACAGACAATAATAAAAATTTCGCTGCCCACCATCCCTGCCGTACGGAATACCACCGGCTTATCTTTTACCAGAATATCCGTAAAGAAAACAATGCGCATCAGTTCCGTCAAAACCGATACAAGAAAATACTGCCCCAAGGTGCCCATGGCAATCCCGTTCTTTCCCAAGGCAAACATGGTAGATATCCCCTTCGCGCTTTCCCCAAACAACAGGCAGAAAACGGACATCAGTGCCACCATCCCTCCAAACATTCCGAACACCCGTGCCAGATAATCAAATACAGTTCTCCTCTCTTCCATCGTTCAGCCCACCCCCAATCGCCTTTTCAGTTCCTGTGCATACTGTCTGGAAACCACCAACTGTTCCCCATTCTCCATGGTCACTTTTATTCTCCTGTCATAATCCGCCCTCAAGGAACGAATATGCTTCATATTCAGGATGCAGGACTTCCCTGCCCGCAGAAAACCCAGAGCCTCCAGCTGGTGCTCCAATTCGCTGAGCCTTAAGTCCGATTCGAATACCTGCCCGGAGGTATAAACAAAAGTTTTCTTGTCCACCGTATCCGCATATAAAATATCCGATGCGTCCAGCAAAAATATCTCACCGTTCTTTCTGGCCGTCACCTGCCTATCCAGCATCCGCAGCGTGGCAATCACCTTTTCCAGTTCCGGAGTCATCGCCCGGCAGGCAATCACCACCTCCATATCCTCCACGTCTTCCCCAGTCCGAATCACTATCTTCAAACGTTCCCCTCCTTTCCTCCGGGACTGCTTTCCCAAGATACCCTAAACTATACCAAATCCCTTTTCCACAGGCAAGCGGCACACCCCCAACCTGCCGCAATCCGTGCCCCAAATGCCGCGCGCCGTTCCAAAAGCTTCACCGGCAAAAACGGATCCTGTCTCCCAAGATCCGTTCCCTGCGTCTATCCTATTCCCCTATACCAACTGAATCCGATACTTCCCAAGCCAGTCATTTACCTGCAGCAGATAAGCCAGCAGCTGCGGCCCTGCCATCAGCTGTCCGTAAAACGGCCTGGCATAATCCGAAGGCCGCTCCATGAATTTCCTCACCTTCTTTGCGTCAATCAGCGCGTTCACAGGCGCATTGCCGTCCTCTGTCACTTCCAGCATCTTCCTCCTGACCAGCTGTTCGTACGCCGGGTCATAAGTTTTCGGATAAGGGCTTTTCTTCCGGTAAAGAACCTCCTCCGGCAAATACTCTTTCCCCGCTGCCCGAAGCAGCCCCTTGACGACTCCCTTATGACATTTCATGTCCCAAGGCACATTCCAGGCATACTCCACAATACGGTGGTCGGCAAAAGGCACCCTTGCTTCCAGCCCCACATGCATACTGGTGCGGTCCATCCGATCCAGCAAAGTCTGCATGAACCACTTAAGATTCAGGTAGGATATTTCCCTGCGCCGCCTTTCCTCCGGGTTTTCCCCCTCCAGCACGGGAGTCTCCGCTACCGTTCTGTGATAAGCCTCTTTCGCATAGGCCTCCAAAGGCAGCTCCCTTTCCACCTCGTCTTTCAGCAGCATTGTCCGCGGCCCGAAATCCATGGACCAGGGAAAAGTATCCGCCTCAAAGCATTCCTTTTTATGGAACCAAGGATATCCGCCGAATATTTCATCCGCACATTCACCGGTCAGCGTGACCTTATGCCGCTTTGCCACTTTCCTGCAGAAATACAGCATGGAAGACTCCACATCCGCCATGCAGGGCAAATCCCTGGCTTCCACCGCTTCGAACAGATATTCATACAGTTCTTCGTTCCGGCATTCCAAATAACAATGATTTGTGCCGGCATATTCTTTTACCCTGTCCACCCAAGGCCTATCCTGCGAAGGCTGAAACGCATTTGCCTTGAAATTAATCTCGTTATCTTTAAAGTCGAAGGAATAGGTGTCCAATATCTTCCCCTGTTTTTTCAGTTCCCTGCTGCAGATGGCCGTTACCAAGCTGCTGTCCACGCCGCCGGACAGAAACGTGCAGATAGGCACATCCGACAGCATCTGCATCCGCACCGCATCCTCCGTCAGATACTGCATTTTCTCCGCCGTCTCCTCCCAGCTGTCCTCATGGGGTCTGCTCTCCAGCTTCCAATAGCAATGCTCCTTCACCTGCCCGCCGTCACATTCCGCATAGCATCCCGGCAGCACCTCCTGTACCCCCTGAAAAACTCCCTTTCCGTAGGTCTTTGCCGGCCCCAGTCCCAACACCTCGCACAGTCCCTCTTTATCCACCCGTGCTTCCATGCCCGGATAACGCAAAATCCCTTTGATTTCCGAGGAAAAAATGATTCCGCTGCCCCGCCTGGCATAAAAGCAGGGCTTCACTCCCAGCCGGTCCCGGAACAGATACAGCTTCTTCTTCCGTCCGTCCCATAGGGCAAAGGCAAATATGCCGTTCAGCCGTTTAACAAAATCGGCTCCATGCTCCATACAGCCCGCCAGTATCACTTCGGTATCACTGTTTGTGGAAAACAATATCCCTTCTTCCTGCAGTTCCTTTCGCAGCTGCTTCATATTATAAATTTCCCCGTTATAGACAATTGCCCACTCATGCCCGCCGGACTGCCGGACCATGGGCTGCTGCCCGGCCGACAGATCAATAACGGAAAGCCTGACATGTGCCAGCCCACAGTTTTTACGCAGAAATATCCCGTCTTCGTCCGGTCCCCGGTGCTTCTGGCTCCGGTTCATCTCCCTCAGTACCTCCTGCCATTTCTCCCTTGCCGCCGTATAGTCTGCTTTTGCATCAAAGAAACCTGCTATCCCGCACATAATCCGACCTCCTCATTCCTTCCGCATCCGGCTGGACGGAGCCCCGCAAAAATCAGTCACCGGGCATCTGAAAACGAATTCACCGTTATTTCCGCCAAGCAAAACCAACCGGCCGGATGCCGTTGCCATAATCCCCTCAGAAACACTCCAGCAGCGGCTGTATCTGCTTATGATCCAAGGCCATCTCCAAAGCAGGAAGCAGCCGATCCGCATGCGCCACCAATGAATTCGGCTTCTTTTCCCAGTCGTCCTGGCCGAAGGGAACAAAATAAATATTTTTCGTATTCAGCAGCAGCCCAATATTTTTCAGGTTCATGCCCAGTCCGTCATTGGTGGAGATAAAGATCACCAACGGCTTATTGTTCCGCAGATGAGCCTTGGACGCCATCAGTACCGGACTGTCCGTAATCCCGTTTGCCAGCTTTGCCGCCGTATTTCCGGTACAGGGAACAATTGCCAGCAAATCCAGATATCCTTTCGGGCCAATCGGCTCCGCCCCCGCTATGCTTGTGATGGGTGCCCTGCCCGCAATCTTTTCCGCCCGTTCCCTGTATTCCTCCGGTGTTCCGAACCGGCTCTTAATCTCCTTTGCCGCATCGGAAAATATAGGATATATTTCGGCTCCGGCTTCCGCCAGATGCTCCATTTCCTTAAAGATTTTATTGAATGTGCAGAAGGAACCGCTCATCGCTATTCCTATTTTCTTACCTTTCAGTTCCATGAGACAACCTTCCTTTCTGTTTTATATTCGATTCCGCATTCCGTTTCGTCGCGCCTTTTGTTTTCTGAATTCGCTTCCGCGCTTCATTCCGCCGTCGCGCCTTTCTGTTTTATAACTTCGCTTCCGCGTTTCATTCCGCCTCCGTGCCTTTCCGCTTTTCGCTACGTCTTGCTCAAAGCTTATTCAGCACATACTCCGTCAGTTTTTTAGCCGATATCTTTCCTGCATACTTTCCGGGCAGCCCCAGGCAATGCACAACGTTAATCCCTATCCGTTCCGCGGCCTGATAGTCCACGCCGCCTTTCCCTGACGCAATATCTATAATAAGGGCATCCTTCTGCAATTTCTCCAATATTCCCTCTTCCAGCACAAGAGCCGGAACGGTATTGTAAATGTATTCATATTCCCCGGCTCTTTCGCTCAGCCTGCACAGAGGCAGCGTCTCCGCCCCGGCAGCCTCTGCCCGTGCCAATTCCGTAGGGCTGCCGCCGCAGACCGTAACAAAGGCGGACAGATTCTTCAGCTTCTGCGCCAATACCGTCCCGCATCTTCCGTAACCCAAAACAAGCGTATTACTTTTGTGTATATTTGTCTCTTTATGAAGCAGTGCCTCCAGAATAGCCCCCTCTGCGGTGGCTACCGCATTAAAAATGGCAATGCATTCATCTTTCATATAATCATAACAGCATATCCCTCTTTCGTCGCACTCCTGGCGGAACGCTTCCGGCAGGATGCCTCCGAATACTTTATGATGTTTCCTCAGATGTCTGGACAGTTCTTTTATATTCACGATACCTTTCTTTTCCATAGGTATCCCGCCCACAATAATCTCCGCAGACTCCACCGCCTGCTTCAGCGACTCCGCCGTACCGTCCGTCTCCGCCGCCTTACCGTTGATGCGGCTTATTTTATAACCGATTACACGATAGCCCTTTTCCCTGAAAAAAGGCGCCATATAAGCAATGCGTCTATCTCCGCCTATTACCGCAATATCATATTCTGCCATCCTTTTCTACACACCTTCCGCTTATCTGTCTGTTCCGGCAATGCCGTATATCAATTATAATATTGAGGATAAGCTTATTTGTGCCTGTATTTCCCCACTTTTCTTACCATACGGCCAAAAAGCCTGCCCAAGTACTTACCGTACCCGGGCAGGCTTCCTCTATCTTATTCTTTTCGTTCTCTTGCCGATTCCGTATTCTGTCACTGTCGGAATATGTTTAAAAATGCGGCAGGCCGTACATCTCCCTGTACTCTATTTCCTTACCAAATGCCTCGGCAGGCCGTTTATGAACAGCGGCTGCAGTTCTCCCATAATCAGCGGGCGGGCATATTTTTCATATCCTTCATTCAGGCCGCATCCGTCCTCGGTAATCCACTCGGAAGGAACCGCTCTCTCCACATTGGCAATGGCATGGATGTCATAGGCGCTTGTCCCGCACTGATAAGGCGCGTCGCCGTTCCTATCTAACGTAATCATCATGCCGGTCTTGCCTTCCTCTGCTGCCATAACCGCATCATGGCCTACCTGGAACGCTTCATTGATATCCGTCAGGGATGCAAGATGGGTCGCCGCACGCTGCAAAGTAGAAAACTCAATGGCACGGGTCTTCAGGCCTGTTTCTTTTGCAATCTCCGCAGCAAGGTAAGCCGCCGTGCCGGACATCTGCTTATGGCCGAACGCATCCACAGCCACGTTTTCGTTTGCCAGTTCGCATACATAACGCCCGTCCGCAATCTTGATGCCTTCGGAAACCGCAATGACAACGGAAGATTTTGTCTCCGAAAGATGTTTTACTTTTGCCATGAAAGTATCCATGTCAAACGTTCTTTCCGGCAGATAAATAGCATCCACGCCGCTGCAGTCCTCTCCTTTTGCCAAAGCCGCCGCTGCGGTCAGCCACCCTGCATTACGTCCCATAATCTCAACGATACATACCGTAGGTTTCTCCACGCCAAAAGACTCATTGTCACGGATTACTTCCTTCAGGCTGGCCGCAATATATTTCGCCGCCGAACCATAGCCCGGGCAATGGTCGGTAATCGGAAGGTCATTGTCAATCGTCTTAGGAACTCCCATAAATCTCTGCGGTTTATTGTGCGCCGCCGCATAATCAGACAGCATCTTCACGGTATCCATGGAGTCATTGCCGCCCGCATAGAACAGGCATTCAATGTCATGCTTTTCCATGATTTCAAACACTTTTTCATATACTTCCTCGTTCCCCTCAATCTTAGGCATCTTAAAACGGCAGGAGCCAAGGAACGCAGAAGGGGTTCTCTTCAGCAGTTCAATCCCTGTCTCGTCTGCCAGATACTCATCCAAATCACACAGATTGTCCTGCAGAAATCCCTGAATACCATGCACCATGCCATATACTTTCTTCACGCCCAGCTTCTTGGCTGCTGCATATACGCCGGCTACGGAAGAATTGATTACGGCTGTAGGGCCGCCAGACTGTCCAACAACAATATTTCCTTTCATTGTTCCCTCTCCTTTTGTTTTATAATATTTCCTGTTTTCAGGCTGTCTTTCACTCCGAAGCCAATTGCCGAAAAGGAAACACAGCCATCCCAAAAAGATTATAGCAGATAAGCCGTGCAAGCACAAGGAAAAATCTGTCTTTCCCGCGGCAGACAGGCCCGGCATGTTACCGGTCACGGAGCAAGCAGTAATTTCGGCAGCTTACAGACAGCTCATATAATATGCATATAAGTTCTGATAAGTCTCTTTGTCAAAATGAAGGCCGTCCACCAGCTTATAGCCGACAGTGCTCAAATAGCCGTGACTGTCAATCCAATGGACATCCCCGCTCAGGCCGGCCTGCATCTGGCTGTTGAAATATTGCACCTGTTCCTCCGTCACATAAGGGTTGTCCCATACCGGGTTGACGGACGCGTAATATACCGTAGCCCCCTTTTCCACCCACTCCGCCGCCTTGGCATTCACCAGCGTGAGATAATCCTTCAGATGCCCCGGGTCATTCACGCCCAGATTAATCAATATTTTGGAGCCGCTCCCCACACAGGCATCTATCTTTGCCACGGCCGTATCATTGAGCCATTTATATCCTTTGCTGCTTTCCGCAATCCAAGTACAGCTGTTCTCGCCCACGCTCTGCTGCATCTGCACGCATCTGGAATCGCCTACCATAATGACGCCGGCCACATTTTTCGCTTCCGATGCCGCCCCCTCTGCCGCCTGCCCGGATGCCTGCTGCGGCACGGCCTCCTCTTCCGGCTTTTCCTTCTGCAGATATTTATTGCTCACATATGCTTTGCCCTCTCCGTAGGCAATTTCATACCAGCCGGTATCCGCCTGTCCGGTCACGGCCGCTTCCTGCCCCCGCTTTAGCCCGCCTATCCGTTCAAAATCCGTAGTCGGCCCTTTTCTCACATTCACCGGAACGGAAGCATACATCACTTCTTCCGTCCCGAATACCGTTATTTCATAATCCGCAAGCTGCGGCTCCCTCTTCTCCTCTTCGGTATTCCCTCCGGCTGCATTTTGGGCATTTTCCCCGTCCGGATTCTCCCGTCCCGTTCCGTCGTCCGCCGCTCCTCCGTCTTTATCCTCCGTCTCCTCGCCCTCCGGCATCTTTCCCGCTTCCGCTCCGTCCGCCGCTTCTTTTGCCGTCTCACTGCCGCCGTCTTCCTTTGTCGCTCCGGCCTCATTTTTCTCTGTTCCCGTATCCGTTCCCGCAGACACTGCAGGCTTTCCTGCCGCCGCAGCTGCCGCAGCGCCGCCGCAGCCGCCCAATGCAACTGCCATTGTCAGCAAAAACATGAATGCCACTCTTTTCATTTTGACCACCACGCCTTTCACAGCTTATTATATCGTCTGTTTCCCACATCCCGCCGCAGCCGACAGACGGGCAGGTCAGACAACAAACAAATTTATTATATCATATAATTCTTATCTTGTCTCTTCTAAATCTTTATATTATAATATATTCGGTGGCACAGCCCGGATTTGCCGGTCTGCCGCCGGATATAACATCAGTTCCGAAAGGAGTATCCCTGTTTACAGACGGTATCGCCGGTGTCCGGTCTCACACTTGCATATCCCGTGAACACGCGGCGGCTGGTGTTATTTTCATGTCCGCAGATATGACGTAGTTTTTCAGACAATGTGAAAAGGATGCTTGCATAAGCAAACATCCTTTTCATGTAAAAGGGGAATTTTACATTGAGCTCTCTCAAGCTCATATTTACTATAACATAGTATTTGAATTAATGCAAGCCCTTTTTTATATTTATTTGTATCTTAGTAACATTTCAGCCTGAATGTTGTGTTGGGAGGCGGACGCCCGTGCGTGAGTTTTTTTAGTG
>CAJTVK010000136.1 GCA_910579645.1 uncultured Lachnospiraceae bacterium | reverse complement strand
AGCCGCATACAGCCGCCGTCCCACGGAGGGAACACGGAGCCGGCCGGAAAGCCGCCGGAACGGCAGGGCCGCCACGGCTGATGCCGGTACAGTGCGGAAATAAGGGTGAATTTCGGTGATGTAGCATTGGTACTGCATTTGGGAATAGGATGGGGAGTTGCAGGGACGGATATTTGACGGAAAGTGTTTTTGAACATGACATATAGGTGTCGTGTTTGGTGTGGTATAATAGTATATTGGGTGGGACGGGCCTGGGAGATGTGTGGTGTTTCCGGCGGCTGTCCGTGTCTTGGGAACTGAAAATGTAATACGGAATTGCGGGAAAGAAGGAGAAAGCTATGCGTTATATGTGGATGGACGATTATTTAATGGAAAAAAGGGCGGTGACGAAGGATCTGAAGAAGGAGTGGAATTGGATTCGTTATCAGATAGGCGGGAAGATGTTCGCGGCAATCTGTCTGGATAAGGAGGATAAGCCGTATTATATAAATTTGAAGCTGGAACCGGTGGAAGGGGCATTTCTGCGGGAAAAGTATGCGGATATCATACCGGGATATTATTCCAATAAGGAGCATTGGAATTCCGTAAAACCGGACGGGGAGGTGCCGGATGATTTGCTGCGGGATTTGCTGGATAAGTCCTATCGTCTGGTGCTGGAAGGCTTTAGCAGGAAAAGGCAGAGGGAAATCCTGGGGGTAAGCTGCTGCGGGACGGAATGCGGTAACTGTAGTTATTACGGAAATCTTTGCAAGGGCTGTAATGAAACGGACGGGAAGGTTTTTCATGCCCCTGCCGGCAAAGCCTGTCCGATTTATCAGTGCAGTGTGGGGAAATGTAAATTTGCTACTTGTGCGGCTTGCGGGAATCTGCCCTGTGATATATGGATGGCCACTAAGGATCCTAATCTGGCACAGGAAGCGTTTGACGAGAATGTCCGGGGGAGGGTGGAAAATCTGAAAAGACTTTAAGAGGTAAGGGATTGTTAATAATTTATTGTCAGACGTGCCTTAAGGCCGGGAACAGCAGTTTCCGGCTTGTTTTATGCACACGGGCACCCAATGGGAGGATGTCAGCGAAAGCTGACGGGCTGTGGCTTAACTTAATGACATTGGTTCACTCCGTGACCGGTAACACGCTTCGCGATGCACAGAAATCGCAAAAAGATGCGATTCCCCGCTGAAAAACTCGGGATTTCCGCACAAAATGTGCGGAAACACCTCACGGAACATCGGCATATGAAAAGTAACGAAATCTTCCCTGCTCCATTCTGTCTGGAATAAAAGTACTGGATATGGATACAAATTGATGTTAAAATAGGATAGTCGGGAAATAGGGGGGGAATATTTCATGGAGAAGATTCTGTGAGGAAATATCCGGTGAGAAAAAGTCTATGGGAACGGGAGCGGCAGGTATGGAACGATTGGAAGTCAATACGAACATTGATTATTTTCTTACTAATTTTGTGCTGAAAAATGAAATCTTGTATTATATTGATTATGAATGCAATGATTATATGAAGGAGTGGAATTTTGAGAACTGGGGCATAAAGTATTGGTCAAAAACGGAAGAATTTTTGGAATATGCCAGGAAATATTCGTAACGGATGAAGCAAAAGCATAGTAAGAGGTGGGAAGATGTCTGTACAGGGAGAGACGAGAGAGAAAACAAGAATAAACATACGGGAGCCGAAGCATTACCGGGTGATTATGCATAACGATGACTTTACATCCATGGATTTTGTAGTGGATATTTTAATAACGATTTTTCATAAAGAAGAGGCGGAGGCGGAACGGTTGATGCTGACCGTACATGAAAGCGGCAAGGCGGCAGTCGGTTCTTATCCGTATGATATAGCAGTGACAAAGGTTCAGGCGGCAGCGGCAAGGGCGAAGGAAGAGGGGTTTCCGTTCCGTATGACAGTGGAGGAGGCATGACATGAATGTATCGGATGAAGTGGCAGAATTGTTCAATACCGTTTTCACTATGGCGAAGGGAGCACGGTTTGAACTGGTGACGCCGGAATTGCTGCTGTATGCGGCTTGCCGGAACAAAAGGTTTGCAGGGGCTTTTGTAAACTGCGGCGGAGATATCGAAGAACTGGATCGGAATTTGAAGACTTATCTTGAGGATTATATGGAAGTGTGTTCCGAGACGGGAGAAGAGGCAGGCTATATGCCGGAATTGTCGTTGGGAATGGGAACTTTGCTGGCTTATGCTTGGGAGTCGGCGCAGGGCAGCGGAAAATATGTGGTGGGGTTACCGCATTTGCTGCATGCCATGTTTAGGCTGGAAGAATGCTATGCGGTGTATTATATGCGCCGACAGGGAGTGGAGCAGGCCGATCTTTTGCAGGAAATGACCATTGCATATGAGGAATTGGGCTATGAAAAGAGGAGGAAGGGGAAGGATAAAAGGGATGGAAAAGGGAAGGATGGGATAGGACAGGATAGAAAGAAGAGAACGCGGATAGAAGATAATAAGGGAAAGGGCAGGATAAGCGCAGGAGAACAGGACGGCCGGGCAGGGGCTGTTTCAGGAAAAGGTATGGATTGGGAGGGGGAACGGAGTGAAGAATGGATTGAAGAGGGAAGCGAAGGATGGAATGGGGAGCGAAGCGGAGGATGGAAGGGAGAGCGAAATAGCGGAGAATGGGAGGAAGAACTGATTGACGGAAATCCGACGGAATGGGATGCGTGGGAAGATGAGCAGGAAGACGGGGACGGTTTCACGGGAGCTTTCTGGCAGCAGTATGCCAGCTGCTTAAACGACGAACTGGACGGGGTGAATCCGTTGATTGGCAGGGAGGCGGAGTTGGAGCGGACGATGCAGATTCTCTGCCGGAAGGAGAAGAACAATCCGCTGCATATCGGAGAGCCGGGAGTGGGGAAGACTGCCATTGCCTATGGCCTTGCCAGGCTTCTGCAGGAGGGGAAGGTGCCGGAGCCTTTGGCAGGCGCGAGGATTTTTGCCTTGGATTTGGGCAGCCTGCTGGCGGGAACACAGTACCGCGGCGATTTTGAAAAACGATTTAAGCGGGTGATGGAAAGCTTGGGCAAGGAGGAGAAGCCCATTGTTTATATGGATGAAATCCATACGATTGTAGGTGCGGGCGCGGTGAACGGGGGAAGCTTTGATATATCCAATATGCTTAAACCCTACTTGGCTCAAGGGCATATCCGTTTTATCGGTGCAACGACATATGAGGATTATAAAAAGCATTTTGAAAAGAGCAAAAGTCTGGTGCGGCGTTTTCAGAACATTGACATTAAGGAACCGGGGGTGGAAGACACCGTCCGGATTTTGGAAGGACTGAAAAAAAATTACGAGCGGTTTCATCAGGTGGTTTACGAAAAAGGAGTGCTGGAATATGCGGCCGAGATGAGTGCCAAGTATGTGAACGAACGTTATCTGCCGGACAAAGCCATAGACCTGATGGATGAAGCGGGCGCATACCGCCGGCTGCATCCTCTTGACCGGAAAAGGCAGTCTGTGGACAAGGCTTTGATTGACGAGATATTGTCCAAAACATGCCATATTCCCAAGCAGACGGTGGAGCGTGACGAAACGGCATCCCTGTCTACTTTGGAAGAACGCCTGCAGAGCCGTGTTTTCGGGCAGGATGAAGCCATTGGGCAGGTAGTCAATGCGGTGAAATTTTCAAGGGCGGGGCTGTTGGAAGAGGGAAAGCCGTTGGCAAGCCTGCTTTTTGTAGGGCCTACCGGTGTGGGCAAGACGGAAATTGCCCGGAGCCTTGCCGGAGAACTGGGTATTCGGCTGATTCGTTTCGACATGAGTGAATATGAAGAGAAGCATGCCGTGGCCAAACTGATCGGCGCCCCGGCGGGATATGTGGGCTATGAAGAGGGCGGGCTGCTGACGGAAGAAATCCGTAAGCATCCGCATGCGGTTCTGCTGCTGGATGAGGTGGAGAAAGCCCATCCCGATATATATAATATTCTTCTGCAGGTTATGGATTATGCCACGCTGACCGATAATCAAGGCAGGAAAGCAGATTTCAGGAATGTTATCATTATTATGACCTCCAATGCGGGAGCCAGCCGCATGGGTAAACCGGGTATCGGCTTTCAGGAGAAGGATGTGAAAGCCGATGTCATTATGGAAGAAGTAAAACGTGTGTTCCAGCCGGAATTCCGTAACCGTCTGAATCGGATAGTCGTGTTCCGCGGAATGGATGAAAAAATGGCGGAACGGGTTGTGGAGAAGAAACTGGGAGAACTGGGGAAACTATTGGAGAAGAAAAAAGTGGAGTTTGCGGCAGACAAAGAAGCAAGAAAGCTGGTGCAGGAGAAAGGAATCAGTGCAGAATACGGAGCCAGGGAGATTGAGAGGGTCATACAGGGGGAGATTAAGCCGCTGCTGGTGGATGAGATTTTATTCGGCCGGCTGAAGAAGGGCGGAAAATGCAGGCTTTCTGCGGCAGAGGGCAGTTTTTTTATAGAAATGGGGAAAAGTGAGTGTTTCCGTAAGGACGCATAGAAAACAGTTGACGGTTGGCAGAGGGGATTTCGATTCCGGCAAAAGCTATGTTGGGGAGGGTGCATATGCCTGTTTATCGTTTGGACGAGAAAAAAATATCGTTTCCGCATCCGACTTGCGCCCGTGAGGACGGGCTGCTGGCCGTGGGAGGAGATTTAAGCGTGGAACGTCTTCTGCTGGCGTATGCCCATGGGATTTTTCCTTGGTATGAGCCGGGGGAGGAAATTCTGTGGTGGTGCCCGAAGGAACGTTTTGTGATTTTCCCGGAAGAGATACATATTTCACATTCCATGCAAAAGTATAGAAAGAAACATGAACTGCGGCTGATGCTGAACAGGGATTTTGCGGATACCATGCATCGGTGCAGGATGAAAAGGGAGTTTGCGGAGGGGACTTGGATTTCGGATGAGATGGAGGAGGCTTACTGTCGTCTTCATAGAGAGGGCTATGCGGTCAGCGTAGAGGCATATGAGGACGGCATGCTTGCCGGCGGACTGTATGGCGTATGTATTGGCCGGTGTTTTTTCGGCGAGAGTATGTTTTCGGAAAAAGAGAACGGTTCCAAGGCAGCATTGATCGGTTTGGCGCAGCTGTTGGTCAAGAACGGATTTTTGTTTATTGATTGTCAGTTCCACACGGAGCATTTGGAGAGCATGGGCGGAAAGTATATTTCTTGGGAAGAGTATGACGGGATGCTGCAGACAGGTATCGGGCGGGGAGACTGATGATTAAGAAGTAAATGATATATGGATAATATCAAGTAGAAAATATTTAGGAACAGTTCCGTGTCATCATTAATAGAAGAGAGGTGATTGAGTGGAAATATCTCATGATTATGAAGTATTAGTATGTGGGGAAAATACACCAAGTATGTTTGATTATGGAGAAATTATTGCTAATTTATCAAGTAAGCTTGCTAAAATGACAAAGATAATTGTTGGTTATGATTGGAATTGTGGAAAAGCGAATGTTGATATGCCTTTTTATGGCAGAAGCGTGTTGGAAACTTCATTGACGGCGATATTGGCAAGAATAGATCCGTTTCGGCTCATATTGGTATATAAAGTGCAGTCCGATCCGGATTACGATATAGGTAAACGGGCCCAAAGTGCAGTGGAATGGTCTGGCGACATTATAGCAAAGGATCCTCCTAGGGCTAATTTATGGATGTACGACAAAAAGAAGGAAACTTTTGACAGAGCATTGCTTGGTAACTACATGGGTGAAATAATATGGAAACCTGCTTTTCGGGCATTGAGCGAGTATGCAGCCGGGCTGGAATATGACAGTATATGGCTTATGGATGTTGTCTCTGAAAGTGAAAATTCCAATTTTGAAAAGGCAAAGTCTATTGCGGCAAAACTGTTTTCTTCGTTTTCTAAAGGCGTTCACTCGGAATATTTGGTTAATATTGAAGCTGTTTTGGACGTTGACACTTTAAAAAGTTTATTGAAGGATATGTATAAATTGTGTGCAACATTGGCTCTGGCCAGTCATTTCATAGATTTTTTAGCAACAAAAATAGATAGGGACAGAGCGTTGACGATATTTTTTGGGATAGAGGAGATGATACGGAATGTCTGATATGGAACGGGACTTTGCGGATTTGATATTGGCCTGTGAAGATTTTTCACAGAAAGATTTTGAGAGATATCATTGTTTTTATAAATATGAAGAAAGTATTATTTTACAGTTGATGGCACATGGTCCTGTTTTGCTGAAAGGAGGGAGGGGAACCGGAAAAAGCGCATTGCTGCGGGAAGCCAATAGACGTTTAGGAAAAAGTACAAGTGCATGCGGCATTTATTTAAGCCTAAGACAGTTAAAATTACTTAGGACGCAAGGGAATGATTATGAAAGAGAGTTTTTAAGGATTCTGATTGATGCCATGAATTGTGTTTCGAAAGGAATGTATGAATATGAATTTGCACCTAATTTAGATGTGTATGAAGTCCATAATGAAATAAAAAAATTTTCCAGGCATATAGGGAAAAGAATTGTTTTATTTTTGGATGATGCGGCACATATAGGGCGTGAAACCGGATTGGAAGAATTTTTTGACATATTCAGAACGTTGTCCAGTGATGCCGTTTCATGCAAAGCGGCAATATATCCGGGAGTGACAAGATTCGGGACACGTTTCGATGTATATAATGATGCGAAGGTAATTGATATATCCAGAAGATACGGGCAGGCGGGATTTAAGGAATTCTTTTACGAAGTATTGAAATTAAGGTATACCGATTATGTGGTGGGAGATAGGTATTTTACAAATATATCTGCGGAAGAAACGGCAGAATTTTTAGGTTTGGCTGTTTTGGGGAATGTTCGTTCTTTTATCAGAGGCTGTTCTATGCTTTTTGAAGATGAGAAAAAGATTACTTATGCAAAACTGAGTGAAATTCTGCTGAAATTGGCCAGTGATTTTTTCTGGCCGATGATTGAGGAAATCAGATATAAAATAGGTATTTATGAACCGTTAATGGACTGCTGTCTGGAGATTGCCGAAGTTATTTACAGAGATTGCGGCGATAAAAAGGCAACAACTTTTATTATGCATAGGAATCTGGTAAATAAGTATTCCAAACCATTGGAGATATTGGAATATGCAGGATTTATTTCAAAGAGAGAGGCTTCTAGGGGGATGAAGCAAGGGGGAAGGGGAACAAGATATGCAGTAAATTTGTGCAATGTGCTTGAAAAAGTACAGGGAACACGTTTGACAAAGGAACTTTATCAGGAATGGCTGAATCCGACAGTGGAAGATGTTCAGTTTGCAGCAAATAATAGTACATTTTCCCAATTGGAACTGCCGGAAACGGATATAAGGCATAATCTTAGTATTTTGGATTTAGATATAGACAGATTAAAAAAATCAAATGTTTTCCCATATGGCTTGACGGAGGATAAAATCCAGCGGCTGAAACAGAACGGTTATAAAACAGTTGGACAGTTAGCCGAATCTACAGAAGATCAGCTAAAGGGAATTGACAGAATAGGGGACAGAACAATAGAACGCATTAAAAATGTGGTTGATCAGGCTATTTGGATGTAAAACGGCATAGCCAGAGAAATTTCTGTCAGAATCGGATTAGATGAGAAAATAAATGGCCGACAGGGAAACGGGGGAGAATATGACACATAGTGAGAAAGCGGAACAGCTTCTGCATCAGCAATACCATTGCTCACAGGCGTTGTTTGGCGCATTTGCGGAAGATTTCGGCATGGATCTGAAGACGGCGTTTAAAATAAGCACATGCTTCGGGGGAGGGATGCGGCAGGGAGGAACCTGCGGCTGCATCACTGCTTCCATGCTTGTGTTGGGGCTGGCTTTGGGTTTTTACGATTCTCAGGACAGGGAGCGGGAAATATATGGAAATAAGAAGACGGATGAGTTTATAAAACGTTTTACGGAGCGGATGGACGGGGATATTTACTGCCGGGATATTTTAGGGAAGGATATTTCCAAGCCGGAAGAGATGGCGGCAATCCGGAAGGAAGGACTGATATTGGAGAGATGTCCCAAGGCATTGAAAGCCAGTATCGAGATATTGGAAGAGATGCTGGCAGATAATCTGGGGAACAGGGAGGAAAGCAGTATCGGTCTGGAGGATATTCCGGAAAAGGATGAACTGTGGAGTGTGCAGAAAAGCATCCGGAAACTGCATCGGTTCCGCAGGAACGTAAATCAGCTGATTTATTCCACTGACAGGGAAATCGGGTTTATTCAGTTTGACATCCGTAAATTCAAAATTGTCAATGATCTGTACGGGGAAAAATTCGGGGATGAGATATTGGATTTTATCAGCGATAAACTGGCGGAAATCTGCCGGGACGATCAGTTCTTCATTAACCTGCGGAGCGACGTGTATATGGTAGTGACCGAGTATGACAGGGAAGAGGAACTGGAGGAGTTTATCCGTCGGCTGGATGCCCAGATTAGTACCTTTAAAGACGTGAAGCTGCATATGTCCTATGGCGTGTATTCGGTGGAGGATAAGGAAATGGAACTGCGTCAGATGGAGGACCGGGCAGCGATGGCAAGGAAAGCGGCAAAGAATAATATCCTTACCAATATTCTGTTTTATAAAGAGCAATTTAAGGAATCGCTGTATAACCGGAAGTTCATTGAGGAGAATATGCAGGCAGCTATTTCGGACAGGCAGTTTGTCATGTATCTGCAGCCGAAATACAGCATTGCCAAGAATGAAATCATCGGAGCGGAAGCTTTGGTGAGATGGCACCATCCGGAGCGGGGGATGATTTATCCCGACCAGTTCATCCCGATTATAGAGGAAAACGGGTTTATCCAAAAAGTGGATTACTATATTTGGGAAGAGGCCTGCCGCTTTATGAAACGGTGCAGCGATGCCGGAACGAAGCCTTGCCCGGTTTCCGTCAATGTATCCAGAATTCATCTGAAGGATAACGAATGCATCGCCGTGCTTACGGAACTGCTCAAAGACTATGGCATTGCCAGGCATCTTCTGGAGCTGGAAATAACGGAAACGGCAGACGACCAGCAGATAAGCCCAAAGGCGCTGCAGCTGAAGGAAGAAGGGTTCACGCTGCTGATGGACGACTTCGGAAGCGGATATTCCTCATTGAATATTTTGCTGGAAACACCTTTCGATGTCATAAAACTGGACAAAAAATTTATGGAAAATATGATGGTGTCAGGCAAGGGCAGGCTGATATTGGAGCAGGTGGTTTCTATGTCGGATAAACTAGAACTGGGGCTTCTGGCAGAGGGTGTGGAAACGAAAGAGCAGATAGAACTGCTGCGGAGCATTGGATGCGATCAGGTGCAGGGGTATTATTATGCAAAGCCTATGCCGCAGGAAGATTTCTTTGCCCTTCTGCAGGAGCAAGCATGCTCCGGGAGTAAAGGAGAAGTACTATGAAGAGCCTTACAGTGGGGAAGCCGCTGAAGCTGATTTTATTATTTGCGGTGCCTCTGTTTGCCGGGCGGCTGTTCGGTCTGTTTTATACCTTGGTGGATACCCGCATCGTCGGGGAGACGCTGGGGGAAGCTTCTCTGGCGGCGGTAGGAGCCACCTCCACGCTGAGTGACTTGCTTACCGGCCTTTTCACCGGATTTGCCAATGGGGCCGCAATTGTAGTTGCCACCTATTTCGGCGCTGGAGATGAAGGGCATATGAAAAAGGCGGTAGGAGGGGCTTTTCTGACAGGAACGGGCGGGGCATTGGCGGTCAGTGCCTTATGCCTGTTCTTTTTGCCCCCTATTTTGCGGTTCCTGAACATTCCGGAAGACATCCTTCCGCAGGCGAAGAACTATAGCGGCATTGTATTGGCAGGGCTTGCGGCGGCGACTTGCTATAATCTCTGCGCCGCTGTGCTGCGTGCAGTGGGGGATTCCTTTACGCCGCTGCTGTTCTTAATCTTTGCTTCTTTTCTGAACATAGGGCTGGATTATCTTTTTATCCTGGTATTTCATATGGGGGTGGAAGGGGCGGCATGGGCCACGGTCATCAGTCAGGCCTTGTCGGCAGTGATGTGCTTACTTTATATGAGGAAAAAGTATCCGCAGCTGGCTCTTGGGAAAGAAGACATGAGGGCGGAAAAGGAGGTATACCGGAAGCTGCTTTCCACGGGGATATCTATGTCGTTTATGTCATCTTTTGTGAATCTGGGGACACTGGCATTGCAGACGAGCATCAATACGTTTGGGACTGATATTATAGTGGCGCATACGGCGGCCAGGAAAATTACTTCGGTATTTATGCTTCCTTTTTCCGTGCTGGGCGCCACATTGGCTACTTATTGCGGGCAGAATCTGGGAGCCGGGAAATATTCCAGAATCAGGAAGGGAATCAGGGATACGGTATTGCTGACTTGGGGGTGGTGTATATGCGTCATTGCGGCGGCGTATGTATTGTCTCCGGCATTGGTCAGGCTGATAACTTCCGCAACGGGGAGGGAAGTTGTGGATACGGCCTCTCTGTATCTGAAAGTGAATACGGTTTTTTATTTTGTTCCTGCGGTTATCAGCTTGTTTCGGAATAGTATGCAGGGGCTGGGGGACAATAAGACTCCGGTGTTTTCCAGTTCGTTGGAGTTGATTGGGAAGGTGTGTATTGCTTTTCTGCTGGCTCCGGCTATCGGTTATATGGGGATTATTGTGGCGGAACCTGTGGTATGGGTGATTATGGTGATTCCTTTGGCGGTGAATTTGGCTAGGAATCGGGTGCTGCGGGGGGCGGCGGCGGACGCGCGGGAAGGGGAAGCCCTGCGTTCATAGCCGGTCTTGCCTATCGGTTCCTGCCTGCCGGCTGTCCGGCTGCGGCGGTATAGGAGATTCGGATTTCTGCGTCAAAAATGAGATATTTCTAACTGT
>CAJTVK010000135.1 GCA_910579645.1 uncultured Lachnospiraceae bacterium | reverse complement strand
CGGAGAGGGCCGGAAGGATAATTGTATTGGGGGGATTCATTGAATTTTCAAGCACGCTTTAGACGGCTCGTCCGCAAGGCAGTACTAACCTCCACACACTTATGAAGTGAATTTCCCGATGAAATCTCTCACTCTCTCATCGGATGCCGTAAATATTTCCTCCGGAGTGCCTTGGCAGCGGATGACTCCCTGCTCCATGAAAATAATGCGGTCGGACAGTTCCCTGGCAAATTGCATCTCATGGGTGACAATAATCATAGTCATATGCTCTTTGGCAAGTTCCTTGATTACTTTCAGCACTTCTCCCGTCAGTTCCGGATCCAAAGCCGAGGTGGGTTCGTCAAAAAAGAGAATCTTCGGCTGCAGTGCCAATGCCCTTGCAATGGATACTCTTTGCTGCTGTCCCCCTGACAGCTGATATGGGTATGCATCTTTTTTGTCTTCCAAGCCTAGCTGGCGCAATAATTTTACGGCACGTTCCTCTGCTTCCTTCTTGGGAACTTTGTCCACGCTTATCGGCGCATCCGTAATGTTTTTCATGACGGTATAGTGGGGAAACAGGTTGAAATTCTGGAACACTAAGCCGAAGTGCTTCCGGATTTCTTTTAATTTCTGCCTGCCGGCATAAATGCATTTCCCGTCTTCTTCCCAAGCTGCCGATTCTCCCAGATATTTCAGTTCTCCCCCGTCCATTTTCTCCAACAGTGTGGCACAGCGCAGCAATGTGGATTTCCCCGAGCCGGACGGGCCGATGACGGAAACGACTTCTCCTTTTTGCACGGTCAGGGAGATGTCTTCCAATACTCCTAATCCGTCAAATCCTTTTTTCATATGGTTAATTTCCAGTAAATTCATTTTCCTATCCTTGCTCCTTTCGGCAGTAAATTTGGGCATGTGATAAAACCGTCCCTGCGGACGGGTATTTTCAGCGGTAATAGTTCATCTTTTTTTCCGCATATTCCATAAATCCGGCCACTGCCAAATTGAAGATGTAGTAGAAAACTCCCGCAGCCATTAGGGGCATGATGCTGGTCTGCTTTGCCGCAATCTGCTTTGCAATGGTGAACATCTCGGCCTCGGCCAGCACAAACGCCAGGGATGTATCTTTTACCAGCGTAATTGTCTCATTGGTGACCGGCGGCAGGATTCGTTTGATTACCTGAGGCAGGATAATTTTGAAGAAGGTCTGTGACCTGCCGTACCCCAATACCTTTGCCGCCTCATACTGCCCGACAGGCATGGATTCTATCCCGGAACGGTAGATTTCCGCAAAGTATGCCGCATAGTTCAGCACAAAGGCAAGAATGACTGCCGTAAAACGGTAGCCCGACGATATCCGGATGCCAAATACATAGTAGGGCGCAAAGTATACGACAATCAGCTGCAGCATCAACGGGGTGCCGCGCATGACGGATATGTAAAATTTGCTGATTACACGCAGCGCACCCATCTTGGACATTCTGCCAAAAGATATCGCCAGTCCTAGGGGAAGGGAGAATAATAAGGTCAGGAAAAAAATCTCTGCCGTGGTGGCCATTCCTCCTGCCAATTGCAAAAACATCGTCGTTACGCTCATAAGTCTCTTCCTTTACCTTTCCCAGAGCATGTCTGAAAATCATTCCCTGTCAGCCGTTATCGGAAAAGGCCGCTGTAGCTTTGCCGCAGCGGCCTTTTTCCTCTTTGTTTCTTTCCTAGTACTGCAATTTCTGTCTGGATGGAGTACTAGCAGTTTTTTCTATTTCCCCAAGCATACGCTGTCCGTCAGGCCAAAATCTGCATATTTTTCTGCGATTTCCATAAATGTGCCGTCTTCTGCCATTTCAAGCAGGGTAGCTTCTACCTGATTTTTCAGTTCTTCGTTGCCAAGCTTAAATCCGATGCCGTACTGCTCGCTTGCCAGTTTTTCTTCCAAAATGACAAAGGCATCCCCACGGGAACTGATTTGATAATTTGCCACGCCGATGTCAATGGCCAACGCATCTATGGCTCCCTGCTCCAAATCCATAAATGCCACATTATAATCCCCGTACTGCTGCAAATCGGCAAACGTAATTGCCAATGCGGCCGCATCCGTCTCCAGTGCCGCCAGTGCGGAGGAATCCTTCTGCACGCCCACTACTTTTCCTGCCAAATCCGCCTGGGTGGAAATTCCCGCATCCGCAGGCACTACAAATACTTGGCTGTTGTCCACATAAGGCACGCTCCATGTGTAGGAATCCTCCCTGCCCTGCATCGTAAATCCGTTCCAGATGCAGTCAATGGAACCGGAACTCAGTTCCATGTCCTTGGAATCCCAGTCAATGGGCTGTGCCACAAATTCCCATCCGTTCCGTGCACACACTTCCGCTGCCAGTTCCAAGTCAAATCCGGTATAGCCACCGTTCTCATCCATATATCCGTAGGGCGGGAATTCCGCATCAAAGCCTACCGTGAAGGTTCTGCCGGCTGTCTCTTCTTTGTCCTGAGAGGCTGCTTCGCCCTCTTCCGATGCCGTTTCCGCGGCATTTTCCTCCGGTGCTGCGCTTCCTGCCGCCGTATCCTCCGCCTTATTTCCGCATGCTGTCAGAAGTCCCATTGTAAACACTGCCGTAAATGCCATTGCTATAAATTTTTTCATAATGCTCCTCCGTTTTGTTTCTATGTTTTACGCAGGGTATGTTTGCATTCCGCTGGGTGCTGATGAGCGGAACGCACTTTACTGCGTTTTCACTGTGCCATGTTAAACTATGGCACTCCGTCAGTTTAGCATGGCTGTATGGATGTGTCAAGTTAAATATGATTTGAGTTTCCCCATTTTTTAACTCACAACAGGTATAGTTGTCAAAATAAAAATGCAAAAACACTTGGTCTTTGTTATAATTGAATCACCACAAAACAACAAAACAAAGGAGTATTTTCGCATGATTAATTATAGTAGATTAGGATACGAAATTAAAAGAGATTTTACAAACTTTTTTGGTAAAATCAAATATATTCAAGTACCCTATCAACTTACCATCTATATCCGTTCTATCCAAAAATCCAATGTACATCTTAGAATATAGAGCATAAATTAGCATCTCAACCCTTATGCAACTACATATGATCTTACCTAACCCACCTCTTATATCAAATCAATTTGTTCTTCAGCCTAATAAATTCATTTTCTGTAATAATTCCTTTTTCCTTCATATCTGCAAGTTTTTCTAATTGTAAAACTATATCATAACTCTGGTTTTCCGTTTTACTTTGCTTTTTTTTACTGCATTGTTGAATAATTGATTCTATTTGCATAACATATTTATTTAATCGCTCCAATATCGTGCTTATAATAGCACTATCTGTGTCCAAACATTCCTCATTTGATGCATTTTTCTTCCTATAATAATAATAGTCTTTAATGGTTTTACATTTCCTGCGTGTATCATACTCCATAAAAGCCACCTTCTCAGCAGAACTCGAAAAAGTACTACACATTATATCGGCAATTTTCTTATTTGCTGCTGCACACCTCGGATCAGGATCATATGGCTTAATAAATTCAAACGAAATTACAGGATAATCTGGATTTATTGTTTGAATGTTTAAAACAACTTTTCTCAGTGATTTCCCTGATTCAATCACTAAAAAGTTATCTTCGCTTTCCCAATCAGTAATATCATCTTCCTCATCCCCAATAATTCCCTCCGCAATTCCCTCCGCAATACTTCTACTTATGACATTTTGCTCAGATGAAACAGTTGAAACAAATGGCTGTGAATTAACCTCAATATTTGCCTTGAATATCTCATAAAACGGAATCAATACATATTTAAAATCTACTTTGGCATTAGGTTTTCGATAACTATCGTAATATCCTGTTGGACATGTAAAATATAACATCTGTTTTGATTTCATATCAAATGCCAAACCTTCTAAAGAAGGAATATCAAATACATATATACTCCCTCTTTGCATTCCACCCTTTCCTGTATAAAGATTACATTCTTTTATTTCAGCCTCAAATCCCCAAGATGGATTAAACCCTTTTTCCTTCAATTTATCAATAAAGTTTTGCGTTTGTTGAGAATACCAGCCACAATACTCCATTTTAAATTTTTGTTCTCTTTCTTTTCGCTCCATATCTATCTGGCGCTTTAATTCTTTTTCTCTCGCACGGTCTTCCCTGTATTCCCTTGATAAAAAAAAAGCCATATTTCGTTTTCTCCTAATCCTTCAGCATTAAGCAATATTATTCATCCAATTTTTACAGTGTTTATTATACTATTTGTTCTGATAAAAGTATTCCCCAATAGGACAGCCTGATTACTTCATCATGCCCATACGGTTTAATCTCCCCATAATACATATTCATCTTACTGTCATACCTTACACCCAGCGGCAAATCCGTTTTTGCCGTCTTCCATGTCCCTGTCAATGTGTCATATCTTCTTATAATTGTTGGGGTTTTCAGGAAAATGCTCTGCTACTAATTTATCTGTATAGGTTTCCAACTTCCTATCAATACCACTAAGCGTATAATGAGCATATCCGGTGCTGCGTAACGGCATAATTTAAGGAAGTGGCCTTAAAGTATTTTTCGGGCGGTGTCTTAATTTGCCATGTTTTTTAGCGTTTATGCCCTTTCATATTGGAGAGGCATAGTTGACTGTATCGGTTGAATTTGACAAAGCATACGGAGCCGGGCTGTAATGTTCCTTTGAGGGAAATACTGCTTCTTTTATTGATTTATTTCATAAAAGTAATAATCCCCTTGGCCTCTATTTCCGTTTATATGGCTGTACCAGTTTAATACAAGTTTATCTTCCTCAATATATCCGTTATAGTCCACTCTGCCAAATTCAGATTCCGAATAAAAGGAGATATGATTTTTATCCACTTGATAATAGCCCGCAGCTTTGTAATTATAGTCCAGCCAACGGCTTACTCCATATAAAAAGTCTTTTCTTCCTTCCGGTGTCTGGTCATCCGGTTTCATGGCTACCGATACTGAAACAACTTTGCCGTCGCTGAAAAACCGTTTGATTTTAGCAACCGTTACATCGGATATATGAACATACATTCCATTGAACTTTAGTTTCTGAATCACTTTGACGGAATCTTTGACTTCTTCCATCATTTGGTCGGATATTTGTAGGTTGCCGAATATTTTTGCTTTGTATAGGAATTGTGAAAATGTATACATCCAAAACTCGGCGTGTGCTTTGTCATACATTTCCTTAATCATTTCCTCATATGGGCTTATGATTCTTGTCTCATTGCTCCGCTTCTTAATATAGCAGGAGTCTTCTTTGGTTATGTCGTCGGTAATGAAGAAAATCGGTTTGTTAGTTTTCTTAGCATAGTCGATGATTTGTTTCCATATAATCAGGTCGCCGTATTTCTGGATGCCTTTTTTTGTTTCATCTTTATAGCCCGGCGGGATGCAGTTTTCATACCGTATTTTTCCTTCTTTCACAATTTCCATCATGGTATCGAAGTCGTATTCTTTGCCGGCCGTAAAGTAATTCTGAAATTGTTCCAAAACCATATCGTGCTTTAATGCTGCTTCTATTTCCTGTGTCCTTTTGTCAAATTCTTTCAGGATATCGGTATTTAGCTGATCATATTTTTCTTTTGTCTCTTCTGCAAAATCATTTAGCTGACTGATTATTTTATTGTCGATGAAAGGGTGTTTGTCTTGTTTGGAAACTTTTTGGTTTAAATTTTTTATCAGGCCCGACAAAGAAGAAATGGTGCTTTTTATTTTTTCCAAATCATCTGTTTTTATTTTATCGTATCCTTCACTAATGGGTTTCTTTAATGTATTTTCCCTGTTTTTTAAGAATTCATATTCCACATGGCCGGGTATCCATAGTCTTCCTTTCAGCCGGGAAAAGATTTCGCTGAAAATATCTTTCCTGGTATTTTCTGAAAAATAGTAAAATGCCAGAAGTGCCGAAGTGTCAAAAGCAAAAATGCCGTCCTCCCACATCCTTTTCTCTTTTTCCTCGGACATTATGTAACTGCGGTAGTTGTTTAAATCCATGGCAATTCTGCCCCCTTTTTACATGTTCTGATGTGCAGCGGTGTATCGGTGTCCGTTTTCTGCCGCTGTATGGCTTTGGTTTTTATGTAAATCCCCGTATAAACGTGTTAATGCACTCATATCCCATGGCCAGATTAATGTTTTGGCCGGAATCGAACCCTGCCGTGCTTATTCCGATTACCTCCCCCTGCATGTTCAGCACTGCCCCGCCGGAACTGCCGTGGGAGGTGGGAGCCGTGAACTGAATCATATCCACATTGTCTATTTTGCGGAATCCTGAAATGATGCCGTCCGATACGGAGTTGAATAATCCCAGCGGGCTTCCTATTGCCACTACCTTCTGTCCTCTGACTAGTTTTTTCTGCCCGTGATAAATGGGTAACGGAATTAATTTTCTGTCTATCCGGATAACTGCCAGATCCAGCACATAATTATATTTAATCACCTCATCGGTGGTGTAAGCTTTCTCGTCGTCTTCTATCCTGACCGAATAATACTTGCCGCCGCTGGCCACATGGTCATTGGTAAGGATGTATCCGTCCCTGCCTACCATAATGCCGGAGCCTGTCCCTATGACTTCTCCTTTTTCATTATGAATGGCAATCATTACTACGGAAGAGGCCAGCCGGGCCAATTCCTCAAAGCTTTTTTCCGCATTGCCTGCCTGTATTCCCGGCCTCGGCACACTGCCTGCTCCTGACGGAAGCACCGATACGGACGGGATTTCTGCTTTCGGCACCCCCGGCAGAGCCGATGCCTTTGAATCGTTTCTTTCTCCTGCTCTCCGCGGCGGAATCGTAACTTTGGCTTTCGTTTCCCCTTCTGCAGCCCGCGGCGGGACTGTGACTTTGGCTTTCGTTTCCCCTCCTGCAGTCCGCGGCGGAATCGTAACTTTGGCTTTCGTTTCCCCTCCTGCGATCCGCGGCGGAACTGTGGCTTTGGCTTTTATTTCCCCTTCTGCAGCCCGCGGCGGGACTGTGACTTTGCCCTTCGGTTCCTCTCCTGCGGCTCGCGGAGGCATCGTCTTGCCGGGCTTGGTTTCTTCTTCTCTCCGCGGCGGGATTTTGACCCGGATATTGCCGCCTTGTCCGTCTGGCAAAGAGGCCTGAACTTCCCTTCCTCTGCCTGTTTCTCCCGGCATATCAGCTTGGCTGCTCTTTCCCGTATATTCCGGTATGGCAGTGTCCGAGTAATCTCCCAGCACAAACTTTGCAGAAAGCCCGAGCCTTTCTTCTTCCTCCCCGATATCCTTCCTGCTCTGCAGCAAAAGAATATCACACCCCATCAGGGTCAGCAGATAAAAGAACAGATATTCCTGCCTCTTCTCTATATTGGCCGCAACGATTTTCAATACTTTTCTCTCATCCCATAGAAACTCTTCCTTACGGAAAACCGAATCATACCAGAAAAGCATTTTCACTGTCATATTTTTACACATGGACTCCGTCATCTGCTGTTTTCCCTGCATGCACAGCCTTTCCACGGCAGCACAGGCATTTCCAAGCATACCCGCCAGTAAGTCGTTGCCCGCAGTGACCCGTGTGTCTGCACGCTGCCTGCCGCCCTTTGTCCATTGCATGTAACAATCGGAGTAAAAAGACGAGTCCTCTATGTTCTGAAGCTTCGGCAGCCCGTTCAGCCGGCAGTAGTAACCTCGCCCCGTCTCCGTCAGCCCGCCCAAAGCACGGTCCAGTTCCCCTATCTCCTTCTCATAGGCACTGTTTGTCCCCAATGCCCTTACAAAATAGACATCCTTGCAGCGGCCGTTGATTCCCCCTTTAATATTTTCAAAACCGCTGATTGTAGTTATATTCATTACATTATGCCTGAATTTCAGTATCCCTTCCATTCCTTACCCCTTGCCCGGCATGAATTATTCGCCCGTCTGTCCTATCTGTCTATGTACTGCTATGCGGTACCCCACTATGGTTCCGTCAAACCGCCCCATCGGTCAGAGAAACTCAACATGGGATTTCTCTTTCTTTTATCAATCAGAAACACTGCTCAGGTCCGCAGTTCCGTCAGAAACCTTATTCTCAGCAGTTTTCTTCTGCAATAATTTTTCATACAGATTATACCAAGGAAGCCCATATGCTTCATATCCCAAGCTTACCGTCCCTATCAGCTGATATCCGCATTTCTGATAAAGCCGCTCCGCGGGGATATTATCTTTTACCACATCCAGCCGAAGGCTTATGCACTGTTCTTCCCGTGCCGCCTGTTCCGCAAACATCAGCAGCTCCGTTCCTATGCCGCACTTTTGGAAATCCGGGTGGACGGCAAGCGTATGGATTACATAAATATGTTCATAATCATCTTCGGTCAGCCATTTTCCGTTGCAATACCCCGCTTCCGGCTCATGTACCAAAATCATCGTTCCTACGATTCTTTTCCCAATCCGGGCAACATACAGCGCATCAGCCATAATTCCTTTTGCCGCATCGCTCCGCACCGGATAAATGCTTTTTTTCCACCCCGGATAGTTCTTGTGTGTCCCAAGATAATCGCATATGTCTTCGTACAGCTTCTCAATACAGTCCAAATCGCCTTCCGCAGCTTTACTGATCTGAACGCTCTGATTCATACGAAATCCCCCTATCTATCGGCTCCGCAGGAACATAATCCATGGCTTTATTCGGAGCCGAAAAATTTTCCTTTTAAACAGGACTGCCGCAGTCCTCTTCATACAGACTACTACAGTCCTGTTTAAAATGTCAATAAATATAAAAATAAAATCCATGCTGCCGAAAATTCGCCTCAGCACGCCATATTTTTATAAAAAATCAGACATCCCCAACCCCCTATGTACGGCAGCCCCCCCTCACATGTCTGCCTGTGCCGGATTCACATGCACCATGATATGTTTAATCTTCTGAAAATTCCTTTCAATATCCTCATGTACCTCTTCGGCAATCTCATGAGACCTTTTCAGCGTATAAGAACCGTCCACCGCAACCTCTATGTCCACATACATTCTATTGCCGAAAATGCGTGTATGAAGGGAATCTATGCCCATCACTTCCCTGTTCTTCATGACACATTCGTAAATCTGTCTTTCTGTTTCCTCGTCACAGGAATGGTCCACCATTTTGTCAATGGCATCCTTGAAGATATCATATGCAGCCTTTATGATAAACACAAATATCACCAGACTGGCAACGGAGTCCATAACCGGAAAGCCTTGCCTTGCTCCCACAATTCCTATCAATGCCCCTACGGAAGAAAATGCGTCTGAACGGTGATGCCATGCATCTGCCAGCAAAGCGCTGGAATCAATTCTTGCTGCATAAATTTTTGTATACCAAAACATCGCCTCTTTGGCCATAATGGATACTACTGCCGCAGCCAGCGCTAAAGCCCCCGGTGCCTGCAGGTCATTATAGCTGCCGGACAGGATGTTTTTCAATGCTTCCATCCCAATGCCAAGCCCTGTCATAAAAAGAACCATGGCCAATATAATAGCTGCCACGCATTCCAGACGTTCATGCCCATAGGGATGTTCTTTATCCGCCTTCTTTAAGGCAAGCCTGATTCCAATCATTACCACTACCGTGCTGAATACATCCGATGCAGAATGAACCGCGTCGCTGATCATCGCGTTGGAATGTGCCGCGATGCCCGCTATCAGCTTAAATCCGAACAGTACCATATTGCCAATAATGCTCGTGGCACTCACCTTGTCTGCGATTCTCTGGAAATCACCCGCATAATCATCATTTCCCTTTTTCATAATCCTGTCTTCCTTCATATTAAGTTACCTCCAAAATGTAAGATAGCTCTATGGCACCAATATATGTTGGGATTTTAGAAGAGTACCCTTATAAAAAAGCATTAAAAAACACCCACGAACAGTATTAGCAACTACTGTCCCGTGGATGAATCTTCCACTGCCACTTTAGTGACCCGACTCCATGACGTTCGTCACGGCCTGTTCAGTTTGTACTGTAAACCTGTATACAGTGCAAAGAGTAAATTTAGGATAGCATGAATATCCCCGCCTGTCAATGGCAAATCACCGTCCTGCCGCGAAGATTGCGGATTACCTCAATTGTGGATTATCCGCACACTTCCCGGGAACTTGGCCTCAGGAAAAGTATTCAAATTCAAACGAAGCCCTGTCCGTTTCAAAAGCAAACATGGTACAGCCTTCTTTGCAAAACCGGTAGAAAGCACGGCAGGATGCACTTTCATGAATCGTCCTTACCATGTCTCCCTTCGACGGTGCCTTAAGTGGGTGTCCTGATGTTTCCAACAGACGGACATCCAATTTCAGGCCGCCCTGTATCACCCGGACCATATTATTATGGATTTTAACAACTCTTGCCCCAAGATAAGTCGCTATCCTATACTCTTTTCCCTTCCACAGCACGATGCCTATAACACCGGTGAAGCGAATCCCTGCCATGGGAATATCCGCCACTGACAGCATCAAAGCCCCATCCGCAAAAAAGCACTGTGTCCATATATACTCTTTGGGAAATGACCGTCCACTGTCTCCTTCCCAATATCCGCAGGCATTCCGGAAAAAATATTTTTGCCCATTGATGCACACTTTTCCCCTGACCGCATGCCGCATACTCCACACACTGTGACGGCATTCCATAAACGGCACTAGCGCAAACGGCCCCATAATATCGTATTTTATTGGTAAAAGCGGTCCAAATTCCAAATTTCCTTTAATAGTTACCTGCCGTGTGTGTATTGCCAAATGTACGCCTTTTTCGCCGAACCGGTTTTCTCCAATAAAAATATTCCGTTTTGTCCGTTGAAATACATCCCCCGGAAACAGAACTGTCCAGGCATCATTGTCCGTGATGACCTGAATGGAACAGGTACGCTTATTTCCTCTGTTGTGAATGGCAGGTATTACCGCCAAAGTCTGTGTTTGGGACTGGCATTTCAAATACCAGCCATAAAAGGAATGATGCATATGCTTTCTCCATGAATAAAATAATGCTTATTTTCCCACGAAAGCATTTGATTTATTCATGCTGTCTCCGCGCCTCCAACTAACACAATTTCAGCAGGCATTTTTTCCATTTCTCTATTCTCCATTTCATGGATTTTTTTATTGATTATAACGGCATAGCGTGATAGTCTAGTACATCATTGCGGAAATAACGGTGAATTTCAGTGCCTGATTTTTGTGTCAGGGCAAGGCG
>CAJTVK010000134.1 GCA_910579645.1 uncultured Lachnospiraceae bacterium | reverse complement strand
CCCCCTGGTCACATCATAGAAAAGTCCCCTCACCGGAAAGCAAGGATAATCGGAAATCCTTAAGCAGGGAATGCATGCCCCTTCCTGTCTTATCATCTGACGCAAAGTCTGTATTCCGTATATCAGCCCTGCCCTCCCCCCCGCATTCAGGCATATGCCTTTCTGATTGACGGTAAGTTCATATGTCTCTTCTCCCGGCAAAGCATCTATCCGAAGCCTGATATCCGCTTTTTTGGAACTTCCCTGCCGAAGCTTCAGCCTAATCCCCGTATCTTCCTCCACTTCCTCCTGCAGCATCTTCATATACGGATAACAGTCCGCACCGCCTGTCTCTTCCAGTACAATGCATCCGTTATACCGAATCGTGTAATATCCCCCATACCATTCTTCCTGTTGCGGCCTTGGCAGTAAATACATTTTTCAGTCTCCTTCCGATTTTCTTTTTATTTTCCGGTATTCATTCGGCGAATATCCCGTGCTGTCCCGGAACATTTTTGCAAAATAAGAAAAATTGCCGTACCCTACCTGCATGGACACCACGTTCACCGGCATGTCCGTATTTTCCAACAGTTCTTTTGCCAGCCCAATCCGTTTCCCCATCAGGTAACTGCTGATGGACTGCCCGGTTTCTTTCCGGAACAGCCGGGAAATATAATCCGGATTCAGAAATGCAATCTCCACCAATTCTTTCCGCGTAATTTCCCTGTCATAGTTCCGGTCAATATAGTCTTTGATTTTATCAATCGCCGTCTGCGGCCTGTCCGTCAGGCCGGAATACCGGACAGTCACCTGTACCATATACCTGACATACTCCATCATGCCCTGCACGGATGCCGCGGCTCTTTGATACAAAGTTTCCCATGCATCGCTGCCCAGCAGCCGGTATGCCTGCACCCTATTTTCCCTAAGCCTCACATACATAAGCTGCATAATGTCAATCCTGAGCAGCTTCAGTGCCTCTCCGTTCAGCTGCTCCCTGTTCTTTAAGCCTTCTAAATATGCTTCCACTTTCCGCTCAAACCCTTCTTCATTATTTTCCCGCAGCAGCACTTCCCATGTATGGATTTCCGGAAGCTGATATAACACTTTCCTGTCTTCATACCCGGCCAGAAAGACAATCCGGCTCTCCCTTGTCACATGGTCCGCACAAATCCGCTCCAGCCTGCAGTACATCTCATGGCACTGTGCAAGCCCGCATTCCATGCCCACTGCAAAAAAGGCATTCATGCCGAAAGATTCCCAAAACTGTCCCGCATATTCCTCACAGAAACTCTGCAGCGCAGGATACGGCAATTTATCCGCCGATACTTCCAACACCAGTGCCAGTGTAGATTCCTGAAGCAATACCGCTTTTCTGTCCCGGAACATTTCCTGCGGAAAATAATCCCTGGCCAAGTTTTCCGACGCAAGGACAAGCCGCATTCTGTCCCAGCCTGCCAAGCCCCCCTCTTCTTCGTAGAGTTCCACATACAAAAGCAGAAACCGGGCATCGGGCTGATAGGAAATTCCGGCCTCCTGCAGCCCTGCTGCCTGAAATTCCTGCCAATGGCCGGCTTCTCCCCCCAGCAGCACGGAACGCAGAAAGTTCCTCTCCACCCCCTCCTTGTTCCGTTTCCAATATTCGCTCTCCTTTTTGAAGACGGATTGCTCCGACCTGCTTCTTACACGCGCCGCCGCCGACCGTACGCCTTTTTCCAGTTCCAAATAATCCACCGGTTTCAGATAATAGTCCAGGCTCCGCAGCTGTATGGCACGCCGGGCATAAGAAAATTCCGCATAGCTGGTCAGAAAAAGTGTTTCCACCTCATACCCCTCGTCCCGTATCCATTCCAAAAGTTCCAGACCGCTTCCCTGCGGCATCTCAATATCACAGACCATGACCTGTATCGGAAGCTGTCTCAGCAGTTCCTTCGCCTGCCGGATATTATAAGCCGAATAAACGTCTTCTGCTCCCAGCCCTTCCCAATCCATCTTCTGCTTCAATGCCTGTATGACATATTTATCGTCATCCACCAATAAAATATTAATCTTCTCCTCCATCCGGATTCTTCCCTCTTCCCTCCTCAGGCAGATGCAGCATGACTACCGCCCCTCCCGCCGGGTTATTGTGAAACTTAATCTTTCCTCTGTTCCCGTAAAAATAGCGAAGCCTGTGAATGCAGTTCGTTATTCCCACGCGGTGTCCGTCCACGGTTTCCAATGCTTTGTTCTTTTCCAAAGCTTCCAGCACTTGCTGCGGAAACCCTTCTCCGGTATCGGAAATGCAAATATTGAAATACCGGCTTCCGCCGTTTTCCTCTAAGGTTACGATAATAGTAATATCCTCCGGCTTCTCCATGGAGATATGATGCACCGCATTCTCCACAAAAGTCTGGATGACCAAAGGCGGTATCTTCCCCTCAAAAGTGTCTTCCTCCTGCTCAATATAGTAAGAGAACCCGTCGCCGTAGCGCAGCTTCTGTATTTCCAGATAATTCCCCACATGTGCCAGTTCATGCCTTATTTCCACGAAATCACGATTTGACTGAAATAAATACCGGAAATAATCCGATGTGATATGCGTCATCTTTTTTGCGTTTTCATAATATCCCAGTTCCACCATCTGACAGATAAACGACAGGCAGTTAATATAAAAATGTGGCTTTATCTGCAGCTGCAGATATTCTGTCTGCATTTTCTGCTTCCTTAACTCATTTTCATACAGCGTGATTTTCAGGCGGCGTATCTGATGCAGCAGGTTTCTGAACTGTTCATTAGCTTGTTCCAGTTCTTTCAGTTCGTTTTCCGTCAAATCATAGACCAACTGGTCTTGGCCGTCAAACTTCAGCAGATTATCGGCAAACCGCTGAATCGGGCGCAGTACCCTCCTCTGCAGATATAGATTAAGGACAAACATCGTACTGAGGATAATCATACCCAGTATCAGAAGCAGAACATGCACTGCCACATACTTTCCGTAGATTCCCGCATCATCCATATATATTCTGACACGGAAAGGTGCCTGTTCAAACGGGGCATCCATGATACAGCGTTCTTTCCGCCATCTGCCTCCCCGCCCAACAGCCGCCACATTCTCATCCCCGTCCACCAGAACCGCAAATCCATGATTATTGAAATCCAGTCCTTCCAGAGGCTTCAGCAGGGCATTGGCATCTATATAGCAGCCCATATATCGGTTCCCGTAACACATCACTTTCAGAATATAAGTTTCGGAATCCAAGGATACGCAAGTCCATATGGATTTTGCGGAATAAGTGTTCAGGCTGCCCTCCTGTATCAACTCCCTGACAGCCGCCTCCATCTCCGGATGGCTTCCTTTTTCCAGGCTTAGGTCCACATACCTTCCGTTTTCTCCTAAATATATGAAAAAGCGGTAATTAGTCCCATAATTCCATGTATATTCCAAAAAGATATTCCTAAGTTCCATCGTCGCCACATTCACTTCAAACCGGTCTGCCTCATCTGCCTCCAATACGGCCAAGTTCTCGTTAATTTCGGACTTCACCACATTCCCGCCAATCAATACCGAAAGCATCTGTCTTCCCAGCTTAAAAAATGTCTGATCTTCCTCACGGATATATAATTGCACCATATTGCTCATATACTGCGTATCCTGCCTCCTGATATCCCGTACTACCAGAAGGCTTATGCCTATATCCGCTGTCACCAGAAAAAGCGACAGGATAAAAATACTTTTCTTCCTATATGAAACTGATTTCCGTTTTTTCTTTCTCACTTCCGTGTCCACTTAGCCCTTTACTGCCCCCACTGTGATGCCTTCCGCAAAATATTTCTGCAGGAAAGGATAGATTATGAGCAGCGGCAGCATTGCTACGAACGCAATCGCCATCCGCACCGATACGGTAGGCATCCGGTTTACCTCCGCCCCTACGTTCTGCACTTTTCCGCTGGCCAGATACTGAATATTGGTAATCATTTCGTTCAGCAGATTCTGAATGGTATAAAGCCGCTGCCCGTCTTTCCCCGATAAGTAGTATAACCCATTTGTCCAGTCATTCCAATATGCAAGCCCGGTAAATAATCCCATGGTGACCAGAATCGGCTTCCCGAGGGGCAGCACAATCTTCCGGTATACCGTCAGCCTTCCGGCTCCGTCAATTTCCGCCGATTCATACAAAGCCTCAGGGATGCTTGTCACATAGTAAGTCCGGATCAGCAGCACATTGTTTGCGCTTAACATCAGCCCCGGCACCACCAACGCCCATATCGTATTTTTTATATGGAATGTATTTACATACATCATATAAGTGGGCACCAATCCGCCTCCGAACAGCATCGTGAAAAAAATATAAAAAGTAATGGCGCGCCGGAACGGCAACGTACGAACGGAAAGCACGTATGCCATCATAGACGACATCAGCAAATTGACAGCCGTGCCGACGGCCGTCACCAGAATCGTCATGCCGTATGCCCGGAAAATCTTTCCGCCCTGCCCCGATATGTACTGATACGCATACAAACTCAGTTTTTCCGGAAAAAAGGAATATCCGTTTGAAATCAGCACATTTTCATCCGTAATGGAAGAAATGAACACTAACAGGAACGGAACCACCACCATTAAAGTAACGGCCAGCATGCAAATATTGGCCAAAATCTGAAACCTTGTATTTCCTTTGGAATGTAACATACACTCCCTCCTCTCCATTTCCCCCTTAAAACAATGCGCTGTCGGCATCGATTTTCTTTACCGCAAAATTACTGAACAGCACTACCACGAAGCCTACCAGCGACTGGTAAAATCCTGCTGCCGATGCCATGCCTACATTCCCAAGCTGCAGCAATGCACGGTATACATAGGTATCAATGACATTGGTAGTATCCAAAAGTGTCCCTGAATTCATCGGCACCTGATAGAACAGCCCGAAATCAGAGTAAAATATCCTGCCGATATTCAACAGTGTCAATGTGATGATAGTTGCTTTCAGCCCCGGAAGCGTCACATATTTTATCTGTTTCCAGCGGGATGCCCCGTCCAGCTTTGCCGCTTCGTAAAGCGACTTGTCAATGCCGATAATCGTGGAAATATAAATCAGGCAGCCATACCCTACGCCTTTCCAGCAATTGACAATGACCAAAATCGCAGGCCAATATCTCGGTTCGTTATACCACGAAATCGCTTCTTTGCCCAATAACGGCATAACGGTATGATTGACCATGCCGTTTTCCGCACTGAACAGCGCATAAACAATATAGCTTAAAATAACCATGGACATCAGGAACGGGACAAGTATAATGCTCTGATACAGTTTTTTGGCAAACTTGCTCTGAATTTCACAGATTAAAATAGCCAGGAAAATCCCTACCGCCATATTTACCAGAATAAATGTAAGATTATATAAAATCGTATTCCTCGTTATAATCCATGCATCTTTTGTCTGAAACAAAAATTTGAAATTATCAAGGCCGCTCCACGGGCTTGCCCAAATTCCTTTGCTGAAATTAACCTTCTTAAATGCGATGATAAGCCCTGCCATCGGAATATAATTATTGATAAATAAATAGAAACAGCCCGGGAACAGCATCAGATATAATGCCCCGTGTTTTTTTACCGCTTTCCAAGTTGAGTTCCTGCCCATATTTTCCCTCATTTTCTCGCTGCCTCTGTCAATCCCCGGGCTATGGCGCAGCGCTGCCGTCAGCCCGGGCGCGAGAGGAACTTCTGTTCCCTAACGCATTTTCTTTATTCTTTCCCCTCCAGCCAAGCATCGAACTGCTCCTGCTTTGCTTCTATAATATTGTTCTGCCCTGCGGCCTCCATATCCTCAATCAGCTTAGGAATATAGCTTTCCGGGTCTACCGTGCCGGAAATGATGGACGGCACATATTTATTATATACATTGTCCAATGCCGCTATCTGTGTATCCAATCCCGTAGCGTCAAACACAAATCCCATGGCAACCGACGGCACGCCTTGCTTATTTGATTCTTCCATCAGGTCATTCACTTTCGGATCGCTTCCCTCCCAAAGATGAATAATCCTTCCGTTGGGTATTTCCCACCAAAGGTTCAGGGAATATCCTACGTTTTCAATGTTCACTCCCTCAGGATAAGCAATCAGTCCTTTCTCCTCGTCAATAAACACATAATCTATACCTTCTTCTCCCCAATTCAGCAAATTCATAATATCCGCATTGCCGTATATATAATCCAGGCACTGCATTGCCTTTTCCGGATCTTCCGAATTCTGTGCAATCGAAAAAATAATATCCGAATAATAGTTGCTCATTTTCACGCCGACGTCAACCAGCCTTACGGAAACATATTCATAGCCGGTGGAAGACTCCAGTTCCGGCATGATTGCCGGATGCTCCCCCGTAATCATGGAAAAAACCTTGCCCGCTTTCATAAGACTGTTCCAGCTCTCGTTCTCCGTTGCCGCATCCTTATTGATATATCCCTTCTGGTACCACCCGTAAAGCAATTTTGCCGTGTCCATGAACCAATCGCTTGCAAATAGGTCTTCCACTTTTGTATTCCCCTCCGCCGGATTCATTATGACACCGTAAAAACTGCCGATTTTGTCAAATTGCGACAGTCCCAGCCGATACATCGGGCCATTGGTGGAACCATTGGAAAAAAGCATATCCATATCCGGCTCCCCCGCCTGAACCGTGGCAAACACTTCGTCCAAGTCCTCCACCGACCGGATTCCCGCTGTATCAATATTATATTTTTCCACCAAATCCTTCCTCATAAAAATGGCAGGATAACTTACATTCTCGCAATGGCAGGGAACCCCGAATGTAAATCCTCCGGCAGACATATTCCGCAGTACTTCTTCTCCGAAAATCTGCTTCAGATTGTTCCCGTACTTATCCACCAATTCCGTCATGTCCACAATCTGTCCGTTATTCATATACTGCAGGGCATGCTGTGCATCGGTATAGAAAAAGTCGATTTTCTCATCCCCGGAAAGCATCAGCTGTATCTGCTGTATGGAACTGCCCCAAGGAAGAACCATCAGATCCAGCTTCATGTTCAGTTCCGGCATCAGAATTTCGTTGATTTTTTCCTCAATCCTCTCTTCGTCCGGCTGCTGCGTCCCCGTCATTACCATAGTGACCGTATACGGTTCTTCTGCGCTTTCCCCTGATGTCTTCTGCCCTTCTTCCCCGGACGGCGACGGATTCCCGCACCCCGTAAGGCCACCCACTGCCGCCGTCATTAAAATTGCTGATAATACCATCGGTAAAATTCTTTTTCTCATCCGTTTAACCTCCCACATAGTTTTTGCTAAGGAACCGTTCTTTTATTTAAGAATAACATTCCCGCCTTTCCCGTTTCTATAACCCGTCTGACTTTTTTACGGCATGATTCTGACAACCTATGAGGTCATGGCACGCAAAAAAGCCGGATACTTTTCTGTATCCGGCTTTTTACGGCCTGTTTTATCCGATCTACTTAAGTTTCCAAATATCCCTGTTATACTCCTCAATCGTCCGGTCGGAAGAGAAAAACCCTGCCTTTGCAATATTCACAAGCATCATCTTCTTCCACTTCTGCCTGTCTTCATAATCTTTGAACATCCGATCCTTCGTCTCTATATAATCTTCCAGATCCAGCAATGTCATGAACCAGTCTTTGTTCAGCAGTTCCTTGTACAGTCTCTCCAGATTTTCTTTATGGCCGGCTTTCAGCATTTCCTCGCTGACAATAAAGTCCACGGCTTCCTTGATTACCTGGCTCTTCTCATAATAATCCTTGGAAACGTAATCCGCTTTCTTATAATGCGCGATGACTTCCTCGGATTTCTCTCCGAAAATATAAATATTGTCGTCGCCGACCAACTCATGGATTTCCACGTTTGCACCGTCCGAAGTACCCAGCGTCACTGCCCCGTTCAGCATGAATTTCATATTTCCCGTACCGGAAGCTTCCTTGGAAGCCAAAGAAATCTGCTCGGAAATATCACAGGCGGGAATCAGTTTTTCCGCATAGCTTACGTTATAATTTTCCACCATCACAAGCGTCATATAAGGGCTTACTTCCGGGTCGCCGTTAATGATTTCCTGCAATACAAGCAGCAAATGAATAATGTCCTGTGCAATCACATAAGCCGGGGCTGCTTTCGCGCCGAAGATAAAGGTCAGCGGCGTGGTAGGCTTCTTTCCGCCCTTGATTTCCAGATACTTATGAATGATATAGAGGGCATTCATCTGCTGACGCTTATACTCATGCAGCCTCTTAATCTGGATATCAAAAATGGAATCCGGATTCAGCGTCACTCCCTCCGCTTCTTTCACATAGGCAGCCAGAGCCTTTTTGCTGTCCATCTTTATCTCTGCCAGCTTATCCAGCACTTCCTGATTGTCTGCGAACTCCAGAAGTTTTTCCAGCTTATCCGCATCCTTCTTATAGCTGTCGCCGATTGTCTTTGTAAGGAAATCAGCCAGTTCATGGTTGCAGGACAGCAGCCATCTGCGGAATGTAATGCCGTTTGTCTTATTGTTGAATTTTTCCGGATACAGCTCGTAAAAGGCATGCAGTTCCGTATTTTTCAGGATTTCCGTATGGATTGCCGCAACGCCGTTGACGGAAAAGCCGTAGTGGATATCAATATGTGCCATATGCACTTTATCGTCCTTATCAATAATCTGTACCTTCGGGTCGTCATATTTTGCCCGTACCCGTTTGTCCAGTTCCTGAATGATAGGCACTAACTGAGGAACTACTTTCTCCAAATACTTCAGCGGCCACTTTTCCAGTGCTTCCGCCAGGATCGTATGATTGGTATACGCACAGGTCTTGCTTACTACCTCAATCGCCTCATCCATCGTGAACGCCTTTTCTTCCACAAGGATACGGATCAGTTCCGGAATCACCATGGTGGGATGCGTGTCGTTAATCTGAATGACCGCATGATCATACATTTTGCGCAGGTCATATTTCTTTTCCTTCATCTCGTGAAGAATAAGCTGCGCCGCGTTGCTGACCATGAAATACTGCTGGTAAATCCGAAGCAGGTTGCCTGCCTCGTCGGAGTCGTCGGGATAGAGGAATAAAGTCAGGTTCTTTTCGATGTCTTCTTTATCGAAATCAATTCCTTTCTTCACGATGCTCTCGTCCAAAGATTCAATATCGAACAGGCGAAGCTTATTCACGCCGTTGTCATATCCTGCCACGTCAATGTCATACAGTCTGGAAGTCACTTTCTTCTTTCCGAAATATACGTCAAAAGTGATATCCGTTTTCGTCAGCCAGGAACGTTCCTCAATCCAGTCGTTCTTCTCTGCAGTCTGCAGCTTATCTTTAAATACCTGCTTGAAAAGACCGTAATGATAATTCAGCCCGATGCCTTCCCCCGGCAGCCCCAAAGTAGCGATGGAATCCAGGAAACATGCCGCCAGCCTTCCCAGTCCGCCGTTGCCGAGGGAGGGTTCCGGCTCAAATTCTTCGATTTTCGCAAGTTCCTTGCCCTTTGCCTTAAGAATGGTGGCAATTTTGTCATATACGCCTAAATTGATGAGATTGTTGGAAAGCAGCTTGCCAATGAGGAATTCCGCGGAAATATAATAAATTTTCTTCTCGCCGGAAATCTGCTCGGAAACATTCATCAGCCGCTTTGTCAGTTCCAAAACTACAAAGTACACTTCCTGATCGCCCAAGTCTTCCACTTTCTTCTGAAACATTTCCTTTGCCAGTTCCTCCAGCTGCTGTTCCAGATTCATTACCAAAACATCCTTCTGCAAATTTGTTTGCTGTACCATACATTTACCTCACTTTTCCATGTATTATTTTATGTGCAACGGTTCCGTCCTGTGAAACAGATACATTTACAGTGATTGTGTTATCAGGAACTGTTAAAAAATCCCGTCCTTGCATAAAAAGATTTATCCTGCATCCTATGCCATGTTCATTCTTAACAGTTTCTTATAGAAAATGACATCATCGCTTGTTAACTTTATGTTTGCCATATTTTCTATATTTTATTGCACAAAGCAGTACCAGATACTTTTCACAATATAAATTACCATAGGAAAACGTTTTCTGCAATCGGCAAAATACACAGATTTTTCTTCCATTATTATGAAATTCAGCAGATAATATCCAAATATTCCAACCGGACAAGACTGTAATCCAGCACCAGATTCCTGCCCTCGCCGCCGTCGGTCAGCCGATGCAGTTCTTCCACTGCCGCCGCGGAAACCCCCGCAAAATCCTGCCTTACGGTATTCATCTGCTTTCCCGCATACCCCATCAGCACTATGCCGTCGAACCCGCATACCGGCCGGAAAATATCCATTTCCATCAATGCGCGCATGGCGCCGATTGCCATCAGGTCGGATGCGCAGACAATGGCATCCTTATTTCTGGCATATTGGAACGTCAGGTTCCTTGCCTGCAGTTCGGAAAAATCACCGTTCCTCACCGTCAGCTTCAGCTTCTTCTCCTCCGCCAGCCGCCGAATACCCCGCAGCCGGCCGTCGGTCACATAGCCGTTCTTCTTTCCGGCAATATAAAGAATGCTCCTGCTTCTGTTTTCCTCCACGGTTTTCCTTGCCACGTCATATTGCGCCTTTTCCTGGTCTATCCAGACCGAGGATGTATTTTTATTGTAAAAAGGCGCATCCACCGCTACTGCCTTGAAAGTCTGTGACCGGATAATCTGATGCAGCACCCTATCCTCCTTGGATATGCCGTAAATGACAATCCCGTGAATGCTCTGAGCCAAAAGATATCTCGTCACTTCCTCCGCCGTCTTTCCCTCAAACATGGAATAGAAAAAAGTGACCACATCCAGCCCCAGTTCCGTTGCCTTATGAATTGCCGCCGAAAGGTACTGCATGTCGATTTCGTCAATGGCCTGTGTCTTGTCGTTCAGCTTCAGTATCAGCGCAATGCGCCCCGACTGCTTGGAGGACAGCGCCGCCGCCACGGAATTGGGCACAAAATTCAGTTCCTCCACCGCCTGATTCACTTTTCGCTTCGTTTCCTCACTCACATTGGGATAATGATTCAGCACCTTGGACACGGTGGAAATCGCAACCCCTGCATGCTTCGCAACATCTTTTATGGACACCATGGCCGGCACGTTCCTTTCACAGCTTCTTGTATTCATTCCCGCATCTTTAGCGCAAGCTTTCCAATGCAGGATGCAGCCCGAACAGTCACAGCTAAACTGTAGGGAATTCTTATCGTTTTACCGCATACATTATACAATGCAATATGGGGGATTGCAACTGCTATTTCTTTTTACCCAAGGAAATCGTAGCAGTTCAGCCTGAATGTTGTGTTGGGAGGCGGACGCCCGTGCGTGAGTTTTTTTA
>CAJTVK010000133.1 GCA_910579645.1 uncultured Lachnospiraceae bacterium | reverse complement strand
GGCGCTTTGAATTTGTATTTACCCCAAAACATGGCTCCTGGCTGAATCTGGTTGAAAGTTTTTTCGGAAAAATGGCAAAACAATGCCTTAAGGGAATCCGTGTAAACAGCAGGCAGGAACTGGAAGAACGAATTTACAAATATATCGAAGAAATCAACGCAGACCCGGTGGTATATCACTGGACATATAAAATGGAAGATGTCTCCGTGTGGTTTTTGCATATGGTCTTCAAGGACGCAGTACTAGTGACCATACATGTACACAGAGTCGCCAGAAACGGCGGCAAGTTCAAAATGGATACCAATACGCCGTTCAAGGCTCCGATTGCCACGCCGAACAGAATGGATACAAGCATCCCTGCCCAAGTGGGCCAGCCGCAGTGGACTACCAGATATCCCCCTGCCAAAGAATAACAGATCAGCCCGGTACCGATGGACAGATCCACACCGCCCGTAATCAGCGGGAATGTTACGCCGATTGCCATCAATGCTATGTAATAAGAATAATCCATAATGCTGAGCACGGTCGTATATTTCCTGAAGTTTGGGCTGAATATACTGAAAAATGCAAATAATATGATTACTACCAGAAAAACGATAAATTTCTGGCCTCCAAATTTGGAAAAAGTCGTTCCTTTTTTCCCTGCCGGTGCATGAACAGCCGTTTTACTCATCTTTTCATCCTCCCTCTATATTTCCCGCGTTGCCATATTCATTATGATTTCCTGTGAAGCTTCGGAAATATCAATTTCCCCGGTTTTGCTTCCTTCACACATAACGACAATGCGGTCGCTCATCCTCAGTATCTCTGTCATTTCGGAGGAAATCATGATAATTGATTTACCTTCTTCTGCCAACCGGTTCATCAGCTTATAGATTTCGTTCTTGGCTCCTACGTCAATTCCCCTGGTAGGCTCGTCAAAAATAAGGATGTCACAATTCCGCACCAGCCATTTCGCAATAACGATTTTCTGCTGATTCCCGCCGGACAGGTTCACTACTAACTGTTCCACGTTGGGGGTCTTGGTGGCCAGAGACTTCACATATTCCTCCGAAACGTCGTTCTCCGCCTTTTTATTGATGAACAGTCCTTTCACAAACTTTTCCAATGCCGCCATAGTAGTATTTTCCGCCACGGATTTCTGCACGACGATGCCGAAACGTTTCCGGTCCTCCGACAAATATCCGATGCCGCATTTTACCGCATCCTGCGGGGAATTGATTTCCACTTTCTGCCCGTTGATATAAATATTCCCGCCGGTCTTCGGATCCGCCCCGAAAATTGCCCGGGCAGTTTCCGTCCTCCCCGCCCCCATCAGGCCGGAAAATCCGAGAATCTCCCCTTTCCGCAGTTCAAAGCTTACATCCTTCACCATGCGTCCCGCATTCAGGTGCTCTACCTTAAGCACCACCGGCGCATCCTTCGGAACCGTGCTTTCCGTCTTAGGGTCTTCATAAATGACACGGCCAACCATCATATTGATGATGTCGTCTTTCGTACAGTCCTTGGTAATCAAAGTGCCCACATAGGTTCCGTCCCTCATGACCGTTACCCGATCCGTAATGACCTTGATTTCATCCATGCGGTGGGAAATATATACAATTCCCAGCTGCTGTTTCCGCAAATCACGGATAATTTTGAAAAGTTCCTCAATCTCCGCTTCCGTCAATGCCGCCGACGGCTCGTCAAAGACGATAACCTTGGCCTTGTGTGAAATTGCCTTTGCTATTTCACACATCTGCTGCTTTCCTACCGTCAGGTTCCCCATCATCTCCGCAGGGTCAATGTCGATATTCAGCTTCCGGAACAGGCTCGCCGCCTCTTCGTTCATCCTCTTGTCGTCAATGCAGATGCCCTTCTTGAATTCCCTTCCGATAAAAATATTCTGCGCCACCGTCAGATGACCAAGCATATTCAGTTCCTGATGCACGATAACCACGCCTGCATCCTGCGCTTCCCTCGTATTATGAAATTCTACTTCTTTTCCCTCAAATACGATGCTTCCGGAATCCTTTGCATAAATTCCGGTCAGAACCTTCATCAAGGTGGATTTTCCTGCGCCGTTCTCCCCCATCAGGGCATGCACTTCGCCTTTCCGTACTTCAAAATTCACATGGTCTAACGCATGTACCCCCGGAAAAGATTTATCTATATCCTTCATTGTTAAGATTATATCGCCCATTCTCTTACCTTTGCCTTTCCCAAATAATTGCCTAAGCTAATTCTTCCTGCGTCTTGTGGAAACATCCGCATAAACCGCCACGATAACAATAAGTCCCGTAATAATGAGCTGATAGTCCTTTGAAAAGCCAAGCGCCAATATGCCGTCCTGCAAAAGCGCTATGATAAACACGCCGATTACCGTGCCGCTGATGGAAGCCAGCCCGCCGGTCATGGATGTGCCGCCCATTACGCAGCCTGCAATGGCCTCATTATTGTATGTGTCGCCGTACCCAGGCTGAACCGTGGTATATGCCGCCACATAGAAAATTGCCGCAATGCCTACTAAAATCCCGCAGATTACATATGCCAGCATTTCCCACTTCTTCACATTGACGCCGGAAAGCCTTACCGCTTCTTTGTTGCTCCCAAGGCACAATATGTACCGTCCGGCTTTCGTCTGATTCAGTATAACGGAACAGATTACCGCACACACAAGCAAAATTACCAAGCCTACCGGGAAATTTCCCATCTTCACGAAATTTCTGTACCATCCGTTGGCATCTGCCGACTGCGGCCAGCTTACCGACTGGGTCTTGGTAAATACCGATGACAGCCCCTTGGCTATGTTCATGCTGGCCATGGAAATAATGAACGGCGGCACCGTCCAGTACGCCACGAAATAACCGTTAAAAACACCGAACAGCATGCCCACCAGAACGCTGATTACCAAGCTGACCGCCAGCGGCACGCCGTAACTCGTCAGACAATACCCGGCAATCAGAGCCGAGCAGAACATCACCGGCCCGATAGAGAAATCAATCCCTCCGGTGGCAATGACAAATGTAACCCCCAAGGAAAGGAACCCAAGGAAATAAGCGTAATTCAACGCACTCATAATTCTCTGCACGCCCACGTATTTATCGCTGAGAATACTAAATGTTGCATACATCAGCAGCAGAACACCGCATAATACAATTCTGTTAATACCAATTTTCTTAACAATTGGATTCTGTTTGATTTTTTCCAATTTTCTTCCTCCCAACCTTTCTTTCTGCAGACACCAAGACAAGCTTGCATGCAATTCCTATAACAAAAGCCGGCGGCAGCCTGTCTTCCGCAATAGATGCCGAAATTTCCTTTCGCACCCTTGGCTTACGCAAATCCCTCTTGCCATCTTCGGCAAACATCTTTATAATGTCATTTATCCATCCTGATAACAGGACTCTTCCCACGACACAAAAGTTGATTAACAAAAGGAGATTTAGCCCTATGAAACATTTCAATCCGAAACCGTACCGCATATCCGCACTGCTTCTGTCCGTCCTTTTGGCTTTCCTTCTCTGCGGCTGCCAAAACGAGAAACCCGCGCAGGCGGCTTCCCCTTTTTCCGATGTCACATGGGAATATTCCATAGAAGACGTGCAAGCCTATGAAAATACGGAACCGGGAACTTATGACTCCGTTTACGGAGGCCTCTGTTATACTTACCCAAAAAGCTACGATACCTTTGAAGGAACCGTCAAATACATGTTTGACGGAAACGGGAAGCTTATGTGCATCGCCTGGACCTGTTCCTCCGAAGAAGAGCAGGTACTTTACGATTTCTACGATAAAATCGAAGCAGCCGTAAATGCAAAAAACGATGACAGCCCCGCCGTTACGGACAAAATATCCAATGCCGGACATGTCTGGTACCGCGAAGACGGGAATATCATCTTAAGCCTGATGCTGACTTCCGACTTAAAAGCACTCCAGTATTCCTATCTCCATCCCGATGTATCCAGTCCCCCAAAAGAATAACCTAAACCAAATATCATGTTTTCATTATACGGATAGGGCATTTATTTTGGAATTGAAAATCTTATCATAAAGGGTTAAAAATCTACTGTAAAAAATTAACCTTCTAAAAGTTTCCGAAATACGGCGAGGGGCAGATTCCCTCTTGACTAAATTTACACATTCGCACGGACCTTGCGGCATGTACTAGGCCGAACCGTTACGGTTTTTCTTCCTGCGGAAGTGAATTTTGTTGTGATAAGCTTTCAGATATGGTAAGGCGTTTTTTCTCCATAGAATATGCCGGCCAAGGCCGTCTCTTCCATGGGCTGTCCATATGGCAAAATGAAAAATACCACAATTTGCAGGGAAGCTGCCCGGTACTCTTTCTCTCATTGGCCAACATAAAAGAAACCTGCTATGCCAATGCCCGCCGAAAACTTTGTCAGCTTCTCGTAGAATTATATTCAAAATATAATTTTCTGTCAGAATCGGATAAGCTGGCTCCCCAAGACCGTGAATTTTTCCGCCGCGTGTCTATAGATATGGAAGACACGGAAGCTACCCTCGCCCTCGGGCAGCTCACAAAATATATTTCCTTATATTATGGCAAAAAGGCAATTATTTTGCTGGATGAATATGACACACCCATGCAGGAAGCCTATGTAAGCGGCTATTGGAAGGAACTGGCAGCATTTATCCGCGGAATGTTCCATGCTGCTTTTAAAACCAATCCCTATATGGAACGGGCTATTTTAACCGGAATTACAAGAATCGGAAAGGAATCCGTCTTTTCCGACCTCAATAACCTTCGGGTCATTTCGGCCACAACAAACAGCTATGCAGACTCCTTCGGATTTACCCGGCCTGAAACGGAACTGGCCCTAAGAGAGTATGGGATGGAAAATCATATGCCGGAGGTGCAGGATTGGTATGACGGCTTTACTTTCGGCAAAAAGAAGGAGATTTATAATCCTTGGTCCATCTTAAATTATTTAAAAGAAAAAACACTTTCTCCATACTGGGCCAACACCAGCAGCAACCAATTAATCAGCCAGCTCATCCGGAAAAGCAACAAAAACATGAAAATGGATTTGGAAAACCTGCTCAGCGGAAAAACAATACAGGCTCGCATTGATGAGCAGATTGTCTTTGAACAATTGGAACGCAGAGACAGTGCCGTCTGGAGCCTTCTGTTAGCCAGCGGCTATCTGAGAGTAAATTCATTTCAAGTAAACACCGGAAACGGCAGGGCTGTCTATGAACTGATGCTGACAAACCGTGAAGTGCACCTTATGTTTGAAGAAATGATTGAAGAATGGTTCTCCGAATCAGTTCCTGCCTACAATGACTTCCTCCAAGCCATGCTCTGTGACGATGTGAGAAGGATGAACCTCTACATGAATGAAGTGGCATTACAGACTTTCAGCTTCTTTGATGCCGGAAAAAAAACGGCCAAAACCGAACCGGAACGGTTTTACCACGGTTTCGTCCTTGGGCTGACGGTGGACTTGTCAGAACGGTACATCATTACCTCTAACCGTGAAAGCGGGTTTGGGAGATACGACGTAATGCTGGAGCCAAAACATCGTCAGGATAAGGCATTCCTCTTGGAATTCAAGACCCTTGACCCGGAAGCCGGGGAAAAAACATTGGAAGATACCGCATTGGCAGCATTAAAACAAATTTCGTCCAAAAAATATGCCGCATCCATGGCCGCAAAAGGAATTGCCGCAGAACAAATCAGAAACTATGGATTCGCATTCCGCGGTAAGCAGGTTTTGATTTTACCGGAAATACCGGACGGAACAGATGCCTGAGACGGCCATTGCCGCCGGTATAGCAGCAGGCCAAGAGGACTGTGCCCAAGAGGCGCAGGATACGGCATAGGGCATGGAAATCTCCATGCCCGTTTATTTCTGCCTATATCCCTGCGATATTACCGTCCAAGTCCCACAGGTCTTCCCAGCCGGAAGCCCCCTGCCACAAAAATACCTGGCCTTTAATCAGCCGGCAGCCTTTATCCGCGTTCCGGATTCTTTCCATTTCCTCCGGTGTCAGAGGATCTTCCGTAGCGCATTTTAAGTTACTGATATACTGTGCTTCTTTTACGGAAAACGGTATGGGTATCTGTCCCCTCTGCACCGCCCACTTTAAGCACACAATGGCCGGATGCACGTTGTGCGCCGCCGCAATTTCCACAATCTCCTGCATCTGTGTATCTGCCACATCCTCCGCAGTCCTGTCCCGTTCCGGCCTGGAGGGAGAACCGATGGGACAATATCCTATGGGCTGTATCCCATGCGCTATCGCATATTCGAACAGTTCCGGCTGCTGGAAGCCGGGATGACATTCCATCTCAAGTGCGGCCGGCTTTATCCTGCACAGCGGCAGTACTGCCTCCAATTTGGGAATCGTCATGTTGGACATCCCGATGTGGCGGACCAAACCCTTATCTGCCAGTTCCTCACACTGTCTCCAGGTATCCATGAATTCCTCCACGGAAAACGGCTTGGAATCCGGATTTCTGGAATCCCCGCTGCAGCCCGGCGCATGGTAATTCGGGAAAGGCCAATGCACAAAATATAAATCAATGTTATCCAACCTTAAATCTTTCAGGCTTTTTTCACAGGAACGGCCCACTTCCCTATGCATATCGTTCCACACTTTGGATGTAATAAACAATTCTTCCCTTCTGATATCCGTTTCCGCCAGTACCTTTTTTATCACTTCCCCGATCCTGTCCTCGTTCTGATAGACCGAAGCACAGTCAATCAGCCGGTAGCCGCCGCGGATTGCCCCGTATACGGCATCGCTCACCTGTTCCGGCGAATATTTATCGGAACCGAAGGTCCCTAATCCCACCGCCGGGATTTCTTCCCCTGTATACAGCTTCCTCTTCGGCACCTCCGCAGGATTTACCCTGTTATCCATTCCCTTTTCCTCCCTGCTTCCTATTCGCCAAACGTTACCGCAACTTTGCCGCACTGCCCACCTGCCATCAAGGCATAGGCCTCATCCGCCTTTTCCAACGGGAATTCATGGGTTACCAAATCTTCCGGATGAATGCCCCATCTTACCAGACGCTCTACCAATTCTTCCATTCTCCATAACGACGTTACCCAAGAACCGTAAATCGTCTTCTGCCCATGGATTATGTCCGGGCTGGGATTGAAATTGCAGGTACCGCCCTCTCCTACGAAAGCAATCTTGCCCCACTCCCTCGTTGCACGGATGGCAAGCTGCCTTCCCGCATCGTTGGCGCTGGCATCGATGGCACGCTCCACTCCTTTTCCGCCAGTCACCGCAAGGATTTGGTCAAGAGCATCATCGCCCGGCTTAAATACATGGTCTGCAAGCCCAAGCTTCTTAGCCAAGTCAATCCGGTAATCATTCATTTCCACACCAATCAGTTGGTTCGCCCCCATGCACTTGGCAAGCATCAATGCCGCCAGCCCCACCGGGCCAAGGCCGGTTACCAGCACTGCGTCATTCCCGCAGACACCGATTTTCTCAATGGCCTCATATACCGTGCCGAACCCGCAGGCCACCTGCGCACCGTCTTTATAAGTCAGTTCGTCGGGCAAAGCAATTAAATCTTTCTCTTCTGCCAGTATGTAAGGAGCCATTCCCCCGTTCCTCTGCCATCCGTATGCCTGCCTGTGCTCGCTGCTGCAGGAAATATAGTATCCCCTTCTGCAGTCGTTGCATACGCCGCATCCGGATATATGGTACACAATTACCCGGTCCCCTTTCTTGAAGCGTTTCAGCCCTTCCCCTTCTTCCACAATCACGCCGCAAGGCTCATGCCCGGCAATCATGCCCGGAATGTAGCCTTCCGGCCCCTTTCCCACATGCTCCCGGTAAATGCACCGAATGTCGCTTCCGCATATGGTCGTCGCCTTTGTCTGCACTAACACCTGCCCATGCCCCGGCTTCGGGATATCAAATTCCTTCAGTTCCACTGTGCTGTTGCCGGGCAGAATTGCCCCCATCATCTTTGCCATATTCTTTTCCTCCTATTCCAGTTCCGCAGTCTCCCTCCCAGTACCCTTATCCGGCAGAACATTAACCGTCCGATTTCTCGGCCTGTTATTGTTCTGGGGTACTTCCCGCTCGACTGCTGTTTTCCAGTTCCGCAGTCTCCCTCCCAGTACCCTTGTCCGACAGAACAATAACTGCTAACTTATATTTATATTATAGAATCCGTCCGGCTCTCTTGGTAAGAGATTCCTTTGACATTTTTAACATTTTTATGTCGTGTTGCCGAATATTTATTGCAATCTGTCCAAAACAAAAGTATATTTAAAGCATGTATGCGCCATTTTCACTATATGCCGGAAATGCATGGCATCTCTCGGCATATCCACACCGCCGGCTGCCCGCAGGAAGAAAGGAGACTTTCATGCAGACACGATTTGACCATAACGACCTGCACTTTTCCCTTGGCGAATATGATTTCCATGTTTCCAATATCGTCCTGGAACGTTTCGAACGTTCCATCCCCCGCCACAGCCATAGCAAAAACAGCTATGAAATCCATTACATCCCCTTTGGCTGCGGCACAGCCACGATCAGCGGTACCGCTTACCGCATCGTCCCCAACACGCTTTTTGTCACAGGCCCTTTTATTGAGCATGCTCAGATACCCAATCGGGAAGACCCTATGGGTGAATACTGCATCTACCTGAAAATAGGCCGCAGTTCCTCCCCCGCAGCTTCCTTGGCAGAAAAAAGACTGGTAAACCGCTTCCGTCAGACCGACTTCTGGTTCGGGCAGGACGGACAGGATATCCATACATTAATGAAGCAGCTTTTTTTCGAACTGGAGCACCGTTATACCGGCTATTCCATTCAGGCCGAAATCCTGCTGAAACAGCTGATTGTGAAGCTGGTAAGAAATTACGAAGAAAAAACAGAAATAAATACTTCCGTCAATGTTCCCAACTTAATCGACAATAAATACCTGATTATTGAAGAATGCTTCCTTTACGAATACCGGACATTGACCTTGGATGCCCTGGCTTCCCGCCTGGGACTGGGAATCCGGCAGACCGAACGGCTCCTGCAGACACACTACGGAAAGACGTTTCTGCAGAAAAAAACAGAGGCACGCATGTCTGCCGCCTCCATCCTGCTGCAAAATCCCCAAATGTCCGTTACGCAGATTGCGGAAAATACCGGATATTCCTGTGTGGAGCATTTCTCCGCCTCTTTCCGGCGTTACTACGGTCAAAGTGCCACCGCCTACCGCAAAAGCCTAAACCGTGACTAAGGCCTTTGGGGTTTCTTTTCTTCTGCCGCACCCTTCTTATCCGGCAGAAATGCAATGTCATATTCATTTAAGCCGTATCCCAGCAATTGCATAATATGCAGCTCGTCCTCCGCATCCGAAACGGCATTATGAGTCTCACTATAACCCGTATTTTTGCTAAGCATTTTCAGTACGTCTTCCACGCCATAGCCCCGTTTCAGCCTCCCTGTCTTACAGCAGTCCGCAGAGTCCGGTATCGCCCTGTTATATTGGCGGTACGCCGCTAAACCCATAATATCATACCATTGATACCCTGCATATTCCGGCAGATGCCTTTTATCGAAAGATGCATTATAAGCAAAAAGCTTCTGCACACCATATGCGTCCATCCATTGTTTCATCTCTTTTAACGCCTGCTTTCTGCTTGTAACACGAACGCCATTGTCATGAAATCCCAATTCCTTTGAGTACATGTTGTCGCTCATGTTCCTCCTTTTGGGCATAAAAAAGACGCATTGTTTACAATTTATTGTTCCATGCGCCTTTACGCTGTTTTATTGATATTAAATTATTTCTCTGATTATGCTAACTGCATAACCTCGGCTTCTAATTCTTTTACATCACTATCAAGCAAATCAGGAAAACAATCAGATACTTCATCAATTCTTATTTTTCCTAATTTCAAAAGTCTACGTGCATTTTCTTTTGTTGTTTTCCTAACCGCTTCCCTTGCCGCTTCATTTCTCATATCTTCCATAATTTTACACATGGCAGCAACTCCTCGTCTTGCTTAAAATATCGTGCCCTTTTAGCAAGCGTTTCATAGTTCATATCATCAGGGTTAGTGCATGAAAAATCGTACATTAGCTTACCAACTTCATCATTGCCCCTATATTTCCCATTAACATATATGATATGCGAACCATCACCAAACAATTCATTTCCCTCGTTGAGTTCCACACCCTCAAAATTATCTGCAAGGCAGACAGTGCATAAAATCATCGTCCATATATCGGAGTGCTTTCAGACGTTCTAAGTCCTGTTGATGTGTCTGCTCTGTTGTACTCAAAATATCACCTTCTTTCGCCATTTTTATTATACATCAGAGAATATCTTTTGAAAACTGAATTTTTCGTGACCTCGTCCTGCCCTGTCAGCTTATATGTGTCGGGGAAGTCGGCAACAAGCGTGTCAAGTTTCCGCATGATCGCCTTATGCCTTGTATAGAGGGTGGCGATCTGTTCTCCTGCGTTGTAATTAAGAATACTTTCCTGTCCTGTCGCTCAACCCCATCATTCCAGTTTCAGGCGCTAATGATGTAAGCCCTCCATTCTTATCCACCCCCATATATGATTCCAAAGCTGTCATTTCCACTAATGAAACATTCCGGGGATTTATCTTGTTAATATGTATGGTCTGCTCAAATTCATTCCCATTCTCATCAACACCTTTTGCAATCACAGTCGGAACATCCTCTGTTGATCCTTCCGCATATTTGATGTAGAAAGACAGCCCTGTTCCGTTACCACCAGAGTACAGCATATCACCCGTTTTCATATAGACAATAGATGTATGTGGCTTTGCACCTGCCACATTGTTTATCTGCTCTGCAAAACTCTTTCCTGCCGCATTCTGATGCGTCTTTCTTGCTCCCTGCCATAATCCCTTGTCACGAATTCGTCCGACACGGAGCCTCCCCCAAGTTCCGACATGACCTTTTCAAAATCATTCATCATGCCATATGTCAAGGCTGCCGATCAGCGTCCTTAATTCATACAGCTTTTCTGTCTCCGTTTCCTCCGTCCAGTTCCCAGCCTGGATTTCCTGGTACAGCTCCGAAGTCGGGTAGATTGTCAGCATGGAGGAAACAATGGCCTTCGGGTGGAGCTGGTTGAACACCTCCGCCGTGTTCTTTACCCCTTCCTCCATATACCCGGAGCCATATATCCCGGCAAGGTAGAAGAAGTTATAATCCATCCCTGCCTCATCCAGCCGCGATGCATTGAAAAACGAAACACCATCTCGAAATTGCCTACACTTTACATTCAAAGCATAAATATTAATCCTCAATAATATGCCAATATCTTCGCACATTCATCTGAAACACATCATGCCCATAATACTCCGTACCGCCTGCATGTCAGTGCAAGGCGGAG